>JBOHIG010000280.1:0-20126 GCA_050725815.1 Xanthobacteraceae bacterium
CAAAGCCGCCCCATAGCCAGGTGACGATCGGCTCGCCGACGATCGGGATCGCCGAGAACAGATTGGTGATGACGGTGGCCGCCCAGAAGCTCATCTGGCCCCACGGCAGCACGTAGCCCATGAAGCCAGTCATGATCATCAGCAGCAGCAGGATCACGCCAAGGATCCACAACACCTCGCGCGGCTCCTTGTATGAGCCGTAATATATGCCGCGGAACATATGGATATAGGCGGCGAGGACGAACATCGAGGCGCCGTTGGCGTGCAGGTAGCGCAGCAACCAGCCGTAATTCACGTCGCGCATGATGTGCTCGACGGAATTGAAGGCGTGATCGACGTGGGGCGTGTAGTGCATCGCCAGTACGACACCGGTGACGATCTGCGCCACCAGCATGAAGGACAGGATGCCGCCGAAGGTCCACCAGTAATTCAGGTTGCGCGGCGTCGGGTAGGCGACGAAGGAGGAATAGATCAGCCCCGCGATCGGAAGCCGCCGCTCCATCCATTTCATGAATGCGCTTTGCGGCTGGTAGGTCGGATGTCCGCTCATGATCGAACCTTGATCGAGATGCTCAGGACGGCCGTCAGCCAATCCGGATGGTGGTGTCGGAGACGAATTCGTAGGGCGGAAGCGCGAGGTTTAGCGGCGCCGGCCCGCTCCTGATGCGGCCCGAGGTGTCGTAGACCGAGCCATGGCAGGGGCAGTAGTAACCGTTGTAGCGACCCTCATGGGCAATCGGGATGCAGCCGAGATGGGTGCAGATGCCGATCAGCACCTGCCACTGCTCATGCTTCGGCTTCACCCGCGCGGAGTCGGGCTGCGGATCGGGCAGCCGCGCGACATCGACGTTCTGCGCTTCCTCGATCTGCTTCTTGGTGCGGTGGTTGATGAAGATCGGCTTGCCGCGCCAGAACACCTTGATGACCTGGCCTTCGGCGATCGGCTTGAGATCGACCTCGATCGGCGCACCGGCGGCAATGGTGGAAGCGTCGGGGTTCATCTGCGCGATCAGCGGTACCGCTACCGCGGCAGCTCCCACCGCCGCCATCGAGCCGGTCGCGATGTAGAGAAAGTCGCGACGCGTGTGCCCGGCCGAAGTCATCGTAGCCACGATCAATTCCTCTCCCTGGTGCGGGGCGATCCTCCCGCGCGGGGAACCGTCGGGAAGCCGGAGCTTCCGGAGGCGGCGGGTGGTCCGGCCATGGCCGCTCCTGCCGGGGCAGGACGGCGAACCGGCGGGTTCTATTGGCACCCTTGCCGAGGGAGTGCAAGTGCGGCGGCGGCGCGATGCGAACAGGTCGCACAAGTGTCGCAGAGACGGGCGTTTCGGGCCATCGGCGGGCGACGAAATACGCTAAGTTCGCGCCATGCGCATCGCGCTCTACGAGCCCGACATTCCCCAGAACGCGGGAACGATTCTGCGGCTTGCCGCCTGCCTCGGGCTGGAGGCGCATATCGTGGAGCCAGCGGGCTTCCCGACCAGCGACCGCGCCTTCCGCCGCGCGGGAATGGACTACCTCGACCAGGTGACGATCGTGCGCCATGCCGGCTGGACCGATTTCGAGGCTTGGCGGCAGCGGAACGCCAGCCGGCTGATCCTGTTCACGACGGACGCGGACACGTCCTATCTCGACCACGCCTTTCGCGCCGATGATGTCCTGATGTTCGGCCGCGAGTCGGCGGGCGTGCCCGGCCATGTGCATAACGCAGCCGACGCGCGACTGGTGATCCCGATCCGGCCGGGCCTGCGCTCGCTCAATGTGGCCGTCGCCGCCGCCATGGCGGTTGGGGAAGCGATGCGGCAGGTGCGCGGTGCCGATATCCGCGCGCGCCCGGCTTGAGGTCGCCGCCCTTGACGACCACATTTCGGCGAGACGGAGGCGCCCATTGGCCTACGCGGTGAAGGAAATCTTTCTGACCTTGCAGGGCGAAGGCGCCCAGGCGGGGCGGACCGCGGTATTCTGCCGGTTCGCCGGCTGCAATCTCTGGTCGGGCCGGGAGGAAGACCGCGCGATTGCGCAATGCCGGTTCTGCGATACCGACTTCGTCGGCGCCGATGGCACCCGCGGCGGCTCCTACAGGTCCGCGCAGGAACTTGCCGATGCCATCGAATCGGAATGGAGCGGCGAACGCCGTCGCCGTTATGCCGTGCTGACCGGCGGCGAACCGCTGCTGCAAGTCGACGGCGCGCTACTGGACGCCTTACACCGGCGCGAATTCACGGTCGCGGTCGAAACCAACGGTACGATCGACCTTCCGCAAGGAATCGACTGGGTCTGCGTGAGCCCGAAAGCCGGGACCGAGCTGCGCATCGTCGGCGGCAACGAACTGAAGCTGGTGTTTCCGCAGCCGGGCGCGCCGCCGGAGGCTTTTGCCGAATTCACCTTCGATCACTTCTCGTTGCAGCCGATGGACGGACCCGACATTGCCGGCAACACGGCTCTTGCGGTGGATTACTGTCTGCGGCATCCGCAATGGCGCCTCAGCTTGCAAATGCACAAAACGCTCGGAATTCGCTGATGTGGGAGCTCACCAAATCGTTTCGCTTCGAAGCCGCCCATTCGCTGACGGGTACCGTCGTGCCTGGTGAAGAAATCCATGGGCATTCCTATCGCGCGGAGGTCGCGCTGCGCGGCGTGCCGGATCCCACGACTGGCATGATTGTCGACACCGGCATGCTCGAACAGAGAATCGCGGAGATCAGGAGCGCGCTCGATCATAAGCTCCTCGACCGCGTCCAGGAGCTGGGTACGCCGACACTCGAGAATCTTGCGCGCTTTGTCTGGGACCGTATCCAGTGCGCCGGTAACGTGGCGCGTGTTACGATCTATCGCGACAGCTGCGACGAATCCTGCAGCTATTTCGGCCCGGTCCAAACCACAGGTACCGGCTAGTGCCCTGCTTTCGAAGTTCGTGATACATAGCAGCACCCAAATCGGCGGCACTAGGCAACAACTCCCATAGCAACCGGCTGTCCAACGATTCCGCCCGACGCGACTTCTATTTCGTCTTCTCCCCCGGCACGGTCGTTTGCTCGCCAAGAACCTCGCGCACCCAGATCTTCTGGACCAGAACCATCAGCACGACGGTGAGCGGGACCGCCATGACGATGCCCATCCATCCGAACAGCACGCCAAAGGTCGCGATCGCAAACAGCAGGATGGCCGGCGAAGCATCGACGGCGCGACGCTGAACCAACGGGAGTATGACATAGCCTTCCACTTGTTGAATGGCGATGATGGCGACGACAGCCCAGATCACGCTCGTCCAGTCATCGGCCATCGCCAGTATCACAGCCGGGATCGCACCGAGGATCGGCCCGAGCAGCGGAATGAAGTTCGCCAGTCCGGCAATCAATCCCAATCCGACCGGAAGTGGCAGACCGATGGCCCAGAACGCCAGGCCGGACAGTGCCCCGACCAGAATCATCGAGATCAACTGGCCCAGAAACCACAGCCGCAACGCATGCGCCGAAGCGACCATGGCCGAAAGCGCCCGCTCCTGCTGATTGGCAGGGAGCAATTTGATGGCGTTCAAGTGGAAGGAACGATCCGCACCGAGATAGATGGCAGCCGCCACCACCAATAACAGATCGGCGATCATGCCGATGAACGTGTAGCCAAGCTTCGCCGCCTGCGAAACGATCCGGCTGCCGGAGCCGGGCGACAGAGCATTGACAAGCTCGTTCGATGCGTTGGCAATCCCGATGCGCCGTCCGGCTTCGTCGAAGGCCCGTGGAATACGGCTGATAATCTCGTCGATCTGCCCTGCCAGCTGGGCGCCGAACAGGACCAGAACGCCGATCAGGAAGAGTGCGATAAAAAGCACCCCCGCGGCGAACGCCCACCGCCACGGCAGCCGCGTGTGCGTTTCAAGCACATTGGCAAAGCCGACCAACAGCACCGCGATCAGCACGGCGGCGAAGGCCAGGATCAGAATGGCCGAAAGCCGCCATGCGGCATAAGCCATTCCGAGAACCGCTACGGTCATCAGGAGCCGGCGGAAATAAGTCCAGTCCGCTTGATGGGAGTTCGCCACCTGGAGATCGCGCCATTGCTCGCCTAACCCGGGGACATAACGCCGGCGCACGCTTTACGTTCGACCCGCCCAGCCCATCCGCGCGGACAGTCTTGTAGGGTGGGCTGAGCGCCAGCGAAGTCCACGCGATGGTCCCTGCCATGGGTGACGCGGCCGTGGCGCTGGCTTACATATTGACTTAATGGCCAGCACCGACATCGAAGCTTGCAAGGCACGCGCCAGATCATGGTTCGAAGCGCTCCGCGACGACATTTGCGCGGCCTTCGAATCGATCGAGGACTCGCTGCCGCAAAGCGCCCCGTTCGCCGACCGGCCCGCCGGACGCTTCGCACGCACGCCCTGGCATCGCACCGACCACACCGGAAAACAACCGATCTCGGGTTTACCCGAGATCGGCAATTCAAGAGCCGGGACGGCTCAAACCGTCCCGGATGGCGGCGGCGGCGTCATGGGCCTGATGAAGGGCCGGGTGTTCGAGAAGGTCGGGGTCCACTGCTCCACCGTACACGGCGAGTTCGCACCCGAATACGGCAAGGAGATTCCCGGCGCCGATGCCGACCCGCGGTTCTGGGCCTCGGGCATCTCCGTCATCGCCCACATGCAAAACCCGCACGTGCCGGCGGTCCACATGAACACCCGCTTCGTCGTGACGACCAAATCGTGGTTCGGCGGCGGCGCCGACCTCACGCCGGTGCTCGACGCGCGGCGCAACCAAGCCGATCCCGACACGATCGCATTCCATGCCGCGATGAAGGCGGCCTGCGACGCGCATGCCGCTGTCGCCCCGTACGATCGATACAAGGCATGGTGCGACGAGTATTTCTTTCTCAAGCATCGCAACGAGATGCGCGGCATCGGCGGCATCTTCTACGACTGGCTCGACTCCAGCGACTGGGAGGCCGACTTTGCATTCACGCAAGCCGTCGGCCGTGCGTTCCTCGATGTCTATCCGGGCCTCGTGCGCAAGAACCTGGCGCTGCCCTGGACCGAGGCCGAGCGCGAGGAGCAACTCGTACGCCGCGGCCGCTATGTCGAGTTCAACCTGCTCTACGACCGCGGCACCATCTTTGGCCTGCGCACCGGCGGCAATGTGGAATCGATTCTTTCGTCGATGCCACCGGTGGTGAAGTGGCCGTGAAGCCACCCAGCGAGTTGACCTCCTCGGATCGCGGCGTTATATTGCCGCCCATATCAACTCACCCATAAGTATGGGCCATGAAGACGACGCTGGACATCTCCGATCCGCTTTTGCGGGAGGCCAAGAAGCTTGCTGCAAAAGAAGGAACCACGCTGCGCGCCCTGATCGAACAGGGGTTGCGGAAGATAGTAACCGAGCACAAGCAGCGCAGTCGGCCATTCCGCCTACGAAGGGTGACCTTCGGAGGCCAAGGGCTCAATCCTGAACTGGCGGAGGCCGGATGGGATCGGATTCGTGATCTATCGTACGAAGGTCGTGGCGGTTGATTGCGGTTGATACCAACATCCTGGTGTACGCGCACCGCGATGATTCCCCGTTCCATTCAGTTGCGGACCGTTGCATCGCCGAACTTGCCGAAGGCAGTGCCCCATGGGCGATACCGTGGCCCTGCGTACACGAGTTCATTGCGATCGTAACCAATCCCCGAATCTATAGACCGCCAACTCCGCTCGAAACGGCATGTAACCAGATTGACGCGTGGACGGAATCGCCAAGCCTTGTGATGCTGGGCGAATCGGATGGATACTGGCAACAATTGCGCTCCGTTATCCTCTCAAGCCAAGTAGTCGGCCCACGCGTTCACGATGCCCGCATCGTTGCGCTGTGTCGGCATAATGACGTGCACGAATTGTGGTCCGCTGATCGCGATTTTGGCCGGTTCCGCGATATTTCGGTGGTGAACCCGCTGGTGCGATAGCGCCGTCCCCATCTGCGAGATCGCTCATTTGCGGGATCGCTGCCTGACCTGCTCTACGACCGCGGCGCCATCTTCGGCCTGCGCACCGGCGGCAACGTGGAGTCGATCCTCTCCTCGCTCCCGCCGGCAGTGAAGTGGCCTTAGCCGTCATCGTCGTTAACGATTCAAATCTGAACCTGCCACGAAGATTCCGCCACTGAACTTCGCACTAAGTGCGAATTTGAATATCGTGGCGTCGCCACGCACGAAGTTGACCCGCGACGTCTCACCGGTCTGGCCGGTACGCACGACGTTGCCGAATGAATCCGACGTCACATACGTCACCGATCCGTCTCCGACCAAGTCGCCCACCGCCACCCGCACCCCGCCGGTGAACGAGCCGAAGAAGCCGGTATGGTTTCCCGACAGGTCCGCAGCTTGGTTGGTGTTGATGAAGCCGATCATATTGAAGCGGTCGGTGCCGCCCGCGCGCGTGAACGCCGGTCCCATCGCCGCTTTGCCGTAGATCACCGTCTGTCCCGGTGCGATATCGCCGACGGCGACGTAGACGCCGCCGCCGAAGGTCGGCGTAAAGGTGGAGAGGTCGAGATTGCTGTTGTACGCGCCGTCGGAGAGAAAGCGCGGGACCGCGAAATTGAAGCGCTCGTCGATGCTGGTCCGGCTGTAGTTCAGGCCCGTCAACGCCGAAACGGAAACGCGTCCGGTTTGAACGATCGGCTGTTCGAGCGTGAAGCCAAACGCGTTGCTGCGATAGGTGCGCTGGTAGAAAATGTCCTCGACGACGTTGAAGCCGCCGGGCGTCCCGACCGGCACTCCGGACGTGAGCGAAAAGCCGGGGTCCGAGGCGCCCGGGAGCAACAACACCTGTCCCAGCGGATCAAACGTCCCGAAACCCTGGCGCCGGTCCCCGCTCGTGTGGTTGAAATTGAGATCCATCCGCAGCCCTCCGGGAAGCCCGAACAGACGCACATTCGTGAAATCGAGCCGGAGGCTGCCGTCGACACTCGACACGAAGGTGTTCGCGTTCGGTTTGAGGACGCCCAGCCGCTCGTTGACTGTGCCTTGTTCTCTCACACCCAAAAATCCGGTGGGCGGCGCGTTGACGTTGCCGGCGCCGCCGGTAGCGCTGACCTCGATGCCCGGTGCGGCGGCGGTTTGCGTTACGCTGACGCCTGTCGCCGCCGGTGTGGGCGCGGCCTGACCTTGGTGCTTCTGCTTCGCCTGACGTTGGCCCTTCTGCTTCGCCTGTTCCAGAAGGCGTTGCTCGCGGCGAATGATCGGTTCAAAATACCTGAATGTCCTTCGAACATCATCTCTACCGTGTGTTTCAGCGGCATATGTGTGTTGGCCGCATCGTATCCGGATGGTACGAATTAACTGGGCAATTGAGATGGCCGGGTGCGTCGACGTTGCAGTGACTTGTTGCAAGTATAGGAGCGCTTCGATTTTGAGTGCGATGAGTCTGGCTTCATCGCATCGCCGGATCGCATCCTCCATGTCTGCGACCATCCTCGAAAAGGGTCGAGGGTCGGGGGTGCCAATTTGTAATGGAGCGCCGTAGCTGCCTTCCCATATGGACGTAACAGTGTCTTCCGCTCCGAGCCTTTCGGTTTTGAACTGTCCGGACTTGGCCAGATGAGTGATGACGGCGATATTGTTCCCCAGCTCGACGCCGTTCTGCGCAAGCGCTTGGCCTGATGGCACAACGGCCGATGCCAGGATGATCCCGATCAGGATCGCCACGCTCGCAAGCGTTGACCGCTGACGCATCGTTCTTCCCCCTGCCCGGAAACCGACCGGTCTCGCGCCGGTCCTCAGCCCCGCCGCAAGCCTAGCGAAGCGCCATTCGCCGCACGTCACCAGAATTGATGACGACAATCACTCCGGAACGAAGTGAGGTTTTCCGGCAACAGGGCCAGCAGCCCCTGTTGGAGCCCGGGGATATGGTGCGCTATGCTGGCAAAAAAGCCGGGGCCGCTTCTGCGAGCGATCGACACCACATGTGGAGCCCATGCCCAAAAGGGACGCGCTGCTGCAAACGATCGAGGCCGTGCATGCGGCCGGCCTCGATCCGGAGCTGTGGCCGCAGGCGCTCGCAAGGACGGCCGGGCTCTTCGACAGCAGCGCCGTCACCCTCGAACGATTCGAAGTGCCCACCGGTTCTCTAAGCGAATATCATGCTTTCGGCGTGCCGCCGGCGCAAGAAATCGCTCTGGACCATTTCGCTACGCACAATCCGCGCGCCGCACATGCCATTCGTCATCCGGAAAACCGCTTGTGCTGGGATTACCAGTTCATCGACGAGCCCGCGATGGCGCGCGATTCCTATTATGCCGATTTCCTGCGGCGCGTCGGCCTGCGATACTTCATCTCCGGGCAATTTTTGCGAACGCCGGCCGAAATGGCCGTTGTCGCCGTGCAGCGCACGCCGGCGCAAGGGCACGTCGGGCGCGCCAGCATCACCTTGATGGAATTGCTCCTGCCGCATTTCCGGCAGGCTTTTGACGTGGCCACGCGATTGAGGCGCGCCGCCGGCGCTGGCCGCTCGCTCGAAGGGGCGCTCGACTGGCTGGCGGACGGCGTCGCCCTGGTCGCGCGCGACGGCGCCGTGCTCTATGCGAACGAAGCCCTGCAGGAGATCGTGCGCGGCAAGGGTATCGCCATCAAGAAAGGCGCGCTCGACTTCGACAGCGCGGAGGCGCGCGCCCGATTTGCGCAGGCGCTCGGCGCCGTCTCCCGACTCCGGCACGGAGACAGCAAGAGCGTAGCCTCGCACGATTTCCCGGTCGCCCGGCCGACCAACGCCTCACCCTATCTCGTGTCGCTGCGCCCGGTCGCGCGGGCTGCGAGCGACACGGCAACACGAGGCCGCGCTATCGCCATCGTGTTCGTGCGCGATACGCTGCGGCAGGACACAGCCGGCGTCCCATTGCTGGTCGAGGTGTTCGGGCTCACGCCGGCGGAGGCCGGCCTCGCGCGCGCGATCCAGGCAGGAATTCCTCTCGACAAATACGCGCGTGGGCGCGCGGTGAGCCTTAATACCATCTATACCCACCTGCGCCGACTCAAGGAAAAAACCGGATGCAAGCGCATGTCGGAGCTGATCCGCAAATTCAACGAGCTGAAAGTCCCGCTGCGGCTTTCCTAGTGGAGTGGATAGCCACAGGCGAGCCTACATTATCATCGAATTTTCCGGGAGACTCCCATGGGCGAGTCGTCTGTCGCTCTTGCCGCCCAAGCACGGCAACGGGAGGCGAACAAGCGGATCATTTTGGACTTCTATGAAAACGGCCTCATGCGGCGAGATTTCGAAGCGGCCCGGAAGCATTTCGGCGCACGCTACACGCAGCATAATCCGGCAGTGGCGGACGGAGCGGATGGGTTTGCGGCATTCCTCCAATTCCTGCGCGAAAAGCTTCCGAGCTCCAGGAGCGAAATCAAACGCGTGTTCGCCGACGGCGACTATGTGATCCTGCAAGTGCATGCCGTTCTCGGAACGGGAGAGCGCGACCTGGCGATTGTCGACATCTTCAAGCTGGAGAACGGCAAGATCGTCGAGCATTGGGATGTGATGCAGCCGATACCGGAGAATGGGGCCAATCCCAACGGCATGTTCTAATCACGGTCGTCAATCGCAAGCTCAGCGCCCCAGCGCGCCGAAGATCATCATCCCGCCGCCGATCAGCACCACGATGTCCAGGATGGCGGTGTGGACGGCAATCGTCATGCGCCCGACAAGCGCCCTGGCGACGAACGCACCGGGAAGGGCTACCGTGCCGATCAGCAGGGCGAAGGCGAGCACCTTGGCGTCGATCACACCGGAGAAGCCGAACACGGCCATCCGCACCCCTGTCAGCACCATGGAGATGATGGCGTCGGTGGCGACCACCGCGCCGCCTTGCAGCCCCGCCGCCATCAACAGCGACAGCAGGATCACCCCGGCGCCGACGGTGCCGCCGACCGCCGCGCCGTAAACGGTCGCTCCGGCGGCAAGGCCCTTGTCGTCGAGCTTGAGCGCGCGCTTCTTGAAGTAATAGCGCAGCGGCACCGTCAGGATGAGCATCCCGCCGATGACCAGCATGGCGCCCCGGCTGGTCAGCAGCGTATAGCCATAGGCGCTGACGATGCAGGTCGGCAGCGCGCAGGCGGTCACCAGCAGCGCGCGCCGCCATTCGATCAGTTGCTTGAAGGCGAGCACCCGCCAGGTGTTGTTGAACAGGCCCGAGATCGCGATGATCGGCACCACCGGCTCCGGCCCCAGGATCGGCACCAGCACGAGCGGCATCAGCGCGCCGGTGCCGTAGCCGGCGACGCCACCGACGACCGAGGCGAATATCGCGACGGCGGCGATCAGCGCAAGCTCGGCCAGCGAAATCGCGGCAAGGGACGCAAGAAGCGGTTCGAGCATTGAGGTCCGTCATGGCCGGGCGGCCATCCATGCACTGGATTAGAAGACGTGGATGCCCGGGACAAGCCCGGGCCTGACGATGCCGGCAAGGTTCGTGCTTCAGCTCGATGGCGCCGGCTTCAAGTCCGCCGGCGAGATCAGCACGCTGAAGCGCTCGCACCAGATGATGACGCTTGGATAGTTCTTCAGATCGACGCCGGGCGGGATGGTGTATCGCTGACTGCCCTTGAACGAGCGCAGCCGCCCGAGATCGACATACATCACGTCCTTCATGTCGGCGGACGAGCGGATCGAGGCCTTCGGCACCAGGTAGACATGATAGGCCGGTCCCGGTCCCACCTCGAAATCGGGTTCGAGGAAGACGGTACGCTCGTACACGCTCACCTTGCCGCTGCCATAATGGACCGGGTCCGACGGGTTGGCGTGGATGAAGGTGCCGCTGGCGATGAGCCGTGAGCGATCCGCCTGGCTCAGCACTTCCATCGCCGGCGGCGGCGGAAACACGAAGGGGAAGAAGAAGAAGCCGAGCGCGACGCCGAAGGCGGTGCCGAGCACGCCGCCGAACAGGAAGATGACCAGTCCGCGCCAGAAGCTGCGCATCGCCTTTGCCCCGCGTTGACCAAGATATCCCTATCACACGGACGGATCACGGCCGGTCACAGCCGCGTCAGGCGCGATCACGCTTTCGCGGAACGACAACGGTTAATCGGCGCTCGGCAGCCGTCGCATGGTGAATTCGATGCGGTCGTCCGGAAGCTCCCGCCAGCTTTCGATCTCGGTCTGGTAGGCGGCCTTGGGGAAGCGCTGGAACATCTCCTTCGCCTTCTCGCGCGCCGCCTCGCGCGGTAGCGAGAAGGTATCGCGCCGGAACGCTTCGCGTGCCCCTTTGCGCTCCGCAATGGCCTTGGCCGACCTGCGGGCGATTTCGGCGGGCCGTCGGATCGGCATCATATCGCACCTCGGCCGACACTCTAGCGCCTCAGTTGCGCCCAGGCGAGTCGCTACAACCGCCGCCGCGCGGCCGAATTAGAGTCCGGGACAAGTTCCGGAACCACCGCCGGAGAGCCTGACCGGGAGGCCAATTGCCGCTAATCTGCGAATCGGCACGCGACGGAGACCCAATGCGCTCACGCGGTCGTTCGATGCCAATGCCCTCGCTGCTGTGCGCCGCGCTTACGGTGGCGCTCGTGCTGGCTGCGCCTCGCGCGCACGCCCAGACCGAGGTCGATCTGCAGCTCGTGCTCGCGGTCGACGTCTCGGGCAGCGTCAACCCGGCGCGCTTCGAACTCCAGAAAATGGGCTACGTCGCGGCCTTCCAGAACCGGCGCGTGCTCGGCGCGATCCTGTCGGGCCGCCGGCAGTCGATCGCCGTAACTATGATGCAATGGTCGGGGCCGTTCCTGCAGGCGCAGGTGCTGCCCTGGACGTTGCTCAAGGACGAGGCGTCGGTGAAAACGGCGGCTGCCGTGATCGAATCGGCGCCGCGCATGATGTATGGCGGCGGCACCTCGATCTCGGGAGCGATCGACCATGCAGTGACGCTGTTCCCGCAAAGCCCGTTCAAAAGCTCGCGGCACGTCATCGACGTCTCTGGCGACGGCTCCAACAACCGCGGACGTTCGGTGACGAATGCGCGCGACGAGGCGCTCAAGGCCGGCGTGACCATCAACGGTCTGCCGATCCTGGCCTTCGAGCCGTTCCTCGACCAGTACTTCAAGGATTACGTGATCGGCGGCCCGGGCGCGTTCATGATCGCGGCCAAGAGCTTCGAAACCTTCGCGGAAGCGATCCTGATGAAGATGATCATCGAGATCGCAGGTGCGACGCCGCAGCAATATCGGCACGCGGCGTACCACATCGACGGCGGCGCGCCGCTCGCGAAGTAGTTTGCGGACTTTGACGATCAACAATCCCGGCCGCTTCGTGTTACCCGATTGGCGATCGCGTCAAGCGCCGCCCCATCCATCGGAAACCCGGCCGCGATCCAGGCGTCTTCCGCTGCGCGCAGCGCCTCGCCGAGCGCCGGACCTCTAGGCACGCCGCGGGCGATGAAGTCCGCGGCCTTGAGCGGAAAAGACGGCGCGTGCCAGCGCTCGGGCAACGTCGCAAGCTTGCGCCAGGGTTCGTTCGCCACGCCCTCGTCCCACGCCCGCGCCCAGGCCAGCAGCACGCGATCGGAATAGGTCTGCGGACCGAGGCGATAGAGCAACGCGCGCGCGTCCGCTTCTGCGGTCGCCGCCGAAATCTGCCGCCAGCGCTCCGCCATCGAAGCAAGCCGCTCGTATTCGGCGTTGGCGAGGCGGAGGCGCTCGCGCAGCCGTTCGGCGTCCTCGACGACGTTCACGCCGAGCGCTCCAAGTCGGCGCACGGCATCGGGAACAAGCGAGAGCTCGCCTTCGAGTTTCATCATGTTGGAAAAGCTTGCGAGCAGCGGCACCCCGCCGAGCACGGCTTCGAGTAGGCCCGCTTCCGCCATCACCGCAAGCGTGGGGACCGCGTGCGGCGCGACCATCAGGCGCAGCATCTCCATGCGCACGCGCTCGCGCGAAAGCGCGTCAAGTCCCGCGCGCCCTGCGATGCAGGCCGCGAGACCTTCCCGATCCAGCACGCCACCGTGGCCGTAAGAGGCATGGAAGCGGAAGAACCGCAGGATACGCAGGTAATCCTCGGCGATGCGTTTTCCCGCCTCGCCGATGAAGCGCACGCGCCGCGCGGCGAGATCGGCGAGCCCGCCGACATGGTCGTGGATCGTGCCGTCCCGCGACAACGACAGCGCATTCATGGTGAAGTCGCGTCGTTCGGCGTCGCGCTTCCAGTCGCGTCCGAACGCGACCCGGGCATGGCGGCCGAAGGTCTCCACGTCCTCGCGCAGCGTCGTGACCTCGAACGGCTTGCCATCGACGACCACGGTGATGGTGCCGTGGTCGATGCCGGTCGGCACCGCCTTGAAGCCTGCCGCCTCGGCGCGACGGATCACTTCCTTGGGTATTGCAGTGGTTGCGATGTCGAAATCGCCAAGCGGCGCGCCAATCAGCGCATTGCGCACCGCGCCGCCGACGACCCGCGCCTCCTCGCCATCGCAGTCGAGGATGTCGAGAACCTGCGCCAGGGGCCCCTCGCGCAGCCAGCGTGCGTCGAGGCAGCCGGGCAACGTCATTTCGTCTGACCTGGTACGAACTTTCCGTCCTCGATGTGGGCGGGGATGTAAGTCGATCCTGGCCGCGCGCCACCCCATTGCGCGAGCACGACAAAGCTCGCGATCACGCACAGGAAAGCCGCGATCAGCAGCCAGAATACGTGCGCCAGCGGCCAGTTGGCGAGATCGAGCACTCCGGCGCGCTTTGTCGCCCATAGATAGAGCGCATAGATCGCGAACGGCGTGAGGAAGAGGACAAGCTCGGTAAGGAACGGGCGGATCATGATGTCTGCGAGACCATTGGCCGGTCCGGGCGTCATTCCTTCTGTCAAACGAGCGTCGGGCCGTAAAGACCGCATCAAAGCGAAATTCGCGGATTTCGGATAGGATCGCTGACGAGACGACAGAAAGGCTTATCTGGTATAGTGTTAGATCAGAAGGCCCTGCCCAAAAAGATAAGGCCGATTTCAGGAGGAACGTCCGATGCGCGTCCATCTTTCGAATTGTTTAGGTGGTCTGGCCCTGGCAGCCATTCTGACGCTGCCAGCGCAGGCCGATCCGGTTGCGGACTTCTACAAGGGCAAGACCGTGACGCTCATCGCCGGCTATTCGGCCGGCGGCGGGTTCGATGCCTACTCCCGCATCATGGCGAACCATATCGGCAAGTACATTCCGGGACATCCGCGCGTCGTGGTCCAGAACATGCCCGGCGCCGGCAGCCTGCGCGCGGCAAGCCATGTCTACAACGTGTCGCCCAAGGACGGCTCGGTCATCTCGCTGACGCGGGCGCCGGTCATTGCGCCGCTGCTGGGCAAGACCACCGGCGCGGGATTCGACGTGGCGAAGTTCACGTGGCTCGGCAGCGGAGCAAGCGATCTCACCGTCTGTGCGGTGCTCGGCAATCCGACGATCAAGACGATGGCCGACACGTTCAAGCACGAGCTCACGCTTGGCGGCCTCGGCCCCGGCTCCGACGAGGACATGTACACCAAGATCCTGCGCAAGCTGCTGGGCGTGAAGGCGAAGCTCGTCACCGGTTATCCCGGCGGCGCCGAGATGGTGCTCGCCGTCGAGCGCGGCGAACTCGATGGCCGCTGCGGCTGGGCCTGGTCGAGCATCAAGCTCACACGGCCGCAATGGATCGCGCAAAAGAAGATCAGGGTCCTGGCTGCGCTCGCGCTCAAGCGCTCGCCCGAATTGCCGGATGTGCCGGCTATCATGGAATTCGTGAAGCAGGAGCGTCACAAGCAGATCTTCAGGTTCGTCCTGAACGCCCAGACGCTGGGGCGGCCGTTCGTCGCTCCGCCCGGCATCCCGGAGGACCGCGCGAACGCGCTGCGCAAAGCCTTCGAGGACACCATGAAGGATCAGGCGTATCTGGCGGAAATGAAAGCCAAGAAGCTCGATGTCGGGCCGATCCGGTGGCAGGACATCACGCCGCTGCTAACGGATTTCTACGCGACGCCAAAAGACGTGGTTGAGGAAACAAGGGCGATCATTTCGGAGTGATCGACGTCCACACGGATGGCACGCCGGAGCATGCCGGATCAATCACGATAAGGCAGACGAGCGGCGGGTCGAGCCCGCCGCCGTCTTGCGCGAGACCTCGCCGAATACGGCTGCCTCGACGGTGCGGGCCGTGGCTTCGATATGCTGCGACAACGCCTCGCAGGCAGGATCGGCTTCGCGCGCCAGCGTCAGCTTGATGAGCTCCTTGTGGTCGGCGCTCAAACCGCGGCGCGGGATCGGGCGGCGCAACACGGTTCGGTGACGATAGCGCTGCCACTGATCGTAAAGCTGCGCGGTGAACCGCAGCAGCCACTTCGACGGGCAGCCGGCAATCAAGGCCATGTGGAACTGCCGGTTCGCCCGCTCCCAGCCCGCAATCGTTTCCGCGATCGGCTCGGTCATGGAGGTCTCGACCCGTTCGAGGCTGTGAGACACCGCGACGATGCCGCTTTCCCATTCAAGCGTGCCGAAGCGGATCGACTGCCGCAGCGCCTCGACCTCGATGGTCCGACGCGCGAGCGTGATGTCATTGAGCTCCTCGCGGCTAACCGGCGACACCCAGTAGCCGCGTTGCGGCTCGCATTCGGCGAGCCCATCGGACACCAGACGCGACAGCGCCTCGCGCAAGGCGCTGGCGCCGAAACCGTACGCCTTGCGCAACATGTCGATCCGCAGCTTGGTGGACGGCGCCAGGTTCCCGCAGATGATCTCCCGGCGCAGGCGCCAATAGGCGCCTTCGATCTGGGTGCCCGGCTGCTGTTCGGTGACCAAGGCGAGTTCGGTGAGTGTCATTGGCTGAGTTCAGTGGGCGTTGACGCCGAGCTTGGGGTGTTGACAAATCCTCGGTCGATCATAAAATCGATATTCTGAGATTTCAACGATATTTTGCGCCGCCCCGGACGGCGCATCATAAGGAGTGACGCCCATGAAAAAGCTCGTTCTCGAAACCACCTCCCCGTTCCAGGGCCTGCCGGAGCTTGTGGCCTATGACGAAGGCCTGTTCGCCAAGGAAGGCATTCAGGTGGAATGGGCCGACCGCGACGAGGCCGGCATCAAGAGTTCCGACACCTCGATCACCGACGTGAAGGCCACCAACATGTTCGGCAGCCACGGCACGCTGCTCGAGCAAGGCAAGGCCGACATGTACAACGCCTGCGAATGGGGCAACTACTGCCGCGCCGGCGGCACAGGTGTGGGCAGCCGCCAGGTCGGCCGGCGCGCCATCATCGCCTACGCCGCCATCGTCGTACGGCCTGATTCCCCGGTCTATACGCCGCAGCAACTCGCCGGCCGCACCGTCGGCGTCCCGTTTTATGCCGGCACGCATTATCTCGCGCTGCATATGCTGGAAGGCTTCCTGCCGCGCGACCAGATCAATGTCTGCAGCGCGCCCAACGGCTCGCGCAACCGCTTCAATCTGATGATGAAGGGCGAGATCGAGGCCACCACGCTGACCGAACCCTACATCACGCTCGCCGAGAAGAAGGGCTGCCGCCTCGTCTGCTCGTCCTACTTCCACGGCACCGAGGTCGCTTCCGACCGCGTCGATACCGACACTTACGCCGCCTTCAACCGCGCGGTGCGCGAGGCCGTGCGCCGCATCGACGCCGACAAGAAGAAGTACCTGCGCTACTTCATCGACTACCACAAAACCCGCGATCCGGAGATCGGCACGCTCAAAGTCGAGGACCTGCGCGAGGGCCGCCTGGTGGTGGTCGATCCAGCGCCGATTCCGGCGGACGAGATGCAGCGTACATACGACTGGGTGAAGAGCTGGGGCATGCTGGAGGAAACCGAGTCGCCCTTGCAGCTCGTCAACATCAATGTGCAATCGAGCGCGCATGTGGCCCAATAGGCCGCTGCGTCGTCATGCGCGGGCATAGTGCCCCGTTTCCGAAGTTCGCAAATGGACTCGCGGACTGGCTCTTGCGAACTTCGGATTCGGGACACTAAGTCTTGCCCAACAATTCATCGAGGGAGGAATCCAATGACCCTGCACCGCATCCTTCCGGCTGCCGCTCTGGCCGCCGCCTTTGCGCTCGCCACAGCGCCCGCGCATGCCGACCTCAAGAAAGGGTGGATCGATTACACCCACGGCAGCATGAAGCTCAAAGGCTATGTCGTCCATGACGACAAGCTCGCCGGCAAGCGGCCGGCGATCCTGATAATCCATGCGCGCGACGGCATGACGGCGAAGAACCAGCAGCTCGCAGACGCCTGGGCCAAGCTCGGCTACGTGACGTTCGTGGCCGACATCTTCGGTTACGGCCAGGGCATCCTGCCGAAGGGCGTGCCGGAAATGTCGGCGCAGACCGCGATCTACACCAACGACGTGCCGCTGATGCGGGCGCGGACCAGGGCCGGGTACGACGCGCTCCTCAAGCATCCGCTGGTCGACGGCGCCAAGGTGGCCTCGATCGGCTACTGCTTCGGCGGCGCCGTCGGCGCCGAGTTCGCCACCACCGGCGTTCCGCTCGCGCTGCATGTCGCGATCCACGGCTCGTTCCGCGGCCATCAGCCGGGCTGGGCCAAGACCGTCAAGGGCCGCTACCTGATCCTGCACGGTTCCGAGGACAAGGGCTATCCGATCAAGACGATCGCCGGCGTCGTCGACGAGCTGCGCGCCGCCAGCGTGCCGTTCCAGCTCGAGCTGTACAGCGGCACCGGCCACGGCTTCTCCGCGCCCAAGAACAAGGACGAGGAGCGCGCCAATAAGCAGTCGATCGCCTCGACCGGGCGCGCACTGAAGGAAGTGTTCGGGCTCTGAACGGCCAGCCGGGAAGTGCAACGGGCGTGGCGGCGGGCGCGCGCAGCGTTACGCCACGCGGCCCGCCTACTCCTCCGGCTCGGTGGTGAAATACAACGGATAGCCTTTGCTCTTGCCAAGCTCGGTCGCCTCCTTCGCCTTGGTGTCGGCGACGTCCTTGGTATAGACCGCGATCACGCAGGCGCCCCGCCGGTGCGCCGTGATCATCACGTTATAGGCTTGGTCCTCGTTCATGCGGAACACGGCCTTGAGCACGACGACGACGAACTCGCGCGGCGTGTAGTCGTCGTTGAGCAGGATGACCTTCCAGAGCTTGGGCCGCTGGGTCTTCGGCTTGACCTTGGTGCGCGGTTTGACGAGGGTTTTGCTCATGACCACCCTCCGGCTCTCCCCGGGGCGAGGCGACAAGAGCAGCAGTATAGGTCAACCGCCTCGCCCCTCCCAGCGCTGCCGAAGCAATCGAACGGCCGGGCCGCCGGCCGCCGTCAGTTCATCGCCAGGAGCTCGGAGTAAATCTTCTTCGCAGCCTCGATGCGAGGCTGCGGCGTCGCCATGAACTTGTCGACATAGGCCTTGAGCTTCTCGCCCGACATCGGCGCGAAGAGGATGTTCTTGGCCTTCAGCTCGGCAATGAACGTCGGGTCCTTGATGGTCTTCTCGTAGGCCGCGCGCATCGCCGCGACCCGATCGGCCGGCACACCCGGCGGGAACACCAGCGAACGGCCGATCGTGCCGCTCGACGTGTAGAGCGAGAGGAAGGTCTTCTCGTTGTCGCTGCGGCCAAACTCGGTAACGGTCGGCACGTTCGGCAATTGCGGGATGCGCTCGTCGGCCACCGCGAAGAACGGGATGAGGTCGCCGTCCTTCATCTTCGTGCCGTGGATGGTGAGCGCGTTGGCCCAGCTCACTGCGACGCCGTCGACCTCGCCGCGCTCCATGGCGATGTAGATGTCGTTCGTTCCCTTATAGCCGGCGACGACCTTCATCTTGGTGCCGGCGGTGCGGTTGAACATCAGCGGCCCGAGTGCAGTGACGCTGCGCCGGCCGGTCGCGCCCATCGTTACCTGCCGCTTCTTGGCGTCCTCAAACGATTTGACGCCCGAACGCTTGGACGCCACGCCGATGAAATCCGCATCCGCGAAGCGCCCGATCCACTGGTAGTTCTGCGCGTTGAACTTCACGCCCGGGCTGAGCAGCGTCTCGAACAGCACCTCGGCATGGACGAGATGCATCAGCGTGCCGTCCTTCGGCGCGACGTTGTAGGAGTAGTTCATACCCAAAATCCCGCCGGCGCCGGGCATGGTCTGGATGGTGAGGCTAGGCTCGCCGGGAATATACTTGCGCATGTACCGGGTCGCGAGCAGCGCATAGAGGCCGTAAGTGCCGCCGACGCCGGCGCCGATCAGGATGCGGACATCCTTGCCCTTGTAGAACTCCGCCGGCGTCTGCGCCTGCGCTGTCCCGCCAAGAATGGCAACCGAAAGAGCCGCCGCCAGGGCTGCAAATCTGCGATTCATCGTTCCTCTCCCGCGGCCGCCGTTCAATCATGCCGAGCCGTCGTCACGGCCGTAGCACGGGGTCGGCCTCGGCGGAACCCATAGGCGGTGCGACAATCGGTACGCTGCGCGAGGAACAATAAGGGTTGCGGATTCGTTGACTGCACACTCATGGGGAGCACGGAGGCAGACATGCCCAACCCTGTCAGTACAGCCAATGTCTTCGGCCATCCAATTCACCCCATGCTAATCCCGTTTCCGATCGCGTTCTTCGTCGGCGCGTTCGCCTGCGACCTTGCGTATCTGATCAATGGCGCTCCGATCTGGGCCACTGCGTCGCTTTGGCTGATCGGCGCGGGGCTGGTGATGGCGGCGCTGGCCGCGATCGCAGGCCTCACCGACTTCATCGGCGACGGACGAATCCGCAACATCCAGGCTGCCTGGCTGCACGCCATCGGCAATGTCGCGGTCGTGCTGATCCAGGCGTTCAGCTTCTTCTGGCGCTACCGCTATGGGACCGCGGGCGTGCTCCCGCTCGGACTGATCCTGTCGTTCGCGACCGTGGGCATGCTGCTGTTCACCGGCTGGATGGGATGGGAGATGGTCTACCGGCACCGCGTGGCGGTCTACGACGCGCCGCCTGCGCCAGCCGAACCTTCGGCCAGCAAGCCCCCGCACCAGCGCGCGGCATAGCGTCGGAACGACGAGAATGCTCTGACCGCACACTGAAACGACAGCGCTGTGCATCGGGATGCCGGTCGGCGGACTCGACCGGCTCCCCTTTCCCATCGTGCCGCTCTAGTGGTCCGATTCTAACATTCGCATCCCATTTGGGCAGGCGACTTTGCGAATGTTAGAATCAAAGGACCACTAGCA
>JBOHIG010000281.1:0-12627 GCA_050725815.1 Xanthobacteraceae bacterium
ATCATAGAGTTGCTAGTGCCCCATTGTTTCCGAGTTCGTGTCAGAGTGTGGTGCGGCGTATCACGAACTTCGGAAACGGGGCACTAGTCCATCGCGGATTCCGAGCAATCGGCCGAATCCAACGTGACTGTGTCGTACACAAGACGATGGCCCCGCCGTGAAGGCGGGACCACCATCAAGGAGTCCGGATTGCTTGGTTCAGCGCTGCTGGCCGCCTTGCTGGCCGCCCTGCTGACCGGGCTTCTGGCCCGGTTGCTGCTGCTGCTGGCCCGGCTTCTGGCCGCCGCCGCCCTGCTGCTGGTCGCCTTGACCAGGGCGCGGGTCGTTTTGCTGCTGCTGGCCAGGATTCTGGTTGGGATTTGCCATTCTCGTTTACTCCTCGAGGGGTTGGACTTTCGCCCCATGCCCAATGATGTCAACGCATGGAACCCCGCAGAGTTGCGCCCGAACAGCAAAATAAGAGTACCGGGCGAACACGGGATTCGTCCCAATTCGGATTTGAATTTGACGCAATTCCTGCAAGCGGCGCGGCGCGTTACACGCGCTTGTAAGCGCGCTCGTGATAGACCAGCGCCGGCCCGCCCGGACCGAGCCGCACCGCCTCGACGGCGCCGAAGAACACGTTGTGGCTGCCGACCGAGCGCACCTCCACAATGCGGCAGTCGAATGCGACCACGGCGCTGGCAAGCACCGGGCTGCCGGTCGCAAGTGTCGTCCATTCTCCCTGCTTGAAGCGCTCGGATCCCATCACGCCGGTCCGGCCGGCGAACAGGTCGGCGATCTCGGCTTCGCCGGCGCCGAGCGTGTTGACGCAGAAGACGCCGTTCTCGAGCACCACGGGATTGGTCTGGCTGCGCCGGTTGAGACAGGTAAGCAGGGTCGGCGGCGCGTCGGTCACCGAGCACGCCGCGGTTGCCGTTGCACCGGTCTTGCCGCCCGGCCCGGCGGTGGTGATGACGTGAACGGCGGCGCCGAGGCGGCTCATCGCCTCACGGAACGCTGCGGCCTCCACCGTGCGCACGGTTTCCGGGCCGACCACCGTGAAGGCGCCGTCCATAGCGTCATCGGGACGTTGATCGATCCAGCTCATGGCGCGTCGTTCTATCGCGATTGCAGTCCATGTTCCAGCCATTGCCGTTCCGGACCCAAAGGGCAACACTTGCCTCGGACAGGCGTGGGACTTTCCCTCGGACGGGCGTGGAGATGACGCAATGAATTTGACACGACGGGCATTGATCGCATCCGCCAGCGCCTTCGCCGTCAACCCGCTGTTGCCGGCCGGCGCTCAGGAGTGGCCCTCCCGCAACATCCGCTTCGTCGTCGGGACGCTCGCCGGTGGCAGCGCCGACGTCATCGCCCGCGTCGTCGGCGACCCGCTCTCCGAACGTCTCAAGCAGACCATCGTCATCGAGAACAACACTCAGGGCGCGGGCGCTGTCGCGCAGCAAATCGTCAACAAGGCTGCGCCCGACGGCCATACCATGCTGATGATGACGGCCGGCTATCCGCCGCAGATGGCGATGAAGAAGCACCCGCCGTTTCCTGCGATCGAAGGTTACAGCTTTGTCGGGATGCTGTGCGGCTATCCGTTCGTCTATGCCGTGCGGCCGGACTCGCCGATCAAGTCGTTCAAGGACCTGCTCGCGCGCGGCAAGGCCAATCCCGGCAAGATCACCTACAACATCAACGCCAAGGGCTCGATCTACCACGTGCTCACCAAATGGATGGAAATGGAAGCCGGCGTCGAGATGACGCCCATCCCCTACCGGGGATCGGGCCCCGCCTTCACCGACGTGCTGGCCGGCCGCGTCGACGTCATGGTCGATCCGGCGACGACGGGCTTCGCGCGCATCCGAAACGGCCAATTGCGGATTCTGGCCCTGTCCTCGCCCGAGCGGTTCCCGCTGATGCCGGAGGCGCCGACCGTGAACGAGACCGTCAAGGGCATCTCGTTCATGTCCTGGCTGGGCCTCGTGATGCCGCCGAAGACGCCGGCCGCCATCGTCAACCGGCTGAATATGACCGTGAGAGAGGTCCTCGCCACGCCGGACGTGCAGAAGAAGCTCACCTTGGCCGGCAGCGCGGCAACGCCGTCGACGCCCGAGGAGATGCACGCCAAGGTGGCGACCGAATACGCGCGCTGGAACAAGATCATCGACGCCGCCAAGATCGACCGGCAGTGACGCGCGTGGCGCGATTAAAGTTAGGTTTTGCCGTCCGCGCACGCCCGGAGATCCGTGAATGACCAAGCCGCCCGCCGCCGAGCTCTGCCATTTCGGCCTCTATGCGCACGATCTCGAAAAGATGGTCGACTTCTACACCCGCGCCTTCGGACTGGTGGTGACCGACCGCGGGAAGTCGCCGCGCGGTTTCGACATCGCGTTTCTGAGCGGCGACCCGACCGAGCACCATCAGCTCGCCATCGCCGCCGGGCGGCCGAAGGACGCGACGTTCTCCACCATCAACCAGGTGTCGTTCCGCGTGCGCGACCTGGATGACCTCAAGCGCTATCACGCGTTCCTCACCGGCGAGCGGGTGTCGAATCTGGAAACGCGCGATCACGGCAATGCCTGGAGCATCTATTTCAGCGATCCCGAGGACAATCGCATGGAAGTGTATTGCCCGACGCCGTGGTATGTGAGCCAGCCGTTCGGCGAGCCGCTCGACCTCACGCAGCCGACGCCGGCGATCCTGGCCAAGACGGAGCAGATGGTGCGGCAGGATCCGACCTGCCAGCCGATCGCCGAATGGTCGGCGGCGATGCGGGAGAAGCTCGGCGGAGCGTAACGGTGATCATGTCCGATTGGGATCGAGCGGACGTTTTCCTCGCGCCCTGCTCGACATGTCGCTCGCGAGCCCCTGCTCAGGGTTTGAAGTATAGCCTCATACTCATATCCGCGTATGTGCCGCGTCGCCGCCTTACGGGAGAATTGATTGGCACGACTTTTCCGGCTTCCTCCATTGCTTGGAGGGCCTTTTTATAGTGCGTCTCACGAAAGGCTGTATTACGAACGACAAATCGCTCAATTTCGTTTGGCGTTGTTTCAGAATTCAAGAACTTGCCGGCGATGAGTCGCATGAGTAGCTGGCGGTCAGGCTCGGCAGTGAAAAGCACAGATTGATTAGGGTCCGTTGCATCGGAAAACGTGTAGGTCCCGCTTTCGTCAACGCGCCACATGGCCTCTTTCATTTTTCTCAAGCCGAGTTCGTTGTTGGTAGCAAAGAACAGGAAATAGTCCATTGTGTTATGCTCGTTGCGCATCGCAAAGGAGCGCACGAAGCTTGCCCCGGCGGCTTGCGTGAGTTGGCGCTGATAGAGGTCATGAAGGAACTTCACACGCTCTCTGGGTAGCCTGATATTGATTCCTTCACGCCAATCTCCACAGCCAAAGAGCTCGTCGAAATTGTCGGGCTGCTGATCCTGTGAGAGGAAGCGGTTGATCTCCTCAAACATGAATGTGATTAGCACTTCACAGCTTTGCGCGCGTAACACCTTTGCCACGTGGGAGAACGGAATTTTGAAACCAAACGGGTCAATAAAGACGAACGTTGGCGGTCGCGAACGGCCCGGCCTGGGAGCATAGCTGTTCCAAATCTCAGGAAACGCAACTTGAAAACTGTGCCCGCCGTGAATCTTTATAGTGACATTTGGAGGAAGCTTTAGAGACCCGACTTCGGTGGCGAGATGATGCGAACGCGGCCCAACGAGTTCGATGAAATGGAAATCGACCTTGGCCTTGATCGGACGCGGCTGTTCGATCACAGCTTTGACGGCGATGACTGGGGAGCCTTCCTCGCCCTTTGAGTAGCGGCCGGGCCCTGCAAATCCGTCGACAAAGACGAGATGCGGGAAATTGCCTTGGCTAAGGATTGGTGCCCAAGCTTGAACGTACCGACGGAGAATTTCGTGCTTTGCAGCGGTGTGAGGCTCCAGCTCCCAAATTGTTGTCTTCGGCTGCATGCGGACGGCGCCTATTGCGATCCTCAACCTCGTAAGCCGAATGGTTGAATCGCGTGAGAGCTAACTTCTGCTTGCCGAATAGCCGCAGGTTTGCGCTTAGGAATCCGCGGATAAGCATTCCATTCGCGCCCCCCAAGGAGGCGCCCGCCGGACTTCGGCCGGACTCCGCCCCACTGCTTGAAAAAGAATGCGACCTTGGCGGTGCGGCACTGGTCACGGATTTCTATCGCCCATTCTTCGGCCATGGGTCGCGCGTGCGGGCCACTTTCGCCGCCGACAATGGCCCAGTCGATTCCCATGAGGTTGACCCCACCAACGGAGCCCAGCAGGGGTTCGAAAGAGACGAACTTTACCGCCGCTCGCGCGGCGCGAAGATGCTTCAGCCTTACTGCATTCTTCGCGTCTTCAACGGACACGCCGAGCCAAATGTGGGGAGGCGCCAAGCCGCTACCGTATCGGCCACGAAGATATCGGACCATGAGCGAACTACGCTTGGTCAGCACCTGAAACGTATGCCAATCTGCCACCTCCATCGTGTCGAACACGGCGTCGATAAAAGGCTTGGGAATCTCTTTGTGAAAGAGATCGCTCATGGAGTTCACAAAGATGCGCCGGGGCGGCAGCCAATGCAGCGGTTGCGCCAACCGTTCTGGCCTGAGCGTGAGGTCAAATCCGCTCTCAAAGGAATGGCCAGGGACGCCACGAAACCGCTCCGAAAAGCGCTCCGCATAACAGAAGTCGCAACCACGCGTGATCTTTGAGCAGCCCGTCACGGGATTCCAGGTCGCATCCGTCCATTCAATTTGGGTTGTAGTCGACATAGGCCCATCCTAGAACAAAAAGAGAACACGCGCCAGAGCCTTTTTGGTAAAGGCCTGATATTTCAATCCAATCATAAGCTTACGCCCTACTCCGCCGCGCGCTTCGCGCCCGGCACGCCCGGATAGGCTACGTCATCCGGGTCGAGCCAGGTGTCGCCGGTCCAGCCGTTCTCGTCGTAGTCAGCGAGACACTCGTCCGCCAGCGCGATCATGCCGTCGAGCGTGCCCGAGCCACGCGCGTTCCACATCGCCTGGATGCGGATGTCCTCGTGATTTCCCGCGTAGTTGCGCTCGTAGAGTTCATGGCGGCCGCCGAACTCGGTGCCGATCGCATCCCACAACAGCTTCATGATCTTGATGCGCTCGCGATAATCGATGCCGTGGGAGCCGCGCACATATTGCTTAAGATAGGGATCGATCGCCGGATTGCGGAAGTCCTTGGCCGACGACGGCAGGTAGATCAGCGACGACGCGACGATCTTCTCCACGATCTCCTTGATCCGCCCATAGGCATCGCCGGCAAAGACCCGGTAGCTCGAGCCCGACTGCGCGTTCGGCAGCACGGCGTCGCCGACCCAAGGCGTCGGATTGTGCGCCATGGCGTCGGTCAGGCCCCAGAACAGGTTGCGCCAGGCAATCACCTCGCCGAGCAGCGCCTGGTTGCCGCGGAAATCGTCGGAGCCGGCGGCGCGCAGCGCCTTGGCGATGATGCCGACCAGGAAGTCGAGCTTCACCGCCAGCCGCGTGCAGCCCTGGAATTGGTAGCCCTGGAGGAATCCCGACTGCGGGAAGAAGGTCTTCAGCTTGTCGAGATCGCGGTGCAGCAGCACGTCCTCCCAGGGGATCAGCACGTTGTCGAACACGAAGATCGCGTCGTTCTCGTCGAAGCGTGACGACAGCGGATAGTCGTAGGGCGTGCCCATCACGCTCGACATCATCTCGTAAGAGGTGCGGCAGAACAGCTTCACACCCGGCGCGTTCATTGGCGCAATGAACATCACTGCGAGATCGGAATCGTTGATCGGCATCGCCGCGTTCTGGCCGAGAAAGTTGTAGTGGGTGAGGGCGGACGAGGTCGCCACCACCTTGGCGCCGGAGACGTAAATGCCGGCGTCGCTCTCCTTCTGGATGGTGATGAACACGTCCTTGACCTGGTCGGCGGCCTTCGAGCGGTCGACCGGCGGGTTGACGATCGCGTGGTTCATGAACAGCACGTTGTCCTGCGCGCGGCGGTACCAGGACTTCGCGTTGTCGGCGAACTTTCCGTAGAACTCGTAGTTGGCCCCGAGCGTATTCATCAGCGAGGCCTTGTAGTCGGGCGAACGGCCCATCCAGCCGTAGCTCATGCGCGCCCAGGCCGCGATGGCGTCGCGCTGCGCCACCACCTCCTCGCGCGAGCGAGCAACACGGAAGTATTTGTGCGTGTAGCCGCCCGAGCCGGTATCGGTCGGCGAGGTGAGCACGCCCTTGGTCTTCGGGTCGTGCAGCGCGTCGTAGAGCCGCGCCATCGAGCGCGCGGTGTTGCGGAACGCCGGATGCGTGGTGACGTCGTCGACCCGCTCGCCGTAGATGTACACCTCGCGCCCGTCGCGCAGGCTTTCCAGGAATTCCGCGCCGGTAAACGGTCGCGCCTTCGCGCCGATTGCGTCCTCGGCCTTCATGCGGGTCATCAATTCACCTCCGCTCGATGAGGCAAGCAAAGGCATTCTACGCGCGACGTGTCAATGCGGCTCGGCTCGGTCCGCGCGGTCGGCGGGATCGTTCCGGAACGGCTGCGTGAGCAGCCGGTCGATGCGCAATTCGCGCTGGTCGCGAAAACTCGGCAACCCGATGGTCATGCCGTGATGGCCCGCTTCGGGCTGCGGCCGGTAGGTGCCGAACAGGCGGTCCCACCAAGGCAGATTGAAGCCGTAATTGCTGTCGGTCTCGTGGCGCAGGGTCGAATGATGCACGCGGTGCATGTCGGGCGTCACCACGATCCATCGCAGCGCACGGTCGAGCCAGGCCGGCATCGACACGTTCGAATGGTTGAACATCGAGGTGACGTTCAGCACCACCTCGAACAGGATGACCGCGACCACCGGGACGCCGAGCGCGAGGATCACCGCGATCTTGATGGCGAGCGAGATCAGTATCTCGATCGGGTGGAAACGGACGCCGGTGGTGACGTCGATGTCGAGGTCGGCATGGTGCATCCGGTGCAGCCGCCACAGCAGCGGGATTTTGTGGAACGCGACATGCTGGAGATAGATGACCAGGTCCAACGCCAGGAAGCCGATCAAGGCTGCGACCGAGAGCCGCAAGCCGAGGAGGTTGATGAGCCCCCAGCCGTTCCCGGCGGCGTAGAGCGACGCACCGACCGCCGCCGTGGGCGCAAGGATGCGGACGGTGACAATGTCGACGAGCAGGATGCCGATATTGTTGGGCCAGCGCCCGGCGCGGCCAACCGAAAGCGTCCGCCGCGGCGCCAGTACCTCCCACAGCGCCAGCAGCGCGAAGATGGAAGCGAAGGCGGTCAGCCGGATCGCGGCCTCGATGGTGATGCTGCTCATGGGCGGCATTATAGCAGGAGGCGACGCGGCGTTGCCGGGCGGTTGTCGCCCTGATAGAGCTTGGATTCGGGTGTTGGAGCGCGGGGACGCCTCCCGGACGGGGGCACGGAGCATGGAAGTCTTCATCCAGCAGCTCATCAACGGCGTCACGCTCGGATCGATCTACGGCCTGATCGCCATCGGCTACACGATGGTGTTCGGCATCCTCGGCATGGTGAACTTCGCCCATGGCGACGTGTTCATGGTGTCGGCCTTCATCGCGCTAATCGCGTTCCTGATCCTCACCGCCTGGATCGGCGTCAGCTCGATGGTGCTCGCGCTGCTGATCGTGCTGATCGTCGCGATGGTGTTCACCTCGCTGCTGAACTGGGCGATCGAGCGCGTCGCCTATCGGCCGTTGCGCGGCTCGTTCCGCCTGGCGCCGCTGATCTCCGCCATCGGCATGTCGATCTTCCTGATGAATTTCGTGCAGGTGGCGCAGGGCCCGCGCAACAAGTCGATCCCGCCGCTGTTCAACGAGGTGATCGTGCTGATGAGCGTCGACGGCTACGACGTCACCGTCTCGTACAAGCAGATCGTGATCTGGCTGGTCACCGGCGTCCTGCTGGTTGCGTTCTGGTTCCTGGTGTCGAAGACTGCACTCGGCCGCGCGCAGCGCGCCTGCGAGCAGGACCAGAAGATGGCGGCGCTGCTCGGCATCGACGTCAACCGCACGATCTCGATTACCTTCGTGATCGCGGCCGCGCTCGCGGCAGTCGCCGGCACCATGTATCTGATGTACTACGGCGTGGTGAGCTTCGCCGACGGCTTCACACCCGGCGTGAAAGCGTTCACCGCCGCGGTGCTCGGCGGCATCGGCTCGCTGCCCGGCGCCGTCATCGGCGGGCTGCTGATCGGCCTGATCGAAACCCTGTGGTCCGCCTACTTCTCCACCGACTACAAGGATGTCGCCGCCTTTTCGATCCTTGTCGTCACGATGATCTTCCTGCCGCAGGGCCTGCTCGGCCGGCCGGACGTCGAGAAGGTGTGAGATGCCGGACGAGTCGAAAGACTCCGCCACGCGCACCGATCTCCTGGCCGCCTTGCGCAAGGCGGTGTTCACCGGGCTGATCGCGTTCGGACTGTTCCTGCCGCTGATCGGATTCCAGACTGTCCAGAACATCCGCAACGAGCTGACGCTTGATACGCGCTGGCCGCTGCTGGCGGCGTTCGTCGCGATCGCCGCGATCGGTCGTTTCGTTTGGGAGATCATGCCGCGCGAGCGCGTCACGCGCGCATGGGGAGCATTCATCCACTCGCCGAACGCGCTTGCGATTGCGACGGCGATCTTCGCGGCGATCGCCGCCCTCGCCTACGTGGCGCTGACGTGGATTCTGCCCGGCGGGCACCGCCGCAATCCCGCAATTGTCGCCGTATTCTTTATCGCGGCCGCCGTTGCCGTCATCTGCGTCATCGGCGTCGTGATCGCTTGGATCATTGCGCGGTATCCATCGGCGACCGAAGCCGGCCGCCATCGACGCCACCAGATCGGCGTCGGGCTTCGTGCCGGTGCGCTCGGCTTCCTCCTCGCCTATCCGATGTTAATGCTGGCGGTTGCCGGCCCGCAGGGCGCAATCAAGTGGGTCGACAATTTCGGCATCCAGATCCTGATCTATGTGATGCTGGGCTGGGGGTTGAACATCGTCGTCGGCCTCGCCGGCCTGCTCGATCTCGGCTACGTCGCCTTCTACGCGGTCGGCGCCTACAGCTACGCACTGCTCGCCAAGACCTTCGGCCTGTCATTCTGGCTGCTGCTGCCGCTCGCCGGTATCCTGGCGGCGTTCTGGGGCGTCCTGCTCGGCTTCCCGGTGTTGCGGCTGCGCGGCGATTACCTTGCCATCGTCACGCTCGCCTTCGGCGAGATCGTCCGCCTGGTGCTGATCAACTGGGTCGCGCTCACCAACGGCTATGCCGGCATCTCAGGCATCCCGCGTCCGACCTTCTTCGGCATCCCGTTCAACGCAAGTGATGAGGGCTTTGCCGCGGTCGTCGGACTCGAATTCCACCCGATCCACCGTTCGATGTTCCTCTATTATGTCATCCTTGCGCTGGCGCTTCTGACCGCGGTGGTCACCATCCGGCTGCGCCGGCTGCCGATCGGGCGCGCCTGGGAAGCCTTGCGCGAAGACGAGATCGCCTGCCGCGCGCTCGGCATCAACACCACCAACACCAAGCTCACGGCGTTCGGGATCGGCGCCATGTTCGGCGGTTTCGCCGGCTCGTTCTTCGCCGCGCGGCAGGGATTCATCTCGCCCGAGAGCTTCACCTTCATGGAGTCCGCGGTGATCGTCGCGATCGTGGTGCTCGGCGGCATGGGTAGCCAGGTCGGCGTCGCGATCGCCGCCATCATCATGATCGGCGGCACCGAACTGATGCGCGAACTCGACGTGCTTAAGGCGTTGTTCGGGCGCGATTTCGATCCGACCCAGTACCGCATGCTGCTGTTCGGCCTTGCCATGGTGATGATCATGGTCTGGAAGCCGCGCGGACTGATCTCGACCCGCACGCCATCGGTGTTCCTGAAGGAGCGCAAGGCAGTCTCCGGCTCGCTCGTGTCGGAGGGACGCGGATGACCGACCCGGTCCTGCGCGTCGAGCATCTGACTATGCGCTTCGGCGGCCTTGTCGCCGTCAACGACCTGTCGTTCACCGCCTATACCGGCCGCATTACCGCGCTGATTGGGCCGAACGGCGCCGGCAAGACCACGGTGTTCAACTGCATCACCGGCTTTTACAAGCCGACCGAGGGCCGCATCGCGCTTCAGTTCGGCAAAGAGGACATCTGGAACGAGATCGAGAGCATTACCGAGCGGGGCGTGCGCGGCCTCGAGCGGCCCGACAGCTCCCTGTTCCTACTCGAACGCATGCCGGATTTCCTGGTGACCAAGAAGGCGCGGGTCGCGCGCACGTTCCAGAACATCCGCCTGTTTCCCGGCATGACAGCGCTGGAGAACCTCATGGTCGCGCAACACAACCCGCTGATGCGCGCGTCAGGCTGGAGCGTACTCGGCGCGCTCGACCTGCCCTCGTACCGGACGGCCGAACGCAGCGCCATCGACAAGGCGCGGATGTGGCTCGATCGCATCGGCCTCACCGGGCGCGCCGACGATCCGGCCGGCGAACTTCCCTACGGCGCGCAGCGCCGGCTTGAGATCGCGCGCGCGATGTGCACCGACCCGGTATTGCTCTGCCTCGACGAGCCGGCAGCCGGCCTCAACGCCAATGAAAGCGGTGACCTGGGCCGCTTCCTCACAGAGATCTCCGAGCGATACGCGACGTCGATCCTGCTGATCGAGCATGACATGTCGGTGGTGATGGAAATCTCGGACCACGTGATCGTGCTCGACCATGGCGTGAAGATCGCCGACGGCCCGCCGGATGTCGTGAAGAACGACAAGAGCGTCATCGCCGCCTATCTCGGCGTCGAGGACCAGGACGTGGTCACGGTCGAAGCGGAGGTCGGGTTGTGACCGCGCTGACGGCAAACTGCCTGGCAAGACGCGCAGTCCGCGTTACTGCGCCCTCTCCCCATAGCCTGTCGAAGACGGGCGTAAACGCCCTTTTGCTGGGAGAGGGCAGCTCCGAGTTCTCAGCGCATTCAACCCGGGTGAGGGGGTTTCTTCGTAAGAACACATTCTTTGCGAAGGGCCCCCCTCACCCATCACGACTCGTCGCATCGGTGTTCATGCCCTCTCCCGGCGAAAGGGCGTTTACGCCCGTCTTCGACAGGCTATGGGGAGAGGGCACAACAACAAGCACCCGACAAGCTACTCGAAGAGCCCGCCCATGACCGCCCTCCTCTCGGTGCGCGGGGTAAAGGCCTATTACGGCGCCATCGCCGCACTCAAGGGCGTTGACGTCGAGGTCGGCGAAGGCGAGATCGTCGCGCTCATCGGCGCCAACGGCGCTGGCAAGTCGACGCTGATGATGACGATCTGCGGCAACCCGCGCGCGCGCGACGGCGCGATCGTCTTCGCCGGCCGCGACATCACCAACCTGCCGACCCACGACATCGCACGGATGAAGATCGCGCAGTCGCCCGAGGGCCGCCGCATTTTCGTGCGGATGACGGTGATGGAAAATCTCCAGATGGGCGCAGCGTTCTCGGACAGCGCGCACTTCAATTCCAATCTCGAGCGTGTGCTGACGCTGTTCCCGCGCCTGAAGGAACGCCTCTCTCAGCGCGGCGGTACGCTCTCCGGCGGCGAGCAGCAGATGCTCGCGATCGGGCGCGCCCTGATGAGCCGCCCTCGCCTCCTCCTGCTTGACGAGCCCTCGCTTGGGCTTGCGCCGCTGGTCGCGCGGCAAATCTTCGAAGCGATAGGCCGGCTCAATATCGAGGAGAAGCTCACGGTCTTCCTGGTCGAGCAGAACGCCTTCCACGCGCTCAAGCTCGCACACCGCGGATATGTGATGGTCAATGGGCTGGTGACGCTCGGCGGCAGCGGGCGCGAGCTGCTGGCGCGCCCCGAGGTCAAAGCGGCCTATCTCGAAGGCGGCAGGCATTAGAGGCAGCGATGTGGAAACTCGTCCATGAGGTTTTCGGCGACGGGCGTGAGCTTGGCATCTTCTTCCTCGTCACAGTGGCGCTCGGCGGCGGCACGGCCTGGGCGACCGGACGCGCGATCGCCGCGACGTGGCGGCCGTGGTGGCATACGATCGGCTACATGCTCATCCTCGGCGCGGTGGTGCGCTTCTTTCATTTCGCGCTGTTCGAGGGGCCGCTGCTGTGGGCGCAAGGCTACGTTCTCGACACCGCGGTTTGCATCCTCTTCGGCCTGTTCGGGTTCCGGACACGGCGCGTGACGCAAATGGTCGCGGATTATGGCTGGATCAATGAACGCGCCGGTCTGATGGGCTGGCGCCGCCGTCCGTCTCTGGATAACACGCCGGAAACCAGATGACTTTCGCCGTATTTGCGGGTTGAATCGGGACAACGAGGCGCCCCGGAATCCACCGCCGTGGGCTGCCTTTGCGTTCCATCCAGGGGAGAGATCGATGAAACGACTTGTTGCGCTCGGGCTTGCCGTCAGCGCCGGGCTGGCCTTTTCGACCAGCGCCCTCGCCCAGATCAAGCTCGGCGTTGGCGGGCCGATCACCGGCGGCGCCGCCGCGTTCGGCGCGCAACTCAAGAACGGCGTCGAGCAGGCGGTCGCGGACATCAACGCGGCCGGCGGCATTCTCGGCCAGCAGATCACGCTCTATGTCGGCGACGACCGCGCCGATCCGAAGGAAGGCGTCTCGGTCGCCAACAA
>JBOHIG010000282.1:0-7255 GCA_050725815.1 Xanthobacteraceae bacterium
GCCCGAGCGCATGCGTGAGACGCCGGCAGAGCGGATGCGCGCCGCGCCGCCGCCCGCCGGCCCGGCCGAAGAGCCGCCCGGTTCGACTGCCGATCAAAACCTCGCCGACATGGCGCAACGGCTCGAAGCGGCGCTGCGCCGGCCGAAGCCCGCTGAGGCGCGCGCACCGGCGGCACGACCGCAGCCTGCTCCCGCGATCGAGCCCGAGCCCGCGCCGGCCGCAACCGCTCCGCAACCTGAAGAAACGCCGCCCGAGGCACCGGCAGCGCCTGCACCGGCAGCGCGCACCGAGACCAAGCCTGCACCACAGAAATCCGTCTACGACAGCCTCGAACAGGAGATGGCGAGCCTTCTGGGCCGCCCGAACAGCAAAACTTGACATCATCCGCGATCGGCCGCTGCGTCCGTCTAGCGACGGTGGCGGCCGGTATAGTGACGGCACTCGCAGCGGCCACGGTTCCGGCCGCGGCGCAGGACATCAGCATCAATCTCGGACAGGGCAACGGACTCACTGAACGCGTGATCCAATTGATCGCGTTCATCACGGTGCTCTCGCTGGCGCCGTCGATCCTGGTGATGATGACGTCCTTCACCCGCATCGTGGTCGTGCTGTCGCTCTTGCGCACCGCACTCGGCACCGCCACCGCCCCGCCCAATACCGTGATCGTCGCGCTGGCCCTGTTCCTCACTGCCTTCGTGATGGGCCCCGCGCTGCAAAACGCCTACGACAACGGCATCCGCCCGCTCATCAACAACGAGATCACGGTCGAGCAGGCGTTCGAGCGTTCCTCCGCGCCGCTCAAGGTCTTCATGCAGAAGAACGTGCGCGAAAAGGACCTTGTCCTGTTTTCCGATATGTCGCGCGAGCCGCGGCCGGCCACTCCCGAGGAGCTGTCGCTTCGCATCCTGGTGCCGGCCTTCATGATCTCGGAGCTCAAGCGCGCCTTCGAGATCGGCTTCCTGCTTTTCCTTCCATTCCTCATCATCGACCTGGTGGTCGCGTCGGTGCTCATGTCGATGGGCATGATGATGCTGCCGCCGGTGATCGTATCGCTGCCGTTCAAACTGATCTTCTTCGTGCTGGTGGACGGCTGGAGCCTGGTGGCCGGGAGCCTGATCCAGAGCTACGGGACATAGCGCGCGACCCGCAACGTGATCGAATAAGAACGGCGTTGGTCGTCCGATTCCAACATTCGCATCGCGTGCCCACGGCAGGTCGGTCGCGAATGTCAAATCCACTCCGCTAGTGGCCCGATTCTAACATTCGTATCCCATTTGGGCAGGCGACTTTGCGAATGTTAGAATCAAAGGACCACTAGCAAGTATAGATTGCTAGTGGAGTTTTGGATTTGACATTCGCTTCCAGAACTCGCGGCCAGGTAGGTAGCGAATGTCAAATCCACTCCACTAGTGACGACACGCCGGCCGGAATGCTAGCTTTCCGGTAACGGGGTGCGGCAGCCGACGAGGGGACGGAAGGACGTCAATGAAATGGATCGCATATGCGGCCGGCGCGATGCTTGCCATGGCATCGCCGGGGCTCGCGCAGTCGGCACCACAGCCCCAACCGCAGCCCCCGCCGCAGCAGGCGTTCCCGCGCAATCCGCAGATCGCGATTGCCTATGTGCCTCCCCGAGATACGCGCTTCCAGATCATTCATGATCGCATGAAGCAGCTGCACGTTCTTGAAACGCTTCAGGAATTCTTGTCGCCATTGAAGCTCCCGCGCACCCTCACAATCAAGATCGACCAGTGCGGCGGCGCCTTGACCCTGCCGTATCGGACGGGCGAGCCGATCGTGCTCTGCTACGAGTATCTGCGCTCGGTCTACGCCAATGCACCGGCCGAGGGCGTGGTGATGTTCGGACAAGGGAGGCGGCTGACCCGCAATCAGGCCGTCGTCGGCGCCATCGTGCAGCTCGTGCTGCATCAAGTGGCGCGGGCGACCTTCGATATCGCGCAAGTGCCGGTCTGGGGGCGCGTGAGCGAAGCCGCCGACAACGTCTCCGGATTCCTCATGCTGGAGTTCGGGGAGGACGTGGCCTGGACCACGCTCATGGGCAGCGCGTGGTATCTCGCCCAGCAGGGCATTGTGGGCGCCGGCTTCTTCAGTGACACCACGCGCCCGCTGGATGCACAGCGGTTCTACAGCTTCCTCTGCATCGCTTACGGCGCACGACCGAAACGGTTCAACTTCCTGGTCAACAGCTTCAACCTGCCGGAGCGGCGCGCGCGCTACTGCCGGCAGGACTATCTCAAGCTGCGCGGCGCGTTCCGCAAGACGATCCTGCCGCACATCGACCGGGCGCTGCTCGCGCAGGTCAGGAGCAGAAAATGGCTGCCGAACTGAGCCGCAGGACCGCAACCACCCAAGCGAGGATCACGTCGATGCGCACGCTGATGGCCGTCTCGGCGCTGGCCCTGGGACTGTTCGGCGCGGCCGCCGCACCGGCACAGGCCGAGCGGGCGTGGCTTGCCCCGAACGACAAGATCATCATCGATTATGTGGAGCCGCGGCATCCGATCTACGCCTATGGCCTGTCGCCCGACGATCCCGAGCAGCAGGCCGATTACAAGAAGCTCGACGCTCAGTTCCAGCGCTATAGCTTGATCTATGAGCGCATGAGGCGGCTCAACCTGCTCGAGGAGTTCAGCGTGTTCCTGGCGCCGCTGCGGCTGCCGATCCCGTTACGGCTCAAGACCGAACAATGCGGTCAGGCGAACGCATTCTACAACCCGACCGAATCCTCGATCACGCTCTGTTACGAATACATCGCCCAGATCGAGGATCGCGCGCCCACCACGACCACCCGCGAGGGGGTCACGCGCCGCGACGCAATCGTCGGGCAGATCGTCGGCACGATGCTGCACGAGGCGGGACACGCGGTCAGCAATCTGTTGCAGCTTCCCGTGCTCGGACGGGAGGAGGACACTGCCGACCAGATCGCCGCATTCGTCATGCTGCAATTCGGCGGGGACGTCGCGCGCACCCTGATCAAAGGCGAGGCCTACGGCTGGAACCAGTCGGAGCGGCGCAGTCTGCCCATGTACTGGGACGTTCATTCGACCGCCCTGCAGCGGCAGCACACCTATCTCTGCCTCGCCTATGGCCGCGACCCGCAGACATTCGAAGATTTCATCAATTTCGGCTGGCTGCCGCGGTCGCGTGCCGACAATTGCGCGCAGGAATACAAGCAGGTCGAACAGGCGTTCCGGCTGACGGTCCTGCCGCACGTCGACCGCGATTTGATGAAGCGGGTGCAGAACCGGCCATGGCTGCCGGGCCCGAACTGATGGCCTTGCCGAAAAGGGGCTGAGCGACCGTTCAGCCCCAGATCTGCTGCGCTGTCTCCACCACCACCTCGAGCTTGCGCTTCTGGTCGTCGGGACCGATGAGGTTGCCGACCACGTCGGACGCAAAGCCGCATTGCGGGCTGATCGCGAGCTGATCGAGCGGGATGAACTTCGCCGCCTCGTCGATGCGGCGCTTGAGGCCTTCAACCGTTTCGAGCTCCGCCACCTTGGTGCTGACCAGCCCCAGCACCACCACCCTGCCCTTCGGCACGAAACGCAGCGGCTCGAAGCTGCCGGCGCGCGGCGTGTCGTATTCGAGCAGAAAGCGGTCGTGCGGCAGTTCATTGAATAACCGCTCGGCGATGGCGTCGTATTGGCCCTCGCGGTGCCACATGCTGCGCTGATTGCCGCGGCACAGGTGGATGCCGCTTGCGACCTCACCCAGATTCTCGACTACTTTGGCCTCCGCCTTGAGCGAGCGGGAGAAATTCTCCTCCGGATCCTCGCCGCGGGCTCGCATCTGCTCGAGCGAGGGCGGATCGACATAGGCGGTGAAGCCCGGCGCGTCGATATGGATGTAACGGCAGCCGGCCTTGACCAGGCTCTCGATGATAGCGCGCTCGATTTTCACCACGTCGTCTATGAAATCGTCGAGGCCCGCGTAAACGCCCTCCGAGTTCTGATAGTCGAAGCGCTGCGAGATGCGGTCGGGACCGATCAGCGACACCTTTGCCGGCGTCTTCGCGATGCCCGCGACGAACTCGTATTCCTCGAGCGGGACATTGCGTGCGAGCCGGAGCTTTTGCTTGGTCGGACGGCGGTGCGACACAGCAGTGCCCGAATGGTGTATCTCGGGAATTTCCCACCGCCGCCCCGGCGAAGCTCCCTCGACCCGCCGCTCATTGTTCTTGACCGTTGAACGCACGGCGTCGAAGCCTTCGACCGCGGTGCCGAAGCTGTCCTGGAAGTTCAGCCGGCGCATCTCGCCGTCGGTGATGACCTCGAGGCCAATGCTTTCCTGCAGCTGCACCGCCCCCCTAACCGCCTCATTCTCGGCGGCACGCAGTTTGTCGGCGCCGATCTCGCCTTCGTCGAACTTGATGCGGGTTTCGCGTAGCCCCGACGGGCGTTGCAGGCTGCCGACGACGTCGGTGCGGATGGTCTTGAGATTCGCCATTGCTTGCTTCCTGTTGCGCCTCGGTTATGCACCAAGGCGAAACACGGTCGCAAGCGCGCAAAAAACACAACTCAGCCCGCCGCGGCCGGTGGCGCCTCGCTTGCCGCCGGTGCGGGCTGGACGGCCGGCGTCGGAGCCGCCTGCCGGCCCGCAGGCCTCGCACCGGTCTCCGGATAGCGCTCGCGCAGATCGCGCAGGAATGCTTCGAGCGTGTCGACCGCGGCGATCGAATGGGCGATCTCGCGAAACTCGACGCCACCGGTGCCGACCGGCGCGGTGACCACGTCGAATGCGCGGCGATCCGGCCCATCGCCCATCTTGCTCGCGAACTTCTCGCGGAATCGGGTCAATCCGAGCGAATCCTCGCCGAGCACATAGCCGATTGCCGCGCGCAGAACGTCGGCGCGCTCGGTATCGTTGAGTGGCGCGAATTCCTGCCAGCGCTCGCCCAGCAGAAGCTCGATCTGCTCCGCCGCGCTCGCCCATTGACGCGCCTTCCAGAGGATGTCGGAGCGCAGCCGCAGCGCCTCGCGGCCCTTGATGTTGGCGATCACCTCGATCGCGACCTCGTGGCGGCCGAGATCCGACAACGCACGCGCCTCCAGCAGCAGGCGCTGGTTGCGCAGTTCGTTGTTCAACTGCGAAATGCGGGTCGAATGCAGCACTCCCAACGCACGGTCCGGCTTGCGGTCCATGAGGTAGATGACCGCCAGCCGCGTGGCGACGAGAGCGCGCGCCGCGCCTTGCAGGCGGTGATCGACCTGATGCTGCAACAACTCGCTCGCCTGGTACAGGAGATCGACCGACACCAGCCGGTCGGCGAGCCGCCGGATCATCTCGTCGCCGCGCCGGCCGATCGGCGTCAGCTCGCGAAAATCGTAGAACAGCGCCAGCGCGTCGATTGCCGGCAGCGCGTCGCCTTTGCCGGCAAGGAACAAGTTGTCGAATGCTATCACCGCCTCTTCCTGTATGCGCCGCGTCATGTTCGACTTTGGATGGGCCTTGAGCGCCGTGCGCATCACCTGGAAGGCGTCGCGAAACCGGTTATCCTCTGTGTAGAGGCGCGCCAGCAATTGCAGCGCCTCGACCTCAGTTTCGTCGCCGCGCCAGGTGGTGGTGAGGGTTTCGAGCTCCGTGACGGCGTCGGCGAGCTTGATCGCGCCGTTGGCGTGTTGAAGCAGAATCTCCCGCAATCGCCCTTGCGCGGCCGCCGGGCGGTCCCATGAATCGGTCGCCGCGCGATAGGCGCGCAACGCGTCCTGGACGCGGCCGAGCTTCTCGGCCAGCCGCCCGGTCAGCACCGACAGCGCCGGCTCATACTCCCGCGGCACGCCAACCAGCTCGAAATCGTTGATCTGCTGCGCCGCCCCGGTGATGTCTCCGACCTCGATGAAGGCGCGGATCATGTCCTTCATGATCGCACGCTGCAACTCGAGCGGCAGCGTCCCCATGGTCGCCTCGACATCGCGGAAACCCTCGCGCGCGTCAGTCCACTTGCCGAGCCGCGCATTGGCGAAGGCGCGCCACAGCGGCGCATCGTGCTGATTGCCGACGAATGGACTCGCGAGATCCTTCAGCGCGGCGTCGGCGCGCCCGAGCATGACGTTGGCGATGGCGCGCAGCACCGCCGGCGAGGAATCCTCCGCCGTCGGCGGATTGTCCACGAGCGCGACGTCGAGTACCGCCTTTGCCTCCGCGAACATGTCGCGCGCAAGGTAGAAGCGCGCCAGATCGCAGCGTGCAGTGAGCCGGCGAGAGTCCGGGGCATCCGCCGCCGCCATGAGCAACTGCGCCCGCCGCTGGCGGAAGTCGGCCTGCCGGTCGTAGCCCCATGACTGCGCATCGAGTACGTGGCGGTGGAGGACCGTCTGTTCGCCCCGCTCCATCGCCGCCGACAATGTCAGCCCGGCGGGTCGCGTGACGATGACCTTGTCGGCCGATAGTTCGACATTGAGGTCATCGGCGATCGGCTGCAATGCGATGCCGTGGCTGGACGCGAGCGCGCGGAATTCGACGAAGTCCTGGCTCTTCACCAGACCGCGGGCCGGCGCGGCCGCCGTGATCACGTAGAGCCTGTCGCCGGCATCCGGGTCGTCGATGCGATGAAGGCTTCGCGCCCCGTCGATCGGGACGATGGCGCTTGAACGCGCCGCGCCGAGGATGTTGCGGGTGATGCTAAGCGGCCGTGTCGGGGCGACCACCTCGTTTCCGATCGTGACCGTCCAGACCGGCCCTTCGGCCGCGACGCTGATGAGCTGCGGCCGGTCGAGGCGGAGGCGCACCACGGTAATGTCGCGGTGCCGAATAGCGGTGGCGCTGCGGATGTTGGCGCCCTGTTTCCCATTCAGGTCGCCGACCGCGACCCGCTCGTCGGTGTCGAAGACCAGCCACACGGTGTCGGCGCGGCGGAAGACGGCGGCTGCGGTCGCGGTTCGGAAGGGAAAGACCAGATCGACCGTGCTCTCATGACGTTTGAGGCTTGCCTTGACCCCCGCGCCCGGAGCGCCCGGCGGTTCCGGTGCACGCGTGTCCTCGCCCGGCGAGCGGTCAATCGGCGCGGTGGGCTTGGGCGTTGCGGTCTTGGGCGTTGCGGCCTGTGCCGCGGGCGTCACCGGGTGCGACGGTGGCGGCGGGGCGCCGGTTTGCCGCGACGGGCCGATCGGCGATGGCGCCGGCGTCGCGGGTGTTGCGGGCTGAGCCAGCGGTACCAGCGGCGCCGCAGCCTGCTTTGGCTGGGCAGCGGGCGGCGGCTTGGGAAGCGGCTGGGCCTGCTTTGCAGCAGGC
>JBOHIG010000283.1:0-7047 GCA_050725815.1 Xanthobacteraceae bacterium
CGCCTAGCCCCACCGGTAACCGGCAGCCGACGCCAGGTCCCAACAAGACGGGTGACGGGACAACGGCCTCCGGCTATACAGCGGCCATCGCCACCGCCGGAGGACGCGGCCCGCACGGGAATTGGGCAGGAAAATTAATTAGTTGGGGCGATCTTCGGCGGGCCCTTGCCGCCCGGCTGTGGCATGGGTCAGCTAGGCGGCCTGCGACGGCCGATTCGACGACCCGAGAGGCGGCCAGGTGGAACGGAGGCTTCTAGAGTTCGACCATGACGCTTCTCGACATCATCCTCCTGGGCGTCATGCTGGTGTCGGCGCTGCTCGCGATGATCCGCGGCTTCATGCGCGAAATCCTCTCGATCGCCGCCTGGGTGATTGCGGCCATCGTCACGCTCTACGCCTATGCGAGGCTGCTGCCCTACGCCAAGACCTATTTCAACAACGACATCATCGCGGCCGGCGCCGTGATCGGCGGCACCTTCCTCGGCACCTTGCTGATCGTGTCGATCATCACGGTACGATTCTCCGACATGGTGTTGGACAGCCGGGTCGGCGCGCTCGACCGGACCCTCGGCTTCCTGTTCGGCCTGGCGCGAGGATTGATCATCGTGGTGGTCGCCTTCCTGTTCTTCGACTGGCTGGTGCCGCAGCGCACGCAGCCGACCTGGGTGGCCAACGCCAAGTCCCTGAGCGTGCTGCAAAGCACCGGTGGCTGGCTGATCTCGATGTTGCCGGACGATCCAGAGGGCCTATATCAGAAATACAAAAAGCGCCGCGAAAACACAGAACCGCAGGAACCGGCGCCTGAGCAACGCTCCAACTATATCAGCCCGCCAACGGGCGAAACCACCGGATACGGCCAGAACGACCGCGCCGGGTTGCAAAAACTGATCCAGGGCGGCGCGGTCAAACCGTAGAGAGCCAGGAGATGCGATGCGCGATGCGATGAGCGACACGACCGGAACGACCAGTCTCACCGCGTCCCTCGATCTCACCCGAAGTCGGATGTTTCCGACTTCGGGCGGTTACGAAGTGTCGAACTCGGGCAAGCCCGAGTTTGACGGCGACCGATTGCGCGAGGAATGCGGGGTCTTCGGCGTGTTCGGCCATCCGGACGCCGCCACCATCACCGCGCTCGGCCTCCATGCGCTTCAGCACCGCGGCCAGGAAGCTGCCGGCATCGTCTCCTTCGACGGCAAGCGGTTCCATTCGGAACGCCGCATGGGGCTGGTCGGCGACAACTTCTCCCGCCGCGAGGTGATCGACCGGCTACCCGGCATGTCGGCGATGGGCCATGTCCGCTACTCCACCACCGGCGAGACGATCCTCCGGAACGTGCAGCCGCTGTTCGCGGAGCTTGACGGCGGCGGCTTCGCCGTCGGCCATAACGGCAACCTGACCAATGGGCTCAGCTTGCGGCGCCAGCTCGTGCACGACGGCGCGCTCATGCAGTCGACCAGCGATACCGAGGTGATCCTGCATCTGGTCGCGCGAGCGCGGAAGAACCGGTTCATCGACCGGTTCATCGAAGGGCTGCGCCAGCTTGAGGGCGCCTATTCCTTCGTGGCGCTCACCAACAAGAAGCTGATCGGCGCCCGCGACCCGCTCGGCATCCGCCCGCTGGTGATCGGCCGGCTCGACGGCTCTACGATCCTCGCTTCGGAAACCTGCGCGCTCGACATCATCGGCGCCAAATATGTGCGCGACGTGGAAAACGGCGAGGTGCTGGTGTTCGACGACGAAGGCATGCATTCGCACAAGCCGTTCCCGCCGATGGCGCCGCGCCCGTGCATCTTCGAATACATCTATTTCTCGCGCCCGGACTCGATCGTGGGCGGCCGTAACGTCTACGACGTGCGCAAGACCATGGGCCGGGAACTCGCCCGCGAAGCGCCCGCAACCGCCGACGTGATCGTTCCGGTGCCGGATTCCGGCGTGCCGGCCGCCATCGGTTATGCCCAGGAGGCCGGTATTCCCTACGAGCTCGGCATCATCCGCAACCACTATGTCGGCCGCACCTTCATCGAGCCGACGCAGCAGATCCGCCAGCTCGGCGTGCGGCTCAAGCACAGCGCTAACCGCGCCGTCGTCAACGGCAAGCGGATCGTGCTGATCGACGATTCGATCGTGCGCGGCACCACCTCGACCAAGATCGTGCAGATGATGCGCGACGCCGGCGCCAAGGAGGTGCATTTCCGCATCGCCTCGCCGCCGATCACGCATCCCGACTATTACGGCATCGATACGCCGGAGCGCGACAAGCTGCTGGCCGCCACCCACGACCTCGAAGGCATGCGGCAGTTCATCGGCGCGGACTCGCTCGCGTTCCTCTCGGTCGAGGGCATTTACCGGGCCATGGGCTGCGAGAAGCGCGATCCGGTGCGGCCGCAATTCACCGACCACTGCTTCACCGGCGACTATCCGACGCCGCTCACCGACCGGACGGCGCAGGACCACGCACCACGGCAGCTGTCGCTGCTGGCGGAAGCGAGTTAGCGGCTCTCATTCCGGGTTCGCGCCCATAGCGTGTCGAAGACGCGCGTGAACGCGCTGGTGGGCGCGCCCCGGAATGACGGAACTTGCTCATGCCCACTCCCCTCTCCGGCAAGATCGCCCTCGTCACCGGCGCCTCGCGCGGCATCGGCTACGCCACCGCGATCGCACTCGCGCGCGCCGGTGCGCATGTCGTCGCAGTCGCGCGCACCGTCGGCGGACTGGAGGAGCTTGACGATGCGATCGGCGCCGCCGGCGGCACCGCAACGCTGGCGCCGCTCGACCTCAGGGACGTCGACGGGATTACGCGGCTCGGCGCGGCGCTGGCCGAACGCTACCGCCGGCTCGACATCCTCGTCGGCAATGCTGGCATCCTGGGGCCGCTGTCGCCGCTCGGTCATGTCGAACCCAAAGCCTGGGACGAGGTGATCGCAGTCAACGTCACCGCCAATTTCCACCTGATCCGTTGCATGGATCCACTGCTGCGCCGATCCGAGGCGGGCCGCGCGGTATTCGTCAGTTCGGGCGTCGGCTCGGCCGCGCGCGCCTACTGGGGTCCGTACGCGATCTCGAAGGCCGCGCTCGATGCGCTGGCGCGCACCTATGCCGCGGAAACCGCGAACACCAACGTGCGCGTCAATCTGTTCAACCCGGGCCCGACGCGCACCCGCATGCGGGAAGCCGCCATGCCGGGCGAAGATCCGATGTCGCTGAAGACCGCGGAACCAGTCGCCGACAAGATCGTGGAGCTATGCCTTCCGGCATTCCAGGAGAGCGGAAAGACCTACGACTACCGCCAGGGCCGCTTGCTCACGCCGCAGCCGATGGCGTGAGCGGCTACGATTCTTTCCGCCTTCACCCGGAACGTCTTGAGTTTACATTGAGTTTTGTCGATTTTAATCCGAGCGGACATAGGGGCGCGGTGGCTTGCCGCCTGACGCCGCTCGCTCACCGCGGCACTGTCAGCCGATTACCCTCTCTGTACAGGCTGTACCCCAACGTCGCAGTCGTTGATAAAGTCTAGACTTCAATAGGCGCCAATATTTACTCACCAATCGCTCTCGTCAGTCGACGCGCAATGAACGAGATCTATTGTCACCCGCTCGATCGCCCTGAGCGCGCCTTGGTCGGGCTCTACCCGCTGCTGACGTTCGTGCACGGCGCGGCCGCCGCTTGGGCCGCAATTTTACTGGCTACGCCAGTTATCATTATTATCTTAATCCAACTTCAATCTTACGACGTTCTCGTCTCTCGCATTCTTCCCATATTTATTTTCACCATCCCGGTTGGACTACTATCTTTTTTTACGTATGGAATTGCGATCCTTCACATCAATCGCGCGGCCTCCTGCATCTTTGCGATCATCTTTGGCCTTTGCGCAACGTCGCAGGTCGCGTTCTTTTGGCAGGGATTGTTGCGACATTCTGACATGACATCGGCGCTTCTCAGCGCTCTCGCCGGCGGCCTATCAGTTTGGCTTGTCGGTTCTATGGTGTCAGGCTTGATCCGGTTGGGGCGACTGAGCGCTCTGGATCGTGGGTTGCTGCGCGCACCTTTCGACGGAATAGTCAATAAGATCGCGCTCCAATATTTTTGCGGGCTTCCGCCAATTACCAAGTTTGTTCGCGGCTTCAGGGGCGCGAAGACAAGACTACTTATTCTCGCGTCATCGATTTGTTTCTCATTTGCCTTTACAACTTGGACATTTGATCTGATCGCGATCAAAAATATTACGGTTCCGATCGACCAATTGAGCGTCCTCGCAAAGACTCTAATCCTCACGACAGTTTTGATAGCGGCAGCAAACTGGCTCTTGCGTCGGGGTCAGAGAAATATTCGCTTTTCAATTGAAGCCATTACCGCGGTCGATCCACGGGCACCGATACTCTTCCTGCGAGCCTTTCGTGACGACCAAGTCACGCTGCCGCCGCCGCGCTATACGCTCCTGGGTCGCCTTCTGGCAATTGCGACCCCGCGCCAGTCGCTCGACCATCTTCTGCTTACGGAAGGCACTCTGTATGGGCCAATGGTTGCGCTGGGCAATCCGACGGACAGTATGCCGCCATACGGCGCCGCGCGCGGTTTTGTGACCAATGAGCACTGGCAGAGTGCTGTCATGCAATTCGCGCGTGCCTCTTTGGCAATAGTAATCACGGTAGACGACACCGACTCGATTTGGTGGGAGATCGAGCACCTTGCCGCGCACAATCATTTAGACAAAACGCTGTTTCTCGTACATCCGCGTTTTCGCAGTGTACCGAAGAATTTAGGGATAATTGGCCGAACATTGGCGACGCTGTCGTTATCGCCACAACTCGAACAACGGACGAGGGACGCTTTCCAAACGGGAGATGTCGTCGGCTTCTTTTTTGATCGCAATGGCAATTTATGCGTGGGCAAGAGCCGCCGGTTCACGATTTTTTCGTATTTGCTGATGATACGGTGGTTCCTGCGTCACAAGTTTGGCTTCGGCCTTACGCTAGATGCCAGCCGAGGAGATCACCAGCGCGCGCTATCACGAGCACGCAACGATCGCCATCAGCCCTAGCGCAATCCTTTGTGTCGGCGTCGGCAAGGACAGGGTGCGCGAAGAAGGCGGTGACGGAGCCGAGGCGTTGTGTCGCCTACATTCTTAACGCGGTTTGAGGCCGTCAGTCCAACAACTTGACCAAGGTCCCAAATTCAATACCCATCACGCCATAAATCGTACCGAAGATTGCGCCTATTCGCGCCAAAATCGCCAGGTACCGCGGCCCAACATACCTGCCGGCCGACCGCCAGATGCCTACCAGCTGCCAGACGATAATTGCGGGTTCGATAACCAGTGCAACCACATGCCACCAGAAGAAAAGTCTTTCTTCCACTGTCCCCAGCATGAGGACCGAGCAGGCGAATCCGACGACAACGCCGTTTATCCAGAAACTTTGCCCCAGTGGCAGTTCGCCACGCCAATGCCGTGCAAAGTAGGAATGGCTTGTGGAATCTATTGCACCCGATTGAGCCACGATTCTCTCCCCTTGAAATATTTGTACGATGAAAATTCCATACTCACTTACGTACTTGGCGCCATGATATTCGCACGGTTTGCACGCCGCAATCCCGCTCGCTTCAGTGGCGCCCCCTGCCCGGCGTTCAACGCCCGGCAAGCGGGAATCCAGAATTCTTGGCCCCTGGGGTCCCCGCTTCCGCGGGGACGAGCGGGCACTCAGTGCCAACCGAGAAACTTCAGCAGCGCCTCGCCCATGATCCAGCGCTTGTCGTCGCTCGACAGGAAATCGAGTTCCTCGGTGAAGTGCGTCACGTATTGCCGGTACGAATATTTGCCGCGCTGATGGGTCAGGTCCGTGCCCCAGAAGCAGCGCTGCGGCCCGTATGACTCGACCAGCCGCCGCAGATGCGGGGCCATATCGCGGAATGGATAGGGTTCGCTGGAAAATCCCGGCACCGCCGACAGCTTCAGGCCCACATTCGGATATTTCGCAAACGGTGCGACGATGTCGATGCGCGGGCCGACGCGCCTGTATTCAGGGCCCCGCGTCGCAAGCCCCATGTGATCGACGATCAGCCGCAACGAAGGATAGTCGCGCGCAATGCGCCCGATCTGCTCGGGCGCGTCGGGCGCGAAGATCATGATCGGGATATCCGCATCGGCCGCGGCCCGCCACAGCCATTCGGCGGTTCCGTCCACAATCCATGGCGTCTTCTCGTGATTGAAGGCGACGCGGATGCCGAGCATGCCCTGCTGGTTCTTCCAGCCGGCCAGTCGCGACTTCAACTCCGGGCGCTCGATCGGAAAGCGGCCCATGATCGCGAAGCGGTCGGGATGGCGCGCGGCCGCCTCCAGCGCATGATCGTTGTCGTCGCCGGGCCACGTCGGCGGCACGATGATGGCGCGATCCACGCCGGCCGCGTCCATCATCGGCAGCGCCTTCTGCCAGGTGAGCGCCTCGGGGAGGTGGGCGCGCTCCTTGCCGCCCGGAATCCAGGGACGCTCGGGCGTTTCTTCGGGCCAGAGATGAAGCTGAGAATCGACGATCATCCTCACCTCTTGCGCTTGCGTCCGGCATACGGGTTCTTCTTTTCGCGCAAGGTCAGCCGGATCGGTGTTCCCGGCAAGTTGAAGGTTTCGCGCAGGCTGTTGACCAGATAGCGGCGATAGGAATCCGGCACCTTGTCGGTGCGGCTCGCGAACAGCACGAAGGTCGGCGGCCGGCCCTTCGGCTGGGTCACGTAATCGAGACGGATGCGCCGGCCCGACACCGCGGGCGGCGGATGCGCGGCGACGACGCCGGCGAGCCAGCGGTTGAGCTCGCTGGTGGTCGCGCGCCGGTTCCAGACCTCGTGGGCATCGACAACGGCCTGCATCAGCCGGTCGAGGCCCGTACCGGTCGCAGCCGAAACGGCGACGACCGGAACGCCCTTGAGCTGCGGCAGCCAGTGGTCGGCTTCCTCGCGCAGCTTGGCGGCCGCGCCTGACGGGTTCTCAACCAGATCCCATTTGTTCATTGCGATCACGACGGCGCGGCCTTCGCGCTCGACCAGGTCGGCGATGCGCAG
>JBOHIG010000284.1:0-7702 GCA_050725815.1 Xanthobacteraceae bacterium
GAAGGACTGCGTGATCGCGATCCAGGACATGGGCGCGGCGGGGCTGACCTGCTCGGCGGTCGAGATGGGCGCCAAGGGGGACCTCGGCGTCACCCTCGATCTCGGCAAGGTGCCGTGCCGGGAAACCGGCATGAGCGCCTACGAGATGATGCTCTCGGAAAGCCAGGAGCGCATGCTCATGGTGCTGAAGCCGGAAAAGGAGAAGGAGGCGGAGGACATCTTCCGCAAATGGGGGCTGGACTTCGCGATCGTGGGCGAGACCACGCCGAGCAAGCGCTTCGTCGTGAAACATGCCGGCACGGTGATGGCCGATTTGCCGATCAAGGAGCTCGGCGACGAGGCGCCGGTTTACAACCGCCCCTATGTCGATACGCCCAAGCCGCCCGTCCTGAAGATTTCGGACGTCGCGGCGCCGCTCAATACCGGCGAGGCGCTGATCAAGCTCGTCGGCACGCCCGACCTCTGCTCCAAGCGCTGGGTGTGGGAGCAATACGATCACATCATCCTCGGCAACACCGTGCAGCGCCCGGGCGGCGACGCCGCGGTGGTGCGCGTGCTCGATGGACCAAAGGCGCTGGCGCTGACCGCCGATGTCACGCCGCGCTATTGCGAAGCCGACCCATTCGAGGGCGGCAAGCAGGCGGTCGCGGAAGCGTGGCGTAACCTCACCGCCGTCGGCGCCCGTCCGCTCGCGATCACCGACAACCTGAATTTCGGCAACCCGGAACGGCCCGAGATCATGGGCCAGCTCGTCGGGTGCATTCGCGGCATCGGAGAGGCGTGCAAGGCGCTCGACTTCCCGGTCGTCTCCGGCAACGTCTCGCTCTACAACGAGACCAACGGCCGGGCGATCCTGCCGACCCCCACCATCGGCGGCGTCGGCGTCGTTGACGACTTCCGGAAATCGGCGACGCTCGCCTTCAAGGCCGACGACGAAGCGATCCTGCTGATCGGGGAGACGACGGGCTGGCTCGGCCAGTCGCTCTATCTGCGCGAGATCTGCGAGCGCGAGGAGGGTGCGCCGCCGCCGGTCGATCTTGCCGCCGAGCGCCGTAATGGCGATCTTGTGCGCGCATTGATCGCGGAGGGCACCGCGACCGCGGTCCATGATCTCTCCGATGGCGGCCTCCTGGTGGCGCTGGCGGAGATGGCGATGGCCTCCGGCATCGGCGCCGAGCTGCGGTCGCCCCCGCTCGCGGCGCATGCCTTCTGGTTCGGCGAGGACCAGGGCCGCTATGTGCTCACCATGGCCCCTGGTGCGGCGGCGCGCGTAATATCGCGCGCCGAAGCTGCGGGCATTACGGCGCGGGAGCTCGGCGTCACCGGCGGTGACGCATTGACCGTGACCGGCGAGCGCCCCATTTTGGTGACAAAGTTGCGCGAATCCTTCGAGGGCTGGTTGCCCGGCTATATGGCCGGCCGGACGTCCTAGTTGGATTTGACATTCGCTACCGACCTTTCCGCGGACACGCGATGCGAATGTCAAATCCACTCCACTAGCAACCTATATTTGCTAGTGGTCCTTTGATTCTAACATTCGCAAAATCGCCTGCCCAAACGGGATGCGAATGTTAGAATCGGACCACTAGAGCGTGATTGTTTCAGGTTGAATCGCAATCACGCTCTACGCTGTTGTTTGAGCATGATCTTTATCCGAAAAGTGGCTTCCACTTTTCGGGATCATGCTCTAGGCATCGAAGTTGGAGCAGGGACCTTGCCATGCCGATGGCTGCAAATGACATCGAGCGGCTGATCAAGGCGCGCATTCCGGATGCGGAGGTGACGATCCGCGATCTCGCCGGCGACGGTGACCATTATGCGGCAACGGTCATCGCCGAATCCTTCCGCGGCAAGTCGCGCGTGCAGCAGCACCAGATCGTCTACGAGGCCCTGAAAGCCGAGATGGGCGGCAAGCTACACGCGCTGGCGCTGCAGACCGGCACCCCCGGAACCTGAGCAAATCGTTCTAACAGGCTGACATAGCTGATAGATAATTGTTTTTCCGCGCGCTCTGGCAGGGCGGGCACGGCTCTCCTACATGCGGCCTTCCTTAATCCGGAACATTCCGAGAGCTGCGGGAGGGAGCGATGGACGTTGCGCATGGCGCAATCAGTGAGACTGTCACACTCAGGCAGGCCAAGAAGCTCGTGCAGTGCATGGCGCACGAGCAGAGCTTCCTTCTGCTGTCGGCTCCCGGCATTGGCAAGTCGGAGATGGTCTATCAGGCCGCCGAGGAAGCCGGGTTTCCCTGCCGTTCGCTGCTCGGCACGCAGATCGCGCCGGAAGACGTGAGCGGGATTCCGCGCATCGTCGGCGAGCGGTCGGTTTTCTGCCCGCCCCGCATTCTGCTGCCCGAGCGGCCCGAGCCGTTCTGCCTCTTCCTCGACGAACTACCCGCTTGCGCGCCCGACGTGCAGAAGGCGTTCTACTCGCTGCTGCTGGAACGCCGCTTGGGCGAGCATGCGCTGCCGCCGGGCACTTGGGTCGTCGCCGCTGGCAACCGTGTGCAGGACCGCGCTCTTGTCCGTTCCTTGAGTTCGGCGTTGATCAACCGCGTGACCATCCTGCACCTACGAGTCGATCACGACGAGTGGCTGGCCTGGGCCGCGCGCAACAATGTCCGTGCCGACATCCGCGGTTTCATCGCCAACATGCCGGACGCGCTGATGCGGCCCGTTCCCGCCGACCCGGTGCCGTTCTCCACGCCACGCGCCTGGGCGCTGCTGTCGCGCGCCCTCGACATGGCCGCCGCCTCCGGCATCCTCACCAACGAGACGCGGCGCGCTCTCGCGTATGGCCGCCTGTCCGCCGAAGACGCGGTCGTGTTCTGCGCGCTCGCAGAGGAGGCGATCGGGCCGATGCGGCCGGTCGAAGAATACATCGCGCATCCGGACCTGATCCCGGAGGCCGATGCGGCGCGCTGGTTCGTCCTCAATTGCATCCGCCAGCATGTGCGCGATGGCAGGATCGCGGCTATGAAGCCGCGCGTCATCAATCGCTTCCTGCGCAGCCTTAAGCCGGAGCATCAGCTTACGGTGCTCACCGACCTGGTCGAGCAATGGGGTGCGCTTGGCGCCGACCGGGCGATGTTCGACCTCCTGAAGACTGTGACCGTGTCATGACGCATGGCGAGCCGGCGGCATTGCCGGCGCGCGAGACACTCGCGCGCCTCGAGAAAGGGCTGCGAATGGTGACGGTGCCTCTGCCGTATCTCGGCGGGCTTGCGGCCGCCGTGCGGATCGCGCTTGACGAGCGCATCCCGACCATGGGCGTGTTCGCGTCGGGCCGCCTGATTGCGAATTCGCATTTCGTTGCCCGCCTCAAGGACAATGAACTTGTCTTCGTGCTGGCGCACGAGCTTTTGCATCTCGCCTTGCGGACGCACGACCGCGCGCGCGGCAGCGGCCTGCTCGAGTTCAACTACGCGCACGATTACATCATCAACGACATGTTGCGGGTGGAGCTCGGCTTCACGTCGATCCCCGCCGGCGGTCTCGATATGCCGGGCGCGCGCGAGAAATCGGCCGAACAGATCGTGCTGGAGATGCGACGCGATGGCCAGGTCATGCGTTCGCGCACGCGCGTCTGGGACGGCGAAGATGCGTCCGTCCGCAATATCTTCGGCGCCGGGGGTGGTGTGGGCGGCCGTCCCATTCCACGCCCGAACGGCATAATGGACGGCAACGAGCCCGGCGACGTGCTCGACGAGCAGCGCGAGCGCGAACTGTTTCCGGCCGATGCCAAGGAGCAGGCCGCGCGGGCCAAGGAGATGCGCGATCTCGCCGCGAGGGGGCTCGCGATCGGCCGTGCGATGGGCGCGATGAATGGACGCGGCGCAGACAGCGATGATTCGGAGCAGATCGTCTCGGCGTTGCGCGGCTTCTACCGCACGCCGTGGCAGGTGGCGTTGCAGAAGTGGCTCGAAGGCGTCGCGCCGGGCGAGCGCACCTTCGTACGGCCGTCGCGCCGCGGTGCCGATCGGTACGACGTCGTCCTGCCCGGACGGCGGCGCGACTCCTTTATGCTCAACGTAGTGCTCGACACCAGCGGCTCGATGGAAAACGAGATCCCGCGTGCGCTCGGCGCGATTGCTGACTTCTGCGATGCGGCGGGCGTCGATGATATCCGACTCATCCAGTGCGATGTCGCGGTCACCGCGAATGAGGTGCTCTCGCCTGCCGCGTTGGCGGATTTCCGGGTTAGCGGCTACGGCGGCAGCGATCTGTCGCCTGCGATGCAGGAGCTCGCGGACGATCCACGCGTCATCGCGGCGATCGTCATCACGGACGGCGATATCGAGTATCCCGCCGAGGCCTTGCCCTACGCCGTGCTCTGGGTTTTGCCCGCACCCGGCAATCCTGAGTTTCACCCGCCGTATGGGCGTGTGATCACCATGCAGGAAGGAGAGGGACGATGAAGGTCGTTCAGGAACTCGTCGCCTATTTTGAGCGGAAGGGCAGGCTTTCGAAGGGGCGGCTACGCAAGCTGCTCGACCGCGGATTTCTTGCTGCGGATGCGCCGCCAACCATGCTCGATCTCTGCGACACGGTCGGAGCGACCTATTACTTTCGAGTGCGCGGCGAAGCCGAAGGTTCGCTTTGGGGTACCGACGTCTATACGGGCGACTCTGCGCTTTCCGTCGCCGCCGTCCATGCGGGGCTAGTCAAGCCGGGGGTATCCGCCGTGGTCAAGGTGAAGGTTGTGCCGCCGCCCACGCGGTATCAAGGCTGCGTCCGGAACGGCGTCGCAAGCCATGATTTCGGACGTTTTGGCAGTGCCTATCGGCTGTCGATCGTTTGACCGGCGAGCGCGACGGCGCATCAGGGGCCGCATGTCGGGGCCCGGCGCACCCTTGCAAGTGACGCGCAAAAGTCCGATTTTAGAGGGAGAATCGCCGTTCAACGGCGCCAGAAAGGGTTTGCGATGAGCATCGAGCAATTCATCGGCAACGAGGTCAAGAACAACGACGTCGTGCTGTTCATGAAGGGGACGCCGCAATTTCCGATGTGCGGCTTTTCCGGCCAGGTCGTGCAGATTCTCGACCACCTGGGCGTGTCCTACAAGGGATTGAACGTTCTGGAATCCGACGACCTGCGCGACGGCATAAAGACCTATTCGAACTGGCCGACCATCCCGCAGCTCTACGTCAAGGGCGAATTCGTCGGCGGTTGCGACATCGTGCGCGAGATGTTCCAGGCCGGGGAGCTGCAAACGCTGCTCAAGGACAAAGGCGTTGCGGCAGGCGCGACGACGGCCTGAACCGGTCACTTTTCGATTTCCCCTATTGACGGACATGGCCGTGCGGATGCCGAATTGCGGCATCGCGCATCGCGCATCACGCATCACTGTCTCCGATTGCTGTCTCTGGGGGAAACGCCATGTCCTGGAAGATCGCTGCCCTCGCGCTTGCGGGCCTGTGCTTTGCAGCCGGCGCGCAAGCCCGCATTACCGAAATCCGGATCGATTCGACGGAGCCGTTCGCCGAGGGGCATGCATTCGGCGCGTCCGGAGCCTATGTCCGGCTCAAGGGCGTCGCCAAGGGCGAGCTTGACCCCTTGTCGCCGCAGAATTCGGTCATCGTCGATCTCGACAAGGTGCCGCGCGATGCGCGTGGCATGATCCAATATGAGGTCGATATCTTCATCCTGCGGCCGGCCGATCCCACCAAAGGCAGCGGCATCCTGTTCTACGAGGTCCTCAATCGCGGCAACAAGCAGCTCGGGACGCGCCTGCTCGATGTCGTCGGCGGCGGGCCGGCCGCCCTCAACGATCCCAAGATGCGCGCGCACGCGGGCAACGGCTTTGCCTTCGAGCGTGGCTACACCGTGGTGTGGTCGGCGTGGGATCCCGGCGTGTCGTCCTCGAATTTTCGCATGACTGCACGCTTCCCGACGGCCTTGGAAAACGGCAAGCTGCTGGTGCGGCGCGTCCGTGAGGAATTTCAGGTCGGCAAGCGCGTCCGCGCGGATGTCGAGGTCGCGCGCCTGAATTATCCCGCTGCGACCACCGACCGTTCGAAAGCGCGACTGACAATGCGGCTGCGGGCGTCCGATGCGCGTATCGAGATACCCGCGGATCGCTGGGAGTTTGCCGACGCCCGTTCGATCCGGTTGCTGCCGCGTGGCACGAAATTCATGCCGGTCGCCATCTATGAGCTGTGGTACGAGGCGACCCAGCCGAAGGTCGTCGGCCTCGGCTATGCGGCGGTCCGCGATGTCGTGTCGTTCCTGCGCAACGAGCGTATCGACGAGAAGGGCGTCGCCAATCCGCTGCGGGAGCGCGGCGGCGCCGTCCGGCACACGCTTGCGTTCGGCGGATCGCAAAGCGGCCGGTTCCTGCGGCACTTCATCGAGCTCGGCATGAACAAGGACCTGCGGGGACGCAAGGTCTTCGACGGCGTCTACGCACACACCGCCGGCGCCGGCAAGGTTTTCGCCAATCACAGCTTCGCTCAGCCGAGCCGCACGGGCACGCAGCACGAGGATCACGCCTATCCGGAGAACTGGTTTCCGTTCAGCACCGCCTCGACCACCGACCCGTTCTCGCGCAGGACCGCTTCGCTGATGCGCGGCGACGGCTTCGACCCGCTGATGATCGAGACCAACACCTCGACCGAATACTGGCAAAAGGCCGGCTCGCTGTTGACCACCGATCCGGCCGGCATCCGCGATCTCGCTCTGCCGCCAAATTCGCGCGTTTACATGATCGCGGGCACCCAGCATGGCGGCCGGGCCGGGCTCAAGTCGGCGGCGGGCATCTGCGCCAACCCGAGCAATGCGCACAGCCCCACGCCGGCGATGCGCGCGCTGGTTGTTGCGCTCGATGAGTGGATGACGAAGGGCGTTACGCCGCCTCCAAGCCAGGTGCCGTCGATCGCCGCGCGCACCGCCGTCGAATACAGAGCGGTGCGAATGCCTCGGGTCAATGGTTTCACCGTGACTCCTGGTGGCAACCGGATCGGTCCGCCGGTGGACTGGATTGACCCGCCCGCGAGCAGCAATGGCGGCTCAAACGGCGAAGGGTATTACGGCACGCGCGTATCGGCCGTGGATGACGACGGCAACGAGGTATCGGGGATCCGGCTGCCGTCGATCGCCGTGCCAATGGCGACCTACACCGGCTGGAACGTGTACCGGCAGGTACCGAGCGAACTCTGCGACCGTGATGGTTCCCAGGTCCCCTTCGCCAGGACCAAGGCTGAACGCCTGACAGCCAACGACCCGCGCCTTTCGATCGAGGAGCGCTACGGCTCGCGCGACGGCTATGTGGCTGAGGTGAGGGCGGTGGTGGAGGCGCTCATCCGCGATCGCTTGCTATTGCGGGCCGACGGCAATGCCTTCATCCGCGCCGCGGAAACCAGCGACCGGTTCTAGACTAGAAGCGCCGGCACATAGAGAGACCCGGTGGCTGCGCGCCGCCGTGCGCTACTTCATCCGGTTGGCAAGCAGGACGACCAGCGCCAGCACCAGTGCGAGGCCGACAAGGGCCTGCGGCTGTACGCCATTGGCGAACTTGAGCACATTGTCGGCGACCGACGTGACGAACACGCCGGAGTTCGGTCCGAGAATCAGATGGATCAGGACGACCGCGAGGACAGTGAGAAAACCGATCTCGACCAGGACCCAGAGGTACTGCTTCGCCTTCTGCAGAAAATCCAGCATGGCCCGCGCTCCCATCGTCGGGTGGGCGGACGCGTCCGCAC
>JBOHIG010000285.1:0-11682 GCA_050725815.1 Xanthobacteraceae bacterium
TCTCCGAATGCGGCTGCTTCCCCGGCATCCTGGTCAAGGTCGGCAGCGGCACCCTGACGCTGTTTGGCAACAATACCTATACCGGCGGCACCATCATCCGCGAGGGCGCCCTCGCGGCCGGCAGCAACAACGCCGTCGGCACCGGCGTCGTGACGTTCGACGGCGGCGCCTTCCGCGCTGCCGCAAACAACCTGAACATCGCCAACAACTTTGTGCTCAATACCGCCGGTGGCGAAATCGACACAAACGGCAATTCGCTGACCATCTCCGGCGTCATCGCCAACGGCAACGGCACGACCGGTGCGCTGACCAAGTCCGGTCTCGGCACGCTCGTCCTGGCCGCGCAGAACACCTATTCCGGCGCCACGCAGATCGATCAGGGCATACTGCAGCTTGGCGCGATGAACGCGCTGTCCGCCGCGACCGCGGTGACCGTCGCGGCCAGCGCATCGTTCAACCTCAACGACTTCAACGAGACCATCGCCTCGCTCGCCGGCGCCGGGAACGTGATGCTGGGCACGGCGACGCTGACGACCGGCGGAAACAATGACTCGACGACGTTCTCTGGCACGCTCTCCGGCACCGGCGGGCTCACCAAGCAGGGCACCGGCACCTTTACGCTGAGTGGCAACAGCACCTACACCGGCGTCACCACCATCGAGCAAGGCATCCTGCAGATCGGCAATGGCGGCACCACCGGTTCGCTCGGCACCGGAAACATCGTCAACAACGGAACGCTGGCGGTCGACCGCTCGAACAGGTTCATCATCGACAATGTCATTTCCGGCACGGGCGTGTTCGAGCAGAATGGCAGCGGCGTCACGATCCTGACCGCCGACAACACCTATAGCGGCACGACCACGGTCAACAACGGCGTCCTGATCGTGAACGGCTCGCTCGCTTCGGCAGTGACCGTCAACGCAGGCACGCTCGGCGGCACCGGCGCGGTCGGCGGGCTTGCGCTCAACGGCGGCACGCTCTCGCCCGGCAACTCGATCGGCACCTTCACCGTCAACGGCAACCTGACCATGACGGCGGCGGCGACCTACCTCGTCGAGGTCTCGCCCAGCGCCGCCGACCGCACCAACGTCAACGGAACCGCGCAACTCGCCGGCACTGTCAGCGCGGTATTCGCCAATGGCAGCTATGTGCGGCGCGACTATACGATCCTGTCGGCGACAAACGGGCGGACGGGGACGTTCACCACGCTCGATACGACCAATCTGCTGGCCGGCTTCAACTCCAGCCTGAGCTACACGGCGACCGACGTGCTGTTGAACCTGACCGCGGCGCTGGGCGCCAAGCAGGAGCTTGCCGGCAACCAGCAGAGCGTCGCCAACGGGCTGAACAATTTCTTCAACGACGGCGGCGCGCTGCCGCCGGCCTTCGTGACGGTGTTTGGCCTCACCGGCGCGCCGCTCGGCAATGCGCTGGCGCAATTGTCGGGCGAGCATGCGACCGGGATGCAGCAGGCCGGCATCCAGTCGATGAACCTGTTCCTCAACGCCATGCTCGACCCGTTCGTGGCGGGCCGCAGCGGCGGCTTCGGCGCAGCGCTGGGCTATGCGCCGGAGGAAGCATTCGCGGCGAACTTTCCGGTGAAGGCGCCGCGCGTTGCGTCCTTCAATCAGCGCTGGAGCGTGTGGGGCGCGGCCTATGGCGGGCGCAACCGCACCGACGGCGAGCCGGTCGCGGTCGGCAGCCACGACACCGCCGTCAACGCGGCCGGTTTTGCCGGTGGCGTCGACTACCGCATATCGGCCAACACGGTGATCGGCGCCGCGCTTTCGATCGGCGAGAACCACTGGACCATCGCCAATCTCGGCAAAGGCAATGCCGATGTCGCGCAAGTCGGCGGCTATTTCTCCACCCACTGGAACAACGCCTATGTGTCGGCCGGGGTCGCGGGCGCGTGGCACGATGCCTCGACCGACCGCACCGTGACGGTCGTCGGCATCGACCGGCTGCGGGCCGACTTCGACGCCCGCTCGATCGGCGCACGCGCCGAGGCCGGCTACCGCTTTGCCATGCCGACATTCGCGGGGGCGACCCACGGGCTGACGCCCTATGCCGCGGTTCAGGTGCAGAGCCTGCGCACGCCGACCTATGCCGAACGCGCAACCTTCGGCGCCAACAACTTCGCGCTGGCCTACGCCTCGCAGACCACCACCGACACCCGCAGCGAGCTTGGCGCCTGGGCCGACACCCGGCATCGGCTCGACAGCGGCGCGCAATTGCTGCTGCGTGCACGCGCGGCCTGGGTGCACGACTACGATCCCGGCCGGCGCATCAACGCCGCCTTCCAGACGCTGCCGGGCGCGGCCTTCACCGTCGACGGCGCCGCCGCCCCAAAGAACGCCGCCCTCACCTCCGCCGTTGCCGAACTCAAGCTTCGCAACGGCGTCACGCTGATCGGCAAGGTGGACGGCGAATTCTCCGGCCGCTCGACCACCTATGCCGGCACCGGCACGCTCAAATACGCGTGGTGAGCGTTAGGCGAAATCCTTCAACGCGTCGGCCGGCGCCATCACGAAGAATTCACCGCCCGAGGCGATGCCGAACATCCGCTGCCCGTCGATGTCGCGCTCCTCGCCCAGCTCGACCAGATCGTAGAATAAAGAACGCGTAACTTTCGCCCAGAGGTCGCGGCGAACGTGCAGATAGGGCCGCAGGCCCCCGGTGCCGGTTTCCGGCTCGAAGCGCAGCGCGTGACCGGGCCCGCACCCCACCCAGTCGTCAACGTTTGTCCTAAAATGCAATGTCCGGAACCGAGGATCGCCCGGATCGGCCTCTTCGCTGCGCATTTCGACGGCGAGGAACGGCGCGTCGTCGACAACGATGCCGACCTTCTCCACGGGCGTGGCCAGGAAATACTTGTCCCCTTCCCGCTTGAGCACCGAGGCGAAAAGCTTGACCAGCGCCGGCCGCCCGATCGGGGTCTTGAGGTAGTGCCACGTGCCGTCGGCGGCGATCCGCATGTCGAGATCGCCGCAGAATGGCGGATTCCACAGGTGCACCGGCGCAGCCCCCTTGGCCGCCGCTGACTTGGCGGCCCTGGCAATGGCGTCCAGTCCCGCCGATGTCCGCCCTTCCTTCGCCATGGTTTGCCCGGAACATAAGAGGGTGACCGGCCGTTTTCACCGCGTTCGCGATTGGACGCAAGCTTATCCACCGCCGCAGCCGACGCCTTCGCGGGGGTCCGAAAAGCATCGCGTTACAGGCGCTCATGGCGCGGGTCGTGGCCGGCCTCCGGGGCGATCTTGGCAGACCTGCGGGAAGGCGGGATCGCACCCTTGAAAAGTAGCGTAATCTCCGGGCAGTGGAAGGGATTCGCGGCAGCGGGCGCAACGCGCTTGCGACGCGCTTGTGACATGCCCACGACGATTCTGGTGATTGAAGCGGCCGTCGTGGCGGAGCGCTCGGCCCCGCGGGCGACGTAATATAGAGCAAGGAGCAAATCATGGCCGTAGCCGGTGAAGGGCTGGACAAGTTCGAAGACATGATCGTGCGCGCGGCTGAGTCGACCGGCGCGCAGGTCGCCGCCGCCAAGGCCGCGATCGGCAAGGTCATCTTCGGGCAGGACAAGGTGGTCGAGCAGGCGCTCATCACCGTGCTCTCCGGCGGTCATGCGCTGCTCGTCGGACTTCCGGGCCTCGCCAAGACCAAGCTGGTCGAGACCATGGGCGTCGTGCTCGGGCTTGACGCGCGCCGCATCCAGTTCACGCCCGACCTGATGCCGTCCGACATCGTCGGCTCGGAGGTGCTGGAAGAAAGCGCCGCCGGCAAGCGCAGCTTCCGCTTCATTCCGGGACCGATCTTCTGCCAGCTCCTGATGGCGGACGAGATCAACCGCGCCAGCCCGCGCACCCAGTCGGCGCTGTTGCAGGCGATGCAGGAACAGCACGTGACCGTGGCCGGCAACCGGCACGACGTGCCGCGGCCCTTCCATGTGCTGGCAACGCAGAACCCGATCGAGCAGGAAGGCACCTACCCGCTTCCCGAGGCGCAGCTCGACCGCTTCCTGATGCAGATCGACGTCGACTATCCCGATGTCGAAAACGAGCGCAGGATCGTGTTCGACACCACCGGCGTCGAGGAAAGCAAGCCGAAGCCGACCATGACCGCCGAAGAGCTCTTGGCCGCGCAGCGGCTGGTGCGCCGGCTTCCGGTCGGCGAGTCCGTGGTCGAAGCAATCCTTTCGCTGGTGCGCGCCGCGCGGCCCGGTCCCGAGAGCGGTGACCTCGGCAAGCTGATCTCCTGGGGCCCGAGCCCGCGCGCCAGCCAGGCGCTGATGCTGGTGTCGCGCGCCCGCGCGCTGATCGACGGGCGGCTTTCGCCTTCGATCGACGACGTCCTCGAAATGGCCGAGCCGATCCTCAAGCACCGCATGGCGCTCACCTTCGCGGCGCGCGCCGATGGCGAGACCATGGAGGGCGTCATCGGCCGGCTCAAGAAGCGCCTGGGATAGTTCGAATGGCGCGGCGAGCCGACAAGCACGAGGTCAACGCGACGCAGCACGCGAGCGGCGAAGCGCGCACGCTTGCGGAATCCATGCCGCGGCTGATCCTCGAAGCCCGTCGCATCGCCGCCACCGTCATCCACGGGCTGCACGGCCGCAGACGCGCAGGGCCCGGCGAGAATTTCTGGCAGTACCGGCGTTTTCTGTCCGGCGAGCCGGCCCGGCGCGTGGACTGGCGGCGCTCCGCGCGCGACGGCGTGCTCTATGTGCGCGAGCAGGAATGGGAAGCCGCGCACACGGTCTGGGTCTGGCCCGACCGCTCCCCTTCCATGCTGTTCAAGTCGTCGCTCGCGACCGACTCAAAGCTCGAGCGCACGCTCGTCATCGCATTCGCGATTGCGGAGGTCCTGGTGCACGCCGGCGAGCGCGTTGGTGTCCCGGGCATCATGCGGCCGACGGGCAGCCGCAACGTGCTCGACAAGTTCGCCAACGCCGTGATCCATGACGTGACCGAGCGTTCGAGCCTGCCGCCGTCCTTCGTGCCGTCCGCGCTGGCGGAGATCGCGGTGGTGTCCGACTTTTGGACCCCGATCGAGGACATCCGCAAGACGCTTTCACAGCTCTCCTCCGCCGGCTCGCACGGCCACGTCGTGCAGGTGGTCGACCCGGCGGAAGAGACGTTCCCCTATTCCGGCCGCGTCGAGTTCATCGAGCCGGAAGGCGGCGACTCGATCACGGCCGGGCGCGCCGAAGCCTGGAAGGCCGACTACGACAAGCGCGTCGCGCGCCATCGCGCCGAGATCAGGGCCGAGACCGACAAGCTCGGCTGGAGCTTCGCGGTCCACCGCACCGACCGGCCGGCGACCGAGCTGCTGCTGGCGCTGCACGCACGCATGGCCGCGCCGCCGCCCGGCGCGGTGGTCAGCGGCCGCGTGCAGGCCCGGAGGTCGGCATGATGCATCACTCGCATGCCGCTTGCTCCGTTACCCTCCCCCTTGTGGGGAGGGTGGAAACCGCAGCACTGAAGTTCGTATCCTCTCCTCTGCATAGCATTGGAGAGCGGGCATGATCCCCGGCCTGCCGCTCGGCTTTGCGCAGCCGCTGGTGCTGCTGGGGCTGCTGAGCCTGCCGGTGCTGTGGTGGCTGTTGCGGCTGATTCCGCCGCAGCCGCGCCGCATCGACTTCCCGCCGACCCGGCTGCTCTTCGACATCAAGCCGCAAGAGGAGACGCCGCGGCGCACGCCGTGGTGGCTCACGCTGTTGCGGCTCGCGCTGGCGACGCTGGTCATTCTCGCAGCCGCCGGCCCGCTCTGGAATCCGTCGGTCGAAACGGCGACCTCGCGCTCACCGCTGGCGCTGCTGATCGACGACGGCTTCCCAGCGGCGGGGACCTGGGACGCGCGCATGCGCACCGCCGAGGACCTGATCGTCAACGCGGAGAACGCAGGCCGCGGCGTCGCGCTGGTGCCGCTGTCCGAGCCGACCCGCGACATCTCCTTCGAGACGCCGGCTGCTGCACGCATCCGCATTAAGCAGCTCAAGCCCAAGCCCTACGCGATCCAGCGCTCCGACGCCCTCCCCGCGCTCGGGCGGTTCCTCGAAGCGACCGCCGACGTCGAGCTGGTCTGGCTCTCGGACGGCGTCGATCTCGGCGGCGGAGCGGATTTCGTCGCAGCGCTCGGCCGCTTGATCGGGCAGCGTCAGATGACGGTGATCGAAGGCGGCGTCGCGCCCGCCCATGCGCTGGTCGGCGCCGAGAACACCGCCGGCGCGTTGACGGTCAAGGTCCTGCGCTCGACCAGCGGTGCGGCCGCAAGCGGCGTGATCCGCGGACTCGACATGAAGGGCCTACCGCTCGGCGACGCCACCTTCAGCTTCGCCGCCGACGCCACCGAAACCGACGCGGAGCTGACGCTCCCGGTCGAGATACGCAACGACATCGCGCGCATCGAGATCGGTACGGAGCGCTCGGCCGGCGCGGTCCAGCTTCTCGACAAGCGCTGGCGCCGGCGCTCGATCGGGGTCGTCACCGGCTCGTCCACCGAGAACGCCCAGCCGCTGCTTGCCTCCACCTATTATCTCTCCCGCGCGCTCGGCCCCTTTGCCGATGTGCGGCTCGCGGAGCGCGGCTCGCCTGCGCAGGCGTTGGGCCAGTTCATCGAGCAGCGGCTGCCCATGATCATCCTCGCCGACGTGGGCAATGTCGCGGATGCCCGCGAGGCGCTGACCAAGTGGCTCGACGACGGCGGCGTGCTCGTGCGCTTCGCCGGGCCACGTCTCGCCGCCGCCGATGACGAACTAGTACCGGTGCGGCTGCGCCGCGGCGGACGCACCCTCGGCGGCACGCTGACCTGGGATCAGCCGCAGCAGCTTGCCGCGTTTTCACGCGAGAGCCCGTTCTTCGGCATGGCCGTGCCCACCGACGTCACCGTCAGCCGTCAGGTGCTGGCGGAGCCGGATTCGACGCTGACGGAGCGCACCTGGGCGACGCTCGGCGACGGCACTCCGCTGGTCACCGCGCAGCAGCGCGGCAAAGGCCTGATCGTGCTGTTCCATGTCACCGCCGACACGCGCTGGTCCGACCTGCCGCTCTCCGGCGCATTCGTGGACATGCTCAAGCGCATCGTCTCGCTTGCCGGCGCAGTCGCCGCCGGAGGCGAGAGCGCCGGCGGGCGCGAAGCGCGCGAGCTGGTTCCGCCGACGCGCATCCTCGATGGCTTCGGCGTGTTCGGGCCGCCGCCTTCGACGGCGCGGCCGGTCGCCGCCGGCTTCAACGGCCGTGCCAAAGCCGAGCACCCGCCCGGCTTCTACGGACCGCCGGAGGGGCTGGTCGCGGTCAATACGCTCGCGCCCGACGACCGGCTTACGCCGCTCGATACCGCCGTGCTCAATGCGCGCCGGGAGTTCTACCGCGTGAGCGAACCGCAGGATCTGCGCGGGACGGTGATGCTGGCCGCGCTCGCGCTGCTCGCGCTCGATGCGCTGGTCGTGTTCTGGCTTGCGGGCGGCATCGCGCAACTGTTCCGGCGGCGGCGGCGCGCCGCCGCGGCAACGGTGGTCGCGCTGGCGTTGGGCTGTGCGATGCTCGTGTCCGCACCTCCGGTGCGCGCGCAGCAGGACGACGAAGTCGCGCTGCGCGCGACCTTGCAGACGCGGCTGGGCTATATCGTCACCGGGAACGAGGAGGTGGACCGTGTCAGCCGCGCCGGCCTGCACGGGCTGACGCTGTTCCTGGCGCAACGCACGGCGCTCGAAGGCGGCGAGCCGGTCGGGCTCGACCCCGGCCGCGACGAGCTTGCGTTCTACCCGCTGATCTATTGGCCGATCGTTCCGGGAGCGCCGCAGCCCTCGCGCAAGGCGCTGGAGCAGATCGACGCCTATATGAAGAACGGCGGCACGGTCCTGTTCGATACCCGCGACGCCATCGAGGCGCCGCCCGGACCCGGCGGCGAGTCACGCTCGCCGGGCATGCTGGCGCTGCGCAAGATCCTCTCCTCGCTCGACATTCCTGAGCTTGAGCCGGTGCCGCGCGACCACGTGCTGACCAAGACCTTCTATCTGCTCAAGGAGTTTCCCGGCCGCTTCGCGAGCGGACAGCTCTGGGTCGAGTCGACAGCGACCGCCAACGAGGACGAGTTCACCAACCGCCCGGCACGCGCCGGCGACGGCGTCTCCTCGATCATCATCAGCTCGAACGACTTCGCCGGCGCCTGGGCGCTGCGGCAGGACGGGCAGGCCATGCTGCCGATCGTGGCTGGCGAGCCGCGCCAGCGCGAATTCGCGTTCCGCGCCGGCGTCAACATCGTGATGTACACGCTCACGGGCAACTACAAGGCCGATCAGGTCCATGTTCCGGCCTTGCTCGAACGGCTGGGGCAGTAGGAGATTGCGACAGTGAACCTCGGCATCTCATTCGCGCCGCTGGTGCCCGACCCCATAATGTGGGCCGTCGTTGCGGCCGCGGTAGTAATTTCACTGCTGCTGTTCGCGGCGCGCAGCCGCGGAGCCTGGGTGCGCGTGCTGGCGATCGCGCTGTTCGTGCTCGCGCTCGCCAACCCGTCGCTCACTCGCGAGGATCGCGATCCCCTCACCTCGGTCGCCGTTGTCGTCATCGACAAGAGTGCAAGCCAGGGGTTCGCCGATCGCACCCAGCAGACCGAAGCTGCGCGCGCGGCACTTTCCGAGCGGCTCGGACGCATCCCTAACCTCGAGGTGCGCTTCGTCGAGGCCGGCCAGTCGGACGGCGAGACCGATGGCACACGCCTGTTTTCGGCGCTGACCGCCGCCTTGTCGGACGTGCCGCACGACCGCGTGGCCGGCGCCATCCTGATCACCGACGGACGCGTGCACGACGTCCCCGCCGACGCCACCTCGCTCGGGTTCGCGGCTCCCCTCCACGGCCTCATCACCGGCCGGCCCGATGAGCGCGACCGCCGCGTCGTACTGATCAAGACGCCGCGTTTCGGGATCGTCGGACAGTCGCAGACCGTGAGCTATCGCGTCGAGGACCACGGCGCGTCGGTCGGCACCGCGCAGATCACAGTGCGGCGCGACGGCGAGCCGATCGATAAGCGTAGCGTACGGGTCGGGCAGCAGATCGACATCGCGATCCAGATCCCGCATGCCGGACCGAACATCGTCGAGATCGAGGCCTCGCCGCTCGAGAACGAGCTGACCGAGGTCAACAACCGCGCGGTCGTTTCGATCGACGGCGTGCGCGACAAGCTGCGCGTGCTGCTGGTCTCGGGCGAGCCGCATGCCGGCGAGCGCGCCTGGCGCAACCTGCTCAAGTCGGACGCGGCGGTTGACCTCGTTCATTTCACCATTCTGCGCCCGCCCGAGAAGCAGGACGGCACGCCGATCAACGAGCTCTCGCTGATCGCGTTCCCGACCCGTGAGCTGTTCCAGCAGAAGATTCATGAATTCCAGCTCATCATCTTCGATCGCTACGCGCGGCAGGGCGTGCTGCCGATCCTCTACTTCGACAACATCGCGCGCTATGTGCGCCGTGGCGGCGCCGTGCTGATCGCGGCCGGCCCCGACTATGCGAGCCGGACCAGCCTCTGGAACACGCCGCTCGAATCCGTGCTACCGGCCGAGCCGAGCGGGCGCACCACGGAGACGCCGTTCCGCGCCAGGCTCTCCAAGCTCGGCAAGCGCCATCCGGTGACGCGCGGGCTCGAAGGCTCCGACTCCGACCCGCCGCATTGGAGCCGCTGGTTTCGCCTGGTCGATGCGCGCGCGGCCAAGGGCACCACCGTCATGGAAGGCCCGGACGGCAAACCGCTGCTCCAGCTTTCACGCGAGGGTGAGGGCCGCATCGCGCTGCTGTTGTCCGACCACATCTGGCTTTGGGCGCGCGGCTATGAAGGCGGCGGTCCGCATACCGACCTGATGCGGCGACTCTCGCACTGGCTGATGAAGCAGCCTGACCTTGAAGAAGAGGCGCTGCGCATGATCGTGCGCGGTCGCGACCTCACCGTGCAGCGCCAGACCATGGCCGAGACCGTCAACGAAATCACGGTAACGGCGCCGTCGGGGGCGACGCGCATGCTCAAGCTCACGGAAGCCGAGCCCGGCGTCTGGCGAGCCACCATCCAAGCCAACGAACTTGGACTCTGGCGCGCGGCCGACGGATCGCTCACCGCGCTCGCCAATGTCGGACCGCCCAATCCGCGCGAGTTCACCGAAGTCACATCGACCACGGAGGTGCTGCAACCGCTCGTCAACGCCACCGGCGGCGCCTCGATGCGGATCGCTGACGCCAGCGGAAACCTGCGTGTGCCGCGCATCGTGACGGTGAGGTCCAGCGACACCTATCGCGGCGACGACTGGATCGGGTTGCGCATGCGCGAAGCGAGCGTGGTGCGCGGAATCGGCGTGTTCCCGGTGTTCGCCGGCATGGTCGGACTGCTGCTCCTGATCGGCGCGCTGGCCGCGACCTGGGCACGCGAAGGCCGCTGACGCGGCCGTCGATGGCACGCGAGGGCCGCCGTAGCGTTCCTTTCAATGGACCGACGTAGCGTTGAACCCTCGCCTGCGACCGGGATCAATTGTCCGTCGCGATGGTTTCTTCAATCGCCGTGACCAATCCCGTCTCCGGATTCTTCGCGCAATATTCGGCAAGCTTCGTCGCGTCGGTCTTCATCTTGTCGAAATCCACGATCGGCGGATCATCCTCGTCGGCGTAGTAGCCGGCGATCCACATCAGGATCAGGCTCATGTGCTCGACCTTGCTCTCGAGGAATTGCTTGCAACTCACTTCCGAGAGGTCGAGCTTCTGCGCATGCGCGGGCGACGCCGCCGCCAGAGCGACGGCAACGACTACAGCGGTCAAGGTTTTCACGGGAGGAATCCTCAATGGATTGCAGCCGCGACAACGCTACGCTTGCGCATGTCCGGCGTCAAAATCATTCGCGCACGAGGGAAAGAAAATGGTGAAGGAACTTGGCACCGCAGCGAAATAAAATCTGAGTAAACTCGCTGATCAAGACGCCTGCCAGTCAGGCCGGATCGCGCCGTTGACGCCGTCGAACGCGCCCGCGACCAGTTCACAGATCAGCAGTCGCGCCGGGTCGACCGGGCCCGGCAGTTTCGCCTGACCTTTCGGAATCCGCCGGAAGCCGCATTTGCCGTAATAGGGTTCGTCGCCAACCAGCAGCACCAGGCGATGGCCACGCGTCTTGGCTTCGGCAAGCGCGCGCTCCATCAGCGCCTGGCCGATGCCGCGCTCGCGGAACGGCGGCTCGACCGTCAACGGCCCCAGCAGCAGCGCCGCCGTGTCGCCAATCCGGATCGCGGTGAGCCGCACCGAACCGACCAGCAGCGTGCCAATACGCGCGGTGAACGAGAGCTCCAGGCGATGGCCAAGCCGCTCGCGGATGCGATAGGCCGTCTTGGCGAAGCGGCCCGGGCCGAACGTGCGCTCATACAGGCGTTCGATCGCCAGGGCGTCGTCGGCCGTTTCCGGCAGGATGGTGAGGGCGGGGTCGCTCATGGGACGGGATGGCCTCGGCCGCCGCTTAGCACTTGACCGCGGCGAGGTCCATCGGCCGCGGGCCATCCGGCAAGCCCAAGGGTTGGGTCCTAGTGGTCCGATTCTAACATTCGCATCCCGTTTCGGCGGGCGATTTCGCGAATGTTAGAATCAAAGGACCACTAGCAAATACAGGTTGCTAGTGGAGTTTTGGATTTGACATTCGCGTCGCGAGACTGCTGCGGGG
>JBOHIG010000286.1:0-15959 GCA_050725815.1 Xanthobacteraceae bacterium
GCTGGTCGGGATCGCCGGCGGCACGCTGACGCTGGAGGGGGGCGACGCGGATGCCACCGTCGCGGAGCAGACCCACTATCTCGGCCACCAGGATGCGCTGAAACCGTCGCTGACGGTGGCCGAGAACATCGACTTCTGGGGGCGCTACCTGGGCGGCAAGCCGGGTGGCGCCGAGCCGCTGGCCGCGGTCGGACTCGAGCGGATCGCCCATCTGCCCGCCGCCTATCTCTCCGCCGGGCAGCGGCGGCGCCTGTCGCTCGCCCGGCTGACCGCGGTCGCGCGCCCGATCTGGCTCCTGGACGAGCCGACCACCGCGCTCGACGCCGCCGCGCAGGACACGCTTGCCGGGCTGATGCGCGCCCACCTCGCCGGCGGCGGCCTGATCCTCGCGGCCGCGCATGGTCCGATCGGCTTCGACAGCGCGACGGAGCTGACGCTGGGAGCCGTGCAATGACCGCCCTCGCCTCCCTCATCGTGCGCGACATGCGGCTGGCGGTGCGCGTCGGTGGCGGCGCGCTGATCGGCGTGCTGTTCTTCCTGATCGTGGTGGCGATCGTGCCGTTCGCGATCGGCCCCGACCTGGCGCTGCTGGCGCGTATCGGGCCGGCGATCCTCTGGCTCGGCGCGCTGCTGGCGAGTCTGCTGGCGCTCGACCGACTCATCGCATCGGACTACGAGGACGGCTCGCTCGACCTGATCCTGATGGCGCGCACGCCGCTCGAACTTGCGGTCGCGGCAAAGGCGCTGGCGCACTGGCTCACCACCGGCCTGCCGCTAGTGCTCGCGGCGCCGCTGCTCGGCCTGCTGCTGAATCTCGATCCCAAGGCGACCGGCGCGGTCGCGCTCACGCTGCTGGTGGGAACTCCGGCGCTCACCTTCACCGGCCTGATCGGCGCAGCGCTGACGGTGACGCTGCGTCGCGGCGGGCTGCTGGTGGCGGTGTTGGTCCTGCCGCTGACGGTGCCGGTGCTCATCTTCGGCGTCGCCGCCTCGAACGCCGCGATCGTCGGGCCGCTGCCGTTCGGCACGCCGTTCACGATCCTGTGTGCGCTGACGCTCGTCAGCGCCGTGGTCGGCCCGTTCGCGGCCGCGACGGCATTGCGGCATGGAATGGAATGACGGAATGCGCCACATTGAAGCCGGTCTAAAGCGGTAGCCGTAACCAATGCCTCTGATCGATCTCGCCAATCCCACGCGCTTCCTGGCGCTGGTCGACCGCCTCACCCCGTGGCTCGTGGCGGCGACGCTGATCGCCTTCGCTGTCGGGATCCATGGCGCGATCGCGGCGCCCGACGACTACCAGCAGGGCGCGACCGTGAAGATCATGTTCATCCATGTGCCCGCCGCGTGGTTGGCGATGGGCTGCTGGACGCTGATGAGCATCGCCGCGCTCGGCACGCTGGTGTGGCGCCATCCGCTCGCCGATGTCGCCGCCAAGGCGGCCGCCCCGCTGGGCTGCGCCTTCACCGCGATGTGCCTGATCACCGGCATGCTGTGGGGCCGCCCGATGTGGGGCGCCTATTGGGTCTGGGACGGACGGCTCACCTCCGTGCTGGTGCTGTTCCTGATGTATCTCGGCGTGATCGCGCTCTGGCGCACGGTCGAGGACCCCTCGCGCGCCGCCCGCGCCGCTGCCGTTCTCACGCTGGTCGGCGCGATCAACCTCCCGATCATCAAGTTCTCGGTCGACTGGTGGTCGACATTGCATCAGCCCGCATCGGTCATGCGGCTCGGCGGGCCCACCGTCCACGCGAGCATGCTCACGCCGCTGCTGGTGATGGCGGTCGGATACCTGCTCCTGTTCGCAACGCTGCATCTTGCCGCCATGCGAAACGAGCTGATGCGGCGTCGCGTGCGCAGCATGCTGATGATGCAGGCCGAAAGCGCGGGACCGTGAGCGCCATGAATCTCGGCCCCCACGCCTTCTTCATCGTCAGTGCCTATTCGGCGGCGGCATTGATCGCAACGGCGATGATTGCCTGGGTCGTGCTCGACCGCCGGCGGCAGGCGCGCATGCTCGCCGATCTCGAAGCGCGCGGCGTCACGCGCCGCTCGGAGCGCGCTGGGCACGCCGGCGAGGCCGCGACATGAGCGCCGCCGACAATCCGCGCGAGACCAATCCCGGACGGCGCCGGCTCATCGTGTTCCTGCCGCTCGCGCTGTTCATGGGCCTCGCGCTCCTGTTCCTGATCCGGCTCGGCGTCGGTGACATCTCGCGCATTCCTTCGGCGCTGATCGGCCAGCCGGCCCCGGCGACCGAATTGCCCGCCGTGCCCGGCCTCGAACGTGATGGCAAGCCGGTGCCGGGGCTGAGCAGCGCGCGCTTCGCCGGCGCGGTAACGTTGCTGAACGTCTGGGCCTCGTGGTGCGTGCCCTGCCACGACGAGGCGCCGCTGCTGGTGAAGCTTGCCGCCGACAATCGCATCCGCGTGGTCGGTATCAACTACAAGGACCAGCCCTACAACGCGCGACGCTTCCTTGGCCGTTACGGCAACCCGTTCGCGGAGAACGGCGTCGACGCCAACGGCCGCGCCTCGATCGAATGGGGCGTCTATGGCGTGCCGGAGACCTTCGTGATCGGCCGCGACGGCCGCATCGCCTACAAGCTGATCGGCCCGATCACGCCGCGGAATCTCGAGACGGTGCTCAAGCCAGAGATCGAGAAGGCACTGGCGGCGGATTCGTAGCCTTGCACATCGTCATTCCTTCGCTGCGTCCCTCTGCGCATGTTTCTGCAACAGCGAGAATTGCGTCATCGCAAAGACGAACGTCAGCGGCACCGCGCCAAACACCTTGAAGGTCACCCAGGCGTCAGTCGAGAAATTGCGCCAGACGATCTCGTTGAGCGCCGCCATGAAGAAGAAGAACAGCGCCCAGCGCAGCGTGAGCTTCTTCCAGCCCTCGTCGGTGAGGTTGAATACCGAATCGAACACCATGCCGAGCAGCGGCTTGCGGAAGGCCAATCCGCCAATCAGCACGACGCCGAACAGCACGTAGATGATCGTCGGCTTGAGCTTGATGAAGGTCTCGTTCTGCAGGAACAGCGTGAGCCCGCCGAACAGCACCACGATGATCGCCGAGACTAGCGGCATCACCGGCATGTGCCGCGTCAGCGCATAGGATACCGCCAGCGCGACGAGAATCGCCGGGATGAACACGGCGGTGGCGACGAAGATGCCGGCATGCTCGCCAGCGATCAACGACGCGGGCAGCAACGGCGCCAGCAGCGGCGCAAACAGCGCCGGCCGCGTATTGGCGACGAAGAACAGGAGCAGCGGCCCGAGATCGAGCGCGAGCTTGAGGCCGGGCGAGAGTTGGGGCTTTGCTTCGGTGGTCATGGGCGATGTGTAGCGTGGTGGCTATTTGCTGTCATGCACAGAAGAGCGGCGAATGCTGCGGGCTCCCTCTCCCATTGGGAGAGGGGTGGGGTGAGGGGTTAATGCTCTCGATAGGCCCGAACCCCCTCACCCCAACCCTCTCCCCTGCGAGGAGAGGGAGTTCGCCGAATCCTCGGCACGCAAGTTCGTCCCATGCTACTCCACCCCCGCGATCGCCCTGGCGAAATCCTTCGCCTCGAACGGCGAGAGGTCGTCGATCCCCTCGCCGACGCCGATGAAATGCACGGGCAGCTTATGCCTGGCGGCAATCGCCACCAGAATGCCGCCGCGCGCAGTGCTGTCGAGCTTGGTCATCGCCAGCCCGGTGACGCCGGCAGTCTTGCGGAATTCCTCCACCTGCGAGAGGGCGTTCTGTCCGACGGTAGCATCGAGCACCAGCAGCACCGCGTGCGGCGCGTCCGGCTCAAGCTTCTTCATCACCCGCACCATCTTTTCGAGTTCGTCCATCAGCGCGGCCTTGTTCTGCAACCGGCCGGCGGTGTCCACCAGTAGTACGTCGATGCCTTCGCCCTTCGCCTCGTTGAGCGCGTCGTAGGCAAGTCCCGCGGAGTCGGCGCCCTGCGTGCGCGCGATCACCGTCGCGCCGGAACGGCCGCCCCAGATCTTGAGCTGGTCGATGGCGGCAGCGCGGAAGGTGTCGCCGGCGGCAAGCATCACGCTCAGGCCCTCGGCGTGGAAGCGCGCGGCGAGCTTTCCGATGGTCGTGGTCTTGCCGGACCCGTTGACCCCGACCACCAGGATGACGAACGGCTTCGCTCCGGTGAGCGCGAGCGGCTTCGCCACCGGCGCCATCACGTTCTCGATCTCAGCGGCGAGTACAGTCTTGACTTCCCTGAGATCGTGGTAGCGCCCCTCCGCCATCACGGTCGCGATCCGCGCCGCGACCTCGACGCCGAGGTCGGCGCGGATGAGCTGTTCCTCGATCTCCTCGATCCGCTCGGGCGTGAGCGGGCCGCGCATGATCAGGTCGGAAATGGCGCCGCCGATGGCGCCCGAGGTCCGCTTGAGCCCGCCCGTGAGCCGCTGCCACCAGCTTCCGGTCTTGCCTTGATTGGTGCTGTCATCCATGTCCGGCCGTGATAGCGGTTTCGCCATGACCCCGGAAGAGATAGTGGCTCGCCTGCTCTACCGCGACGGGCTGATGCTCATCATCGACAAGCCCGCGGGCTACGCGGTCCACAAGGGGCCGAAAGGCGGCGAGAGCCTGGAGGACTATTTCGGCGCGCTGCGCTTCGGCTTGCCGCGCGAGCCCGCCCTCGCCCACCGGCTCGACCGCGACACCTCCGGCTGTCTAGTGCTGGGACGCCACCGCAAGGCGCTGGCCGCGCTCGGCAAGCTGTTCAAGAGCGGCCGCGTCGGCAAGACCTATTGGGCGGTGGTGGAAGGCGGTCCCGCCGAGGACGAGGGCAGTATCGCGCTTGCTCTCGGACGCCGCGACGAAAACCGCGGCTGGTGGATGAAGGTCGATCCCGATGGCCAGCAAGCAGTGACGACATGGAAGGTGATGGGCCGTGCGGATGGCATCACCTGGCTCGCACTCGCGCCGCTCACCGGCCGCACCCATCAGCTGCGCGTGCATTGCGCCGCGATGGGATGGCCGATCGTCGGCGACGCGATCTATGGCAACGCTCCACGCAACGGCGGGCCGGCGCTGCACCTGCATTCGCGCGAGATCGTGGTGCCGCTCTACAAGAACAAGGAGCCGGTCACGGCGATGGCGCCGGCGCCGCTGCACATGCAGGAGCGGCTCTATGCCTGCGGCTGGCAGGGCGAAGTATTCAGGTTGGTGTGAGCGCGCCGGCAACCGCAATCGAGTCGGTCCGGAGGCGATCTCAGTAGATCGTCGCCTTCATCCGCTCGGGCGCCGTGCGGTCGTGCTCGGGACCGCCAAGCTTGTCATCGGTCAATTCGGCGAGGATCGAGCCTGCGGTCGGCAACGATTTGCGATCGACATGGCGCGAGGCATCCCAAAGCTTGGAGCGCACGATCGCCTTGGCGCACTGGTAGAACACCTGCTCCACCGCGACCACCAGCACCGAGCGCGGCGTCTTGCCCTCCATCAGGAATTGCTGCGTCAGCGCCGGATCGATCGAGATTGCTGCGCGGCCCATGACGCGGATAGTCTCATTGCAGCCGGGAATCAGGAACAGCAGCGCCACGCGCGGATCGTGCAGGATGTTGCGCAGCGTATCGATACGGTTGTTACCGCGGCGGTCGGGAACGAGCAGCGTCGTCTCGTCCTGCACGCATACGAACCCCGCGGGATCGCCGCGCGGCGAGCAATCGAGCCCGTTCGCGCCGGCCGACGCAAGTGCACAGAACGGCGACGCCTCGATCAGCGCGCGATATTGCGGCGTGATGCGGTGGGTCTCCTTGGCGACCGAGCCGCCCGCGGGATAGCCGTAGACTGCCTCCAGCGCTTCGAGGCTGGAGACGATGTGATCCTTGCCGTTGCCCGCGGTCATGTGTCCCTCCGGCGCATTTGAACAGTATAGCACGGCGGGGATGTCCGTCAGCAGCTGGAAGGCGAGCGGCCGTTATGCCGCCAGCAACTGCCGCCCGTCGTGGCCGGCGATCGCCACATCGACAATCGCCCCCGCCTCGCCTGCCGCTGCAACGCGAACCTGGGTGAACTGCTCGGTGCGGCCGGTGTCGTCCGACTCCATCAGCACGCAGCGTGTCGCACCTATCTCGCCGTCGAGATGACGCGCGAGCGCGGCCACGCCCTTTTCGCGCAGGCGCCGGGCGCGCTCCTTCGCGACCGCGCGCGCGACCTGCGGCATCTTCGCTGCCGGCGTGCCGGGCCGCGGAGAGAATGGAAAGACATGAAGGTGCGTCAGTCCGCAGTCATCGACCAGATCGAGCGAGCGGGTAAACATCGCATCGGTCTCGGTCGGGAAGCCGGCGATGATGTCGGCGCCGAACACGACGTCCGGGCGCAGCCGCCGCAGCTCTGCGCAGAACGCGACGGCGTCGGCACGCGAGTGGCGGCGCTTCATGCGCTTGAGGATCATGTCGTCGCCGGCCTGCAACGACAGATGCAGGTGCGGCATTAACCGCAGTTCGTTGGCGAAGGCGTCGATGAGATCGCGATCCGCCTCGACGGAGTCGATGGAGGAGAGCCGCAGCCGCGCCAGCTCCGGCACGTGCTTGAGGACCTGTTTCACCAGCGCGCCGAGCCTGGGAGCGCCCGGCAAATTGCCCCCGTAGCTGGTGAGATCGACGCCGGTGAGCACGACTTCGCGGTAGCCGCGCTCGCACAGCCGACGCACCTGCGCCACCACCTCGCCCATGGGCACCGAGCGTGAATTGCCGCGGCCGTAAGGAATGACACAGAAGGTGCAACGGTGATCGCAGCCGTTCTGCACCTGCACGAACGCGCGCGCGCGTCCTTCCAGACCGTCGATCAGGTGAGCGGCGGTCTCTTTGACCGCCATGATGTCGTTCACCAGAATTTTTTCCGAGTCGAGCATCGCCCAGCTTGCCGCGCGCAGCTTTTCCTCGTTGCCGAGCACCCGGTCGACCTCCGGCATCTCCGCGAACGCGGCAGGCTCGATCTGGGCGGCGCAACCGGTCACCACGATGCAGGCGTCCGGCCGCTCGCGCGCAAGCTTGCGGATGGCCTGCTTGGCCTGCCGCACCGCCTCCGCCGTCACCGCGCACGTATTCACGACCACCGCATTCTCGACACCGGCGGCGTCCACTTCGCGGCGGATGACCTCGGCCTCATAGGCGTTTAGGCGGCAGCCGAAGGTGACGACATCGACGCCCATCACGCCGCCCCCGCCTTTACGAACAGCGCCGGATCGAAGCGGCCCTCGTATTCGTATTCCACCGGTCCGGTCATCAGAACGTGATCGTCGCGCTCGCGCCACTCGATTGCGAGAGCGCCGCCCGGCAGCGCCACGGTCACCTTGCGATCCGCGCACCGCAGCCGCGCCGCAGCAACAGCAACAGCACAAGCAGCAGAACCGCAGGCCTTGGTCAATCCTGCCCCGCGCTCCCAGGTGCGCATGACGATGTGATCGCGCGATACGATCTGGGCGAGCGAGATGTTGGCGCGTTCCGGAAACATCGGATGGTTTTCGAGCAGCGGCCCGAACCGGCCGAGATCGTAAGCGTTCACGTCATCGACCCAGAAGATCGCATGCGGATTGCCCATGTTGACCGCCGACGGCGAATGCAGGACCGGCGCGTCGATGGGGCCGATCTGCAATTCGATCGCACGGGTGTCGCGGAACTCCTCGGCAAGCGGAATCTCATTCCAGGCGAAGCGCGGCGCGCCCATGTCCACGGTGGAGGTCAGCGGCGCAGCGTCCTGCCAGCAGTTGATCAGCCCGGCCTTGGTCTCGAAGGTGAGCGCGGCCTTGCCGATCTCCTTGAACAGGATGTCGGCGACGCAGCGCATGCCGTTGCCGCAGGCGCCCGCTTCCGACCCGTCATTGTTGTAGATGCGCACATAGGCGTCGGTGCCGTGCGCGCGCGGCGCATGCAGCACCATGAGCTGGTCATAGGGGACGCCTGAGGGCTTCGCCACCGCGCGCACATCGTCCGGCGTCACCGCTCCCGGCTGCGCGCGCATGTCCACGACCACGATCTCGTTGCCGAGGCCGTTCATCTTGACGAAGGCATGGTTGGCGAGTGCGCTCATGACTGGCCCGTTGCCGCCCGCCTTATATGGGCAAAGCCGCGGTTTTGACCAGCCAAGCCTTACTGCATCGCCGCCTTGCCCACGGCGCGCACATCGTCCGGCGCAGCGAACATCCGGCCGACGATCTGGGTGAGATGGTCGGCCGTGAGCGGCTCGACCGACAGCTTCGCGCGCCGTGCTTCGTCCACGAATGCCGGGTCCTTCATCGTCGCCGCGAAGGCCTTGCGGATGGCGGCGACCCGCTCCGCCGGTACGCCCGCCGGCAGGAAAAATGGCCGCCCCATCGCCGGGACCAGGCAGAGGAACTCGAAGATTTCGCGATGCTTGGGCGTCTTGGCCAGATCCTGGAGCATGCGGACATTCGGCAGCTCCGGCGACTTGCGCAGGCCGAACTGCAACATGACGTTGGTCTTGCCGGTCGCGACCCAGTTGCTCGTGAGCTTCAGCCCGGTCCAGCTCACGACGCGGCCGCCGACCTCGCCCTTCTCGATAGCGAGATCGAGTTGGCTGGAGCCGGGATAGCCGCTCACGACCTTGAACCTGGTGCCGAGCAGCGTGTTCATGATGCGCGGATAGAACGTCGTCGGCGAACCCGGTCCGGTCGCGCCGACAACGAACTCCTTCTGCTGCGCCTCCTCGATCGTCTTCACCGGATAGGTGTGCCACGCCCAGAAGACGTTGTTGTCTTCCGTCGGGCTGCCGACCCAGTTGAACTTGCGCGCATCGAACTTCACGCCCGGCGTGCCGAGCGCCTGGTCCATGGCGATGCCCTGGTTGGGCAGGCCGATGATGGTCCCGTCATGCGGCCCGACATTGGCGAGCGTATTGGTGAGGCGGCGGCTGCCGGCGCCGGGCTGGTTCTGCACGATGACGTGGGGATTGCCAGGGATGTGCTTGCCGATATGCCGCGACACCAGCCGCGCATACACGTCGTAATTGCCGCCGGCACTGAAGCCGACCGCGATCGTGAGCGTGCGTTTGGCATAGAAGTCGGCGACGGCCTTGTCGTCGGCGACGCAGATCGCAGGAAGAGCCAGCGCAAATGCGACGGCAAGAGCTAAACGATTCATGAATCCTCGCTGGCCGCGTGTTTTGACAAGCCTATTTGGCGCCCCCTATCACTGCAAGCAGCGCCAGGGAGAACACGATGACGCAGTTTCAAACCATTTCCGTCGCCCGCGACGGGCAGATTGCCACCGTCACGATCCAGTCGAAGGACCGCAAGGCATTGACCGGTCCGCATGTGGAGATTGGTGCGGCCCTTGCCGAGCTGCGCTATGACAACGCCGTGCGCGTGGTCGTTCTCACCGGCACCGGCGACGCATTCTTCCTGCCGCCTAAGGGATCGCCCAAGGCATCGGGCCACACGCCCGGCCACGACTGGGACCTTACCCAGGGCATGCACCGCACCTTCCAGACCGTCATCGAGATGGAGAAGCCGGTGATCGCCAAGGTGAACGGCAACGCCATCGGCTTCGGCTCGAGCCTGGCCTTCGCCTGCGACTTCATCGTCGCCAATGAGGAGGCGGTGTTCTGCGACCATCATCTCGGTATGGGCAAAACCATCCAGGGCGGCCGCGGTGATTTCGGTTCCGTTCCCGGCGACGGCGGCACCTGCTTCGTGCCGCTGCACATGCCACCCTGCATGGCGAAGGAATATCTCTGGCTGTCGAAGGAATGGCGCGCACGCGACCTTGCGGCGGCGCGCATCATCAATGCGGCGGTGCCGGCGGCGGAGCTCGATGCCAAGGTCGATGCCATGGCGAAGGCATTGCTGGAGCGCACGCCCTATTCGCTCGCCTTCGCCAAGCGCGCCGCCAACCGCATCTATGCGGAGCGCTTCAACCTGACCTTCGATCTCGCCTGGAGCTACGAGCTGCTGAATTTCTTCCAGCATGGCCAGAACGTGGACAAGCGCGGGGTGGGCACGTTGTAGCGAGCGTCATGACGCAGGCCACAAGCCCTTCGCCTTCAGAAACATGACCACCGCCGCATCGAACGCCGCCGGGTCCTCGATATTGCAGGCATGGCCAGTGCCCGGGATCACGACATGTCTGGCGCCGGGGATCAGCGATGCCGTCTCGGTGCCGCCCTTGAGCGACACGTCATGCGCGCCGTTGATGACCAGCACCGGAATCGTCATCGCCGGCAGCCGGGCCTGCATGTCGCAGCCCTCGCGCGCCTTGAAGATATTGGCGATTGAGCGCCCGGACAGCATGTGCGCGTTCTCCGAGAAAAGATCGAGCACCCATTGCCCGATCGGCGTTTCGGAAAAGCCGGGCGCGAACAATTCGCGCATGTGCGCCCGCTGGAAGCTCCGCAGGTCGGGAGACAGGTAGCCGGCGACGCGCTGCGCGATATTGGCGCCACCCTTGCTCGAGCCGCCGACCAGGACGATCGCCTGCGTCATCTCGGGATGATCGAGCCCGATCAGCAGCGAGATGCCTGAACCGACGCTGACGCCGGCAAAGATTGCCTTCGTGATCTTCTCCTGCGCGCACACTGCGAGTACATCGTCGGCCATGTCCTTGAGCGTGAACGCCGTCTCCGGCTTGTCGGAGCGGCCGTAGCCGCGAATGTCCACCGCGACCAGCCGGAAATAGGGCGAGAGCCGCGCGACCTGATAGGCGAACAGCCGATGGTCGAACGGGTTGGCGTGGACCAGCACCATGGGCGGACCTTCGCCATAGGTCTCGTAATAGACGCGGACTCCGCGGTTGCTGGCGAACGGCACGGCGCGTTGCCTATTGGATGCCGGCGACGCCGGCCTTGCGCACCACGTCGCCCCAGCGCCCGATCTCGGACTTGACGAATTTCTTCAATTCCTCGGGCGTTCCGCTCTCGATCGGGAGCAGGCCGCGGCGCACGAACTCCTTGTTCACCGCCGGCTCGGCCACGATCGCGCGAATCTCGGCATTGAGCTTTTTCAGGATCGACGCCGGCACGCCGCCGGGCGCGATGATCATCTGCCATGAGGAGGCATCGAAGCCCTTCAGGCCCACCTCGGCGAGCGGCGGAATGTCGGTCGCCGAGGAGATACGCTGCGCGGTCGACACGCCGAGGACCCGCAGTTTCCCCGCGCGCACCAGCGGCAGCGCGGTGGCGAAATCGCCGAACATGAGTTGCACATGGCCGGCCACCACGTCGTTGAGCGCCGGCGACAGGCCTTTGTAGGGGACGTGCACCATCTTGATGCCGAGCGAACTCATCATCAATTCGGCAAAGAGATGCCCTGCGCCGCCGGGTCCGTTCGAGGCATAGGCGAGCCCCTTCGGCCGCGCCTTCGCGACCTTGGCGATGTCGGAGACGGACTTCACCGGCAATGCCGGATTGACCACCAGCAGGAACGGCACGCCCGCGACCAGCGCCACGGGCGCAAGATCCTTGGTCGGGTCGTAAGGCAGCTTCTTGTAGACGCTGACGTTGATCGCCATGGTCGTCGAGGTGCCGAGCAGGATTGTGTAGCCGTCGGGCTTCGATTTCGCGACGTGCGTCGCGCCGATCACCGAGGCCGCGCCCAAGCGGTGCTCGACGACAAACGGCTGCTTCAACCGCTGCTCCAGCCGGCGACCGAGCGTGCGCGCGATCGCGTCGGTGTTGCCGCCGGCGGCATAGGGCACGACGATGGTGACCGGCTTGTTGGGATAGGCCTGCGCGAAGGCTTGCGTGGCCACGGCGGCCAGCAGCAAGGTTGCGATCAGAATCGTTCGCATGGACATCATCATCGGCTCCCTGCGATGCCGGCCTTGCGCACGACCTCGCCCCAGCGCGCGATCTCGGATCTGACGAAGGCCTGCATGCCTTCGACCGTCGGGGTCGGCAGCGGCAGCATGCCGGACTTGGCGATCGCGCCGCTGATCTGTGGCATCGCGAAGACTGCCTTGAGCTCGGCATGGAGCTTGTCGACGATCGGGCGCGGCGTCTTTGCCGGCGCGACCACCATCTGCCACGACGCCACGTCGAAATCCGGCACGGTCTTGCTGATCGGCGGCACGCCCGGCAAGACCTCGAGGCCGGAAGCCACCGACGTTCCCAGCGCACGGACCTTGCCGGCCCTGATCAGGCCGAGCGACGGCCCGAGATCGACGAACATCAGCGGGATATGGCCGGCGACGACGTCGGCAATGGCCGGCGCGCCGCCTTTGTAGGCGACCGGCGACATGTCCATGCCGGTCTTGCTCTTGAGCAGTTCCATGAACAGGTGATGCGGCACGCCGGCGCCAGCGGTACCGTAGGACATCTTGCCGGGGCGCGCCTTCACATAGGCAATGAGGTCGGCCACGGTCTTCACCGGCAGCGAAGGATTGACCACCAGCACGAACGGCGTCCCTGCGGCCATCGCCAGCGGAATGAAATCGTTGACCGGATCGTAGGGCAGCTTCTTGTAGAGCGTGACGTTGACCGCCATGGTGGGGCTTGGCGCGATCATGATGGCGTGACCGTCGGGGGCCGCCTTGCGGAACGCGGTGGCGCCGACGACGCCGCCCGCGCCCACCCTGTTCTCGACAATGAACGGCCTACCGAGCCGCTTCTCCATATGCGGGCCGATCAAGCGCCCAAGGATATCGCCGGCGCCTCCGGCAGCGAAGGGGACCACGATAGTGACGGTCTTGGTCGGGTAGTTCTGCGCGGCAACAGAGCTCGCGGCGAGCGCCGCCGCACTAAACGCAATGGAAGTAAGTTTGATGAAAGCAATTTTGGTGATCTGCACTTGCAATCCTCCCTCTCCCGCGCTCCTGCACTTATTCAGTCAGGCGCATTCGATGCCGCGAATTCTGCGGCTCCCTCTCCCCGTAGGGGAGAGGAGCAGGCAGCATTCGCGGCACTGACATGCCCCTAACTGCGTGACTCTTTGCATCGTCACACTACTTCTCATTGCGACCCCAGCGCGCCGGCCTGCTCGACCACCTTGCGCCAGCGTGCTATCTCCGACTTCACGAAGCGTTGCAGCTCGTCCGGCGGCGGCGTGACGACCGCAATGTGGCCGCGCCCGTTGATCTCGCGACTGGTGGGAGGCTCGCGCACGATGGCGTTGAGCTCCGCATTGAGCTTGCCGACGATATCCTTCGGCGTCTTGCCGGGTGCGACAATCATCTGCCAGGCCGAGGCGTCGTAGCCCGGTACGCCGACCTCCGCGAGCGGCTTGAGCTCCGGCGCCGCATCGACGCGCTGTTTGGTCGAGAGCCCGAGCGCGCGTAGCTTGCCGCTGCGTATATGCGGCAGCGCGCTCAACACGTCCGAGAACATCAGCGAGACGTGACCGGCGATCGTGTCCTGCAAGCCCGGCGCATTCCCCTTGTAGGGAATGGGCGTCATCTTGATGCCGAGCGCGTTCATCAGCAGCACGGCGTAGAGATTGGCCGCCGAGCCCGGCCCGGTCGACGCGTAGTTGATGCCGCCGGGCTTGCTCTTGGCGAGCTTGACCAGATCCGCGACCGACTGCACCAGCAGCGAGGGATTGATCACCAGCACGAACGGCACGCCGGACACCAGCGCGACCGGGGTCAGGTCTTTCACCGGATCATAGCGCAGATTCTTGAACACGCTGACATTGATCGCCATCGTGGTCGAGGTCGTCATCAGCAGCGTGTAGCCGTCGGGCGCCGCATTGGCGACCGCGGTCGCGGCGATCACGGTGGCGCCGCCGGGCTTGTTCTCGACCACGAATGGGCCCTTGAGGCGCTGCTCGAGCTTCAGGCCCAGCAGCCGCGTAAGCCAGTCGGTCGAGCCGCCGGCCGGGAACGGCACGATCATCGTGACCGGCCGTGAGGGATAGGCCTGTGCGTGCGCGCCGCCCGAGCCGCCAGAAATCGTCGCTAACACAGCCAGAAATGCAGCAGCCAGACCGGTCTTCATGCGCCTTCCCCCTCGCCGGCCGACACTGCCGAACACGGTCCTGTCAGCCTCGCCCTAATGACAGTATCGTAATGATTCGCTTGCTGTAACCGCGTTTCCTTGACACAGCGCCGCGCCGTCGCCATAAACCCGCGCATTGGGCGCGGCACACTAGTGTCCGCGCGCTTTAGTTGCGGCCGGATTGCCGCCGCAAAATCCCAAACGACTGGAAGAAGCCGGCCGGAAAATCCGTGCCGGGATCGAACACGAGGACAGAAAGATGTTCGCAGTCATCAAGACCGGCGGGAAGCAGTATCGCGTCGCCGCCGAGGACGTGTTGCAGGTCGAGAAGGTCAAGGGCGAGCCGGGCGAGATCATCCAGTTCGGCGAGGTGCTGGTGGTCGGCGGCGACGCCGTCAGCTTGGGCCTGCCCACGGTCTCCGGCGCCTCGGTCGCCGCCGAGGTGATCGAGCAGGGCCGCGGGCCGAAAGTCATCGCCTTCAAGAAGCGCCGCCGCAAGAATTCGCGGCGACGGCGCGGCCATCGCCAGGAATTCACCCTGATCCGGATCACTGAAATCCTGACCGACGGGGCAAAGCCCACCAAGACGGCGCGGCCGAAGCACGTGCCGAAGCCGGCCGAAACCGTCTCCGAGGATGCCGACGAAGCCGATGCCGGCAAGGCCGAGGCGGCCCCGAAGTCCAAGGCGAGAGCGGCCAAGAAGCCCGCCAGGAAGCCGGCTCCCAAGGCAGCGGCAAAGAAGCCCGCCAAGGGCAAGTCAAAGAAGTGATGATTTCGTCACAATCCTGGATTAGATAGGACGCGACTGAAGGATTTAGGCCATGGCCCACAAGAAAGCAGGCGGCTCCTCGCGCAACGGCCGCGACTCCAACTCCCAGCGCCTGGGACTGAAGATCTTTGGCGGCCAGAGCGTGCTCGCCGGCAACATCATTGCGCGTCAGCGCGGCACCAAGTGGCATCCCGGCATCAATGTCGGCCTGGCCAAGGACCACACGCTATTCGCGCTGACCGACGGGCGCATCGAATTCCGTACCAAACACAAAGGCCGCATTTTCGTATCGGTTGTACCGATGACGGAGGCTGCGGCCGAGTAGACGGCGGACTAAATTCAGGTCCCGCCGGCATCCAGTCGAACCGGCGGACCACACGGGTTCCATGAGGGGAGACGGGATGCCGGCTCCCCTCTTCGCTTGAGGAGTCCCGTGCGATGACTGTGCTGGAGCGGATTTCGCCCGACCCCATCCGGGACGACGCGCGCCCCGTGCTGCGCACGCAGCGGTTGGTTCTGCGTGCGCCGCGGCTCGCCGACGCCCACGACATGGCCGTGCTCATCAACGACCGCCGCATCGCGGAGAACACCGCCCGCGTACCGCATCCCTACACGCTGGCCGATGCCAAGGCGTTCATCGCCTATCTTCGGGATGGCCGCGAACGCGCATTCCTGGTCACGCTGCCCGACGACACGCTCGTTGGAAGTTGCGGCATCGGCCGGTTGCGGGGCGACACGCCGGAAATCGGCTACTGGTTCGGTGTGCCCTTTTGGGGCCGCGGCTACGCCACCGAGGCCGCGCGCGCCGTGCTCGACTACGCCTTCGGCGAGCTTGGCCACGACCTGCTCCATGCCGGTGCGCGGGTGTCGAACCCGGCGTCGCGGCGTGTGCTGGAGAAGTGCAGCTTCCGCTGGACCGGCGTCGTGCTCCAGCGCGTGCGCGCGCTCGGCGCCTCGGTGCCGTGCGACCGCTTCGGGCTCGACCGCGAGCGATGGGATTCGCTGCGTCGATCCTGGCGATGAGGCTTCGTGCTGTGCCGCAGAAGGCCGCGGCGCATCGATCGTCTTAACGATCCGGAAGGCAACCGCGGCGCGCTTGAAGTTCCAGCCGAGGGTTCCAGAGTTGATGCAATCCGAACGTCGCACGCGGAACGGAACGCTAGTGCCGCCGATTTGAAGTTCCTACAGCAGTTGCATCAAATTCGACTAGGAACTTCAAATCGAAAAGCGGCACTAGAATCATAGAGTTGCTAGTGCCCCTTTGTTTCCGAAGTTCGTGTCAGAG
>JBOHIG010000287.1:0-4406 GCA_050725815.1 Xanthobacteraceae bacterium
CTTCTATTCTGCTTCGGCGGCGTGCCTGCGTCGAGAGCCTTTTGACGCAATTTCAGCGCGGGGGAACATCGCCCCGCGCCCAGCCTTCCATCGTGACGGCACGAAATTCCGCGAACCGGCCGGCCGCGACCGCCTCACGCATGCCCGCGGTCAACTGCTGGTAGTAGGCTAGGTTGATCGCCGAAAGCAGCGATGCACCGAGCATTTCCCCGGCCTTGACCAGATGATGCAGATAGGCGCGGGAGTAGTCGCGTGCGGCGGGAAATGCGTTTTCCTCGTCGAGCGGGCGCGGATCGGCGGCGTGGCGCGCATTTTTGAGATTGATGGAACCAAAGCGTGTGAAGGCGACGCCATGACGGCCGTTGCGGGTGGGCAGGACGCAATCGAACATATCGATACCGCGCGCAACCGCTTCCATGATGTCCTCTGGGGTGCCGACGCCCATCAGATAGCGTAGCCGCCCGCTTGGCAGCGACGGAGCGACCTCCCCGACGATCCGCCGCATGACCTCCGGCGCTTCGCCAACCGCAAGGCCTCCGATCGCATAGCCGTCGAATCCAATATCGATCAGCGCGCGCACGCTCTCGCTGCGCAGCGCCGCATCGTCGCCGCCCTGGGCAATGCCGAACAGCGCGTGACCCGGCCGGCCCGCATTCTCGAATGCGCGCCGGCAGCGTTCCGCCCAGCGCAGCGACAGACGCATCGCCCGTTCGATCTCTTCGCGCGGCGCCGGCAGTTTCACACACTCGTCGAGCTGCATCGCAATGTCGGCGCCAAGCAACACCTGGATTTCCACCGCGCGCTCGGGAGAGAGCTCGACCATCGCTCCATCGAGATGCGAGCGGAAGGTGACGCCGTGCTCCTCGATCTTGCGCAAGGCCGACAGCGACATGACCTGGAAGCCGCCGGAATCGGTCAGGATCGCATGCGGCCAGTTCATGAACTTGTGCAGGCCGCCGAGCGCCGAAATGGTTTCGGCGCCCGGCCGCAGCATCAGGTGGTAGGTATTGCCGAGAACGATGTCGGCCCCGGTGTCGCGCACCGCTCCCGGACTCAGGCCTTTGACAGTGGCCTGCGTCCCCACCGGCATGAATGCCGGCGTGCGCACGGCGCCGTGAGGCGTCGCGATCTCACCGCAGCGCGCGGCGCCATCCTTGGCAACAACCCGGAACGAAAACGTCATCAGACCAGTTGCGTCACCCCGACCACCTTCATCCGCGTCTCGTAGTCGCCGCTCCGCCAGCCGACTTGCTGCCCGATTGTGATCGGTACATCGAGAAGATCGGTTTCGTAGATGCGATCGTCACCGTCATAGCTCGTGCCGAAATCGCACTCGCCATTATCATCCAGGACGAACGGACACCGCGCGCCCTGATTCCGGTCCTCCCAAATGCCGTAGTACGGCACTCCCCGCTTCACTTCATTGCCCTGAAACACAAGGTCGACCGTCGTCGTCTGGTTGCGATCTTCGGTATTTTCTAGCACGACGCGGCCGAGCCGCAGCTGGTTGTCCATTCTTCCCTCCCTGACTCTGGACGCGCAAGCATACGACACGCGTTGCGTTGCGAACAGGAGCGATCATCGACGGCGCCAGCCGGTGCACAAGCAAAGCAGGCGCGGACGCGAGGCGGTCGTTGCCGACGGGGCGGGAACGGATCGCAATGGTGATTCTCCGTTCACGCCGGCGCGAAAATCACGCGCCTCTGTCGTGCGCCGGTTCGAGGTGTGGCCAATTTCCCACAGTCGCGAGCCAAATTCGTCGGAAGGCTGTTGAAATCTTCCAGTGCCCGAGCCGTCGCCTGCGCCAACGAGTATCGCTTGGCGCGGTGGTTCCATTGGATTTTGCGGGCCGTGTCAGGAACCGACCCCAGCACGGGGGTGCCGTAGGCATGATGGGTGGGGAGCGCCCAGCAACGGATTTCAGCCGGCGTTGCAGCGCATTGCGCGCCGCAGCGCTCGGCGTTGCGACGCTTGCACTATCGCTGGCGGTGACCACGGTTCCCGGCGCTGCTCAAAGCTGGACACTTACCAAGACCGCCACCCCAACGACGTACACCGCCGTCGGGCAAGTGATCACCTACACCTATCGAATCACCAACACGGTCGGCGACGGAACGCTGACCAGCCTGACGGACAGTATCGTCACGAACATCACATGTCCGACGAATGCGATACCGGAGAACACCACGCTTACGTGCACGGGCACCTATGTGATCCAGGCGTCCGACGTCGTCCCCGGCGGCAGCGTCACCAACACGGCAACCGCCATAGGCGACGCCTGCAATGACGGTTGCATCACTTCCTCGGTTGCGCAGGCCACCGTCACGTTCGTACCGCAACCGTCATGGACGCTCGCCAAGACGCCCAATCCGAGCACGTATTCGGCGGCCGGGCAGACCATCAGTTACAGCTATTCGTTGACTAACACCGGCAACGTCAGCATCTCGGCGGTTTCGGTTACAGACGACAAGGTCGGTTCGGTCACCTGTCAGAGCACCACGCTGGCAACGGGCGCCAGCACGACCTGCTCGGGCGCCTATGTCACGACCGCCGCGGACGTCACCGCCGGCAGCATCACCAACACGGCAACCGCAACCGGCACGCCTGCCGCTGGCACGCTCGCTCCGGCGACGGCGCAGGCGACGGTCACACGGGTGGCATCCGCCGGCTCTATCACGATCATCAAGACGGCAAACGGCGGCAACGGAAGCTTCAACTTCACGTCCACCGTTGCCGGCGCGAGCGCGTTCACGCTTGCGACCGTGGGGGGCGCGGCAACTCGCGTGTTCACCAACCTCACGCCAGGAACCTATACAGTCACGGAAATCAATTTGCCGCTGAACTGGAAGCTATCCAGCCTCGCCTGCACCGGCGACGCCGGCGGCACGGCAACGACGGTCAACCTCGCCAACCGGTCGGTGTCGATTGGCCTGGATAGCGGCGAGTCGATCACCTGCACCTTCGCCAACGCGTTCGATGCTGCGAGACACATCGGTCAGACCCAACAGGCCATCGCGCTCTTCCTGGCTCACCGCGTTCGCCTCCTGGCCAGTCACGAGCCCGACCGCAGCCGTTTCATCCGGCGCCTGCCAGGGTCGCTATGGGGTGATGATGATTCTAATCCTGGCACCGATACGGGCGGGCCGTTCGGTTTTGCCGGCAGCAGCAGCCCGACGTCCTCGCGAATGTCGTTCACGACCAGCATCGCCCGGATTGCGCAGGCGCATGCGGATGCCGAGGCCAAGGGTGACCAGGTACGGGCCATGGCTTTTGCCGGACCGCAGAGGACGCCGCCGCGTCGCTCGGTGCCTCGGTCGGCGTTTGACGTCTGGATCGAGGCACACTTTTCCGAGTTCAAATCGGATGCGGGCGGCTTCAACAACAAGGGACACTTTGGACTCGTCTACTTGGGCGCTGACTATCTGGTCACGCAATCCGTTCTGGTTGGCGCCCTCGTGCAATTCGACAAGCTGAGCGAAACGTCGCGCTCTACAAACACCGCCGCCAACGGCTGGGGCGCGATGGCCGGTCCCTATGTGAGCATGCGGCTGACACCGCATATTTTCTTCGATGCCCGCGCGGCCTGGGGCACGTCCAGGAACACAATCGATCCGTTCGGCCTCTACCAGGATGACTTCTCGACTACCCGGTGGCTGAGTCACGCCAAGCTTACAGGCAACTGGCGCTTCGGCAATGTCCGCGTAACCCCGAGCGCGGGTGTCACGTATGTCTCGGAAAAGCAACGCAGCTACGTCGACCCCCTGGGAGTCTTCATTCCAGGTCAGACCGTATCTCTGGGGCAATTCGCGGTCGGGCCCGAGCTGGCCTATCGTTACCTGGCCGCCAGTGGCGCAGTCTATGAGCCTCACGTCTCGATTGAGGGCGTTTGGGATTTCGATCGGCCGAACGTGCCTATCATCGCGGGCGTGCCCATCAGCGACAATGAGCTTCACGCGCGGGTGAAAGCGGGCCTAATGGCGCGTACGCCCAGCGGGACGAATATCCGCGCAGTCGCGTCCTATGACGGGCTTGGCAGCGACAGATTCCGCGCGATCGGAGCGCAGCTCTGGCTGAATATTCCTCTTCGCTGACCGGCTCAGGCGGGAAACAGCAGGCAGGCGTCGCCGTAAGAATAGAACCGGTAGCCCGTCGCGATCGCATGCGCGTAAGCGCGCTTCATCGTGTCAAGACCGGAAAACGCCGCCACCAGCATGAACAACGTCGAGCGCGGCAGATGGAAATTCGTCATCATCACGTCGACGGCGCGAAACCGGTAGCCCGGAGTGACGAATAGCGCGGTTTCGGCGTTGAACGGGCGGATGACGCCGTCATCTCCAGCCGCGCTCTCCAGGAGGCGCAGCGAAGTCGAACCGACCGCGACGATGCGGCCGCCGGCGCGGCGCACC
>JBOHIG010000288.1:0-2171 GCA_050725815.1 Xanthobacteraceae bacterium
CCCGCTCGCGACCCTGTTCGACGAGCGTCTCACGTTCGTGCAGGCGGCCGACGAGGCGGGCTTCTATTGCCTGCACGTCGCCGAGCACCATGCGACGCCGCTCAACCTGGTGCCGGTGCCGGGCATCTATCTCGGCGCGGTCGCCCGTGTCACCAAGCGGATGCATCTCGGTCCGCTGGTCTACCTGCTGCCGCTCTATTCGCCGCTGCGGCTGGCGGAGGAGATCTGCATCCTCGATCACCTGAGCAACGGGCGGCTCGAGGTCGGCGTCGGCCGCGGCGTGTCGCCGTTCGAGCTTGCCTATCATAAGGTCGCGCACGCGGACTCGCGCGACATCTTCATCGACGCGTTCAACTGCATGACGACGGCGCTGACCAATGACAAGTTCAGCTATGCCGGCAAGCACTACACCTACAAGGACGTGCCGATGGCGCTGCGGCCGTTGCAGGCGCCGCATCCGCCGTTCTGGTACGGCTCGTCGAACACCACCGGCGCTGCCTGGGCCGGCGAGCACGGCATGCATTTCGTCGCCAACGGTCCGACCGACTACGCCAAGGTCAATATCGACGCTTATCGCGAGGCGCTCGCCAAGCGCGGCGGCGTCGCGCAGCCGAAGCCGGAGTTCAAGGGCGGTGGCGCGATCGGTGCGCTGCGTCACATCGTGATCGCCGAGACCGACGACGAGGCGCGTAAGCTCGCCAAGCCGAATGTCGACTATCACGTCAACAGCCTCAACTGGCTGCGCAAGCAGCACGCCCAGAACGAGGCGCAGGTGAGGGGGCTGGTGCCGCGCGGCATGACCTTCGAGGAATGGGAGAAGGACGGCATGGCGATCGCCGGCTCGCCCGCGACCGTGCTCGCCGAGGTCGAGCGCCAGGCCGACAAGCTTGGGCTGAATTACCTTCTGACCTACCTGTTCTTCGGCAACCTCACGCTGGAGCAGGCTTCGCGTTCGCTCGAGCTGATGCGGACCGAGGTGATGCCGAAGCTGGAGAGGCTGTAGCCTTGTCGCCCACAATTCGGTGTCGTCCCGGCGAAAGCGGGGACGACAGTTGAGGAGCCGGCCGCCTGCATGCCCATCGTGATCACCGACGACGACGCCGAGCGCCTGCTGTCGATCCCGGAAGCGATCGAAGCGATGCGGGTGGCGTTCCGCGACCTCGCGCTGGGCAAGGCGGTGAACCCGCCGCGGCTGCGCTACAGTGTCGGCACGCCCGATCCCGATCGCCGCTACACCACCAACATCCATGCCGGCGCGGTCGAGAGCTACGGCGTCGCCTGCGTGCGCGCCGGCTCGGCGTTCGCGCCGGTGCAGTCGTCGGCCGGACGCAAGGTCAACGTCGCCGGCGACGTCAACTGGTCGATCATCCTGCTGTTCGACCTCGCGAGCGGAGAGCCGCTCGCCTTCATGCACGAGACCTACCTCTCCGGCTTTCGCGTCGGCGCGACCTCGGCGCTCGCGGTCGCCGAAGCCGCACGCCCGGACGCCGGCGTCCTCGGCCTCTACGGCACCGGCATGCAGGCCTATCCCAACTGCCGCGCGATTTGCGCTGTGCGGCCGATCGAGCGCGTGCAGGTCTACAGCCCGAACGCGGAGCACCGCGCGGAGTTCGTGCGTCGCATGGCCGGCGAGACATTCGAAACCGTCGCCGTGGATGATCCGCGCGCGGCGGCGCGCGGCGCTCACATCATCGCCTGCTGCACCAACTCGAAGGTGCCGGTGTTCGAGGGCGCGTGGCTCGAGCCCGGGCAGATGGTCGTGACCATCGCCAATTCCGACGTGATCAACGCGCGGCACGAGGTCGACGAGGCGGTGTTTGCGCGTGCCAGTGACATCATCATCAACGATTGGACCAGCGTGGAGGCGAACCGCCAGGTCGAGCTGTCGGTGCCGATCGCCAAAGGGCTGGTGGAGCGCGAGAGCGTGCATGAGCTCGGCGACATCCTCGCCGGCAAGGCGATGCTCAGCCGCGCGCCGGACGGCATCGTCTACTACAAGAACAACACCGGGCTCGCGATGCAGTTCGCCGCCTGCGGCGCGATCCTCCACCGCAAGCTCGTCGCCGAAGGCACCAACCGCACTATCCCGAAGGAACGGTTCGCCAGCGGCAAGTACCATATTTGAGCCGCCCTTCTTCATCTCTCCCCGCAAGCTGGGCGAGGGTACAGAG
>JBOHIG010000289.1:0-3843 GCA_050725815.1 Xanthobacteraceae bacterium
CAGTTCCACCTGCCGACCGGCAACCCGCAGGTGCTGCGCGGCCACACCGCCATCGTGATGGCGGGGCGCGAGGCGCTGCTCGAGCGGCTCGCCGGCGTGAAGAAAAAGCTCGAAGGAACGCGCTTCAGCTTCTCCGAGCACAACGATTTCGTCGAGGCGACCTGCCCCTGGGGCAACCGCATGCGTTGCTACGAGCCCGACCCCGCCCGCTTCGGGCGCGTGCAGCTCGGCTTCCCCTATGTGGAGTTCGACGTCCCGGTCGGGACCGCCAAGGGTATCGCCCGCTTCTACCACGAGGTGATCGGCGCGCCGGCCAGCGTGGCGAACGGCGACGGTACCGTCGCGCGCGTCACCACCGGAAAGGATCAATACCTGCAATTCCGCGAGACCGACCGGCCGCTGCCCGATTTCGACGAGCATCACATCGCGGTCTACATGGTGGACTTCTCCGGTCCCTACCGGCGGCTCGGCGAACGCGGCCTGGTCAACCGTGAGGACAACCAGTACCAGTACCGCTTCCGCGAAATGGTCGACCTCGACAGCGGCCGGGCGCTGTTCACGGCGGAGCACGAGGTACGCAGCCTCACCCACCCGATGTATCTGCGGCCGCTGGTCAACCGCAATCCGGCGCAGACCAACCGCAGCTATTCGGCGGGCTACGACGCCATGTCATGGGCGCTAGTGGAGTAGATTTGACATTCGCGACCACTTGGCAGCCCGTTCGCGACGCGAATGTCAAATCCAAAACTCCACTAGTCCCGAATCCGAAGTCCGCTTCAATCTGCAGCTTGCTCGTGAGCGGACTTCGGATTCGAAGGACACTAGCAGACCTATGATTCTAGTGTGGTTTGGTTCGGAAGTCCGCTTGAAGAGCTTGCGGCAGCAATGAATCGGACTTCCGAACCACCACACTAGCACGCAATACTTGCCAGTGGTCCTTCGATTCTAACATTCGCAATGTCGCCCGCTGAAACGGGATACGAATGTTAGAATCGGATCACTGGATCCAGAGCATTTCGACGATCAGCCGATGCGCAAGCAGCCGGCTTAAGGCTCACTTCGCCGCCGTCACGCGGATTTCGACCATCTTCGCCGGCGACTGCAATCGCGCCTCGATGCAGGCGCGGGCGGGAGCGCAGCCCTGCGGCACCCAGGCGTCCCAGACCTTGTTCATCTCGTCCACGGTGCGAATGTCCTGCAGCCAGACTGTCGCCTGCACGAGCTTCGACTTGTCGGTGCCGGCCTTGGCCAGCAGCGCGTCGATCGCGCTAAGGATTTCCTGCGTCTGCGCGCCCACACTCTGGCCCGCAGTCTTGTCGGCGGTGAGGCCCGCCACATAGATGGTGTCGCCGTGGACGACGACGCGGCTCAAGCGCGCGCCGGTTTCGAAGCGTTGGATGGTCATCTGTTTCTCCCGTGCTTCCCTCGCTCGCGCCTGCCGATACGGCCTCGCCACCGCATCATCACATAGATCGGTTTGTCCGTCAGGCGGAAGTGCCGCCATCCGGCGGCACTTCACCGCGGGCCTTGAACGGCCGAACGATCAGCAATCCGACGACAAGGGCGATGGCCAGCACGCCGAACAGGATGAATTTGGCATCGATGTATGTGAACAGGGGAACGGCAGCGGCGCCGAATCCGACGATACCGATGGTGGCGGCCAATGCGATCAGCGCGCTCATCGGCGAAATGTCCGAAGCGCCGCCGCCGTTCCATCCCGTCATCCGCCAGATGCCGGCGCCGAACATCAATGACAGCAGAAAGGTGAACATCAGCCAGGTTGCCACAAGCTGCGCCGGCGTCGGCCAGGTACCCGGCGGATCGGCGCTCGGCATCGCAAAGATGAGGTAGGTGAGCAGCGCCGAAAACACCGCGGACACGGCGACAACGGCGATGGCGAGGCCGGCCCAACGGCCTTTGTGCGGCGCGGCCTCGGTCATGGCATCGGTCCCCCTGAAGCGCTTCTCTTAGCCAAACATTGTATCAAACATTGTATAATGCGCTGCGGAATGCCGGCCGGTTCTTCTTTTGGAGAGCATCATGAAACGTCGTCAATTCCTTCAGCTCGCGGCGGGCGCCACCATCGCCATACCTGGATTGGCCCGGGCGCAGGCCTATCCAGCGCGGCAGGTGCGGGTGATCGTGCCGTTCGCACCGGGCGGCCCGACCGACGTGGCGGCGCGCCTGATCTCGCAGAAATGGACGGAGCATCTCGGCAAGCAGTTCTATGTCGAGAACCTTGCCGGCGCGAGCAGCAATATTGGCACCGGACAGGCGGCGCGGGCGGCCCCGGACGGCTACACGGTGCTGATCACCGTCAACAATCTCATCATCAACCCGTCGCTGTTTCCGAAGGTGCCGTTCGATCCTTACCGGGATTTCGATCCGGTGGGGCTGGCAGTCAGCTTCTCGTCGGCCTTCGCGATCAATCCGTCGGTGCCGGCGAAGACGCTCGCCGAGCTGGTCAAGCTCATCAGGGACAACCCGGGCAAATACAGCTTCGCCTCGCCGGGGCTCGGCACGCCGTCGCATCTGCTCGGCGAGCAGTTCCGAGTGACCAACAAGCTCGACATGGTGCACGTGCCATATGGCGGCAGCGGACCGGCGATCGCCGCGGCGGTCGCCGGCCACACGCAAATCTGCTTCGCCGCGATGTCGGCGGCGGCGCCGCAGGCCAAGGCCGGCAAGCTGCGGGTGCTCGCGGTGATGAGCAAGAATGCGTCGCCGTCGCTGCCCGACGTGCCGACCATCGCGGCGGCCGGCTATCCCGGCCTCGACGGCGACGGCTGGGTCGGCGCGCTGGTGCCGGCCGGATCGCCCCGGGAGATCGTGACGCTGCTCAACCGCGAGATCAACAAGATCATCGCCTTGCCGGAGTCGAAGGCGAAATTCACGTCGCTCGGGCTCGATCCCGTGGGAGGCTCGCCGGAGGAGTTCGCCAAGCAATTGCGCGCCGAAGGCGAGAAGTGGGCCAAGGTGATCAAGGCGGCGAAAATCAAGGCGAAGTGAGCGTTTCCGCACGCTCCGGTCCAAGCGCGTGCACGAGCACCTTACGCATGACGGTCGGCAGCGCCTCGCCCCCCAGCTCCGCAATCGGCGTCCAGCGCGCACCTGCGGGCGCGGCGGCGTCATTCGGCACGCGTGCGACATGCACGTCGAGCTCCAGCGGAAAATGCGTGAACACATGGGTGACCACGCCGGGGATACGCCGCCACGATGTGCGCGGGAATCGCGGCGCGTCCTCAAGCGCCCGCCCCTCGTCGAAATCGTGCGACCAGTCCGTGGTCGGCACCTCGCTCATGCCGCCGAGCAGCCCCTTGGGCGGGCGCGTGCGCAACAGCACGCAACCGTCCGCGCGCACGGCAACGAACGCCGCACCGCGTCGTAACCGCCCTTCCCGCTTGCGCGCCTTGCGCGGAAAGCTTTCCGGGTCGCCGCGCCGGCGCGCGGCGCATGCTTCCATCCAAGGGCAGAGCGCGCAGGCCGGCTTTGACGGCGTGCAGATGGTGGCGCCGAGGTCCATCAGCGCCTGCGCAAGATCGCCGGCGCGATCGTGCGATAGCGTCTGCGCCAGGCGACGGATCTCACACTTGGCGGCGGGCAGTTCGTCCTCGACCGCAAACAGCCGCGCCACCACCCGCTCGACATTGCCGTCGACCGGCACCGTGCGCGCATCGAACGCGATCGCCGCGATCGCCGCCGCGGTATAGCGGCCGATGCCCGGCAGCGCCGCAAGCTCGGCCTCGGTCGCCGGGAAGCCGCCGCGCGCCGCCACCGCCTGCGCGCAGGCATACAGGTTGCGCGCGCGTGCATAGTAGCCAAGCCCCGCCCACAGCTTCAGCA
>JBOHIG010000290.1:0-11767 GCA_050725815.1 Xanthobacteraceae bacterium
GTTCAGAAGTTCGCTCTCGACCATGCCGCAGAGTCAAGCGAACTTCTGAACCGCCACACTAGTACGCAACAAGCATGCCCGACGACGCCCCGTCAATCTCAGGGTGACGGGTCGGCGTGGTCGTCTATTTCTTGGTCAGACCGGCGGCCTTCGCCACCTTCGACCACTTGAGCACCTCGCTCTTCACCCGCTCGGCGAACTCCTCCGGCGAGCTGCCGACCGGGTCGGCGCCTTCACGCTTCATGCGTTCGCGCATCGCCGGTGTCTTCAGCAGGGCCAGCAGTTCGCTGTTGATCTTGGCGACGACATGCGCGGGCGTGCCGCCTGGCGCCAGCATTCCCTGCCACGAGCTGATTTCGTAATCCGGATAGCCCGACTCGGCGATGGTCGGCAGATCGGGCAGATACGGCAGGCGCTTACCCGAAGCGATGGCGATAGCGCGCAACTTCCCCGCCCGCACGTGATTGATCGCGCTCGGCACCAGGCTGAAGTGAACCTTGATGTGCCCGCCGAGCAGCGCGTTGTAGACATCGGCGTTGCCCTTGAAGGGAACGTGCACGAGATTGACGCCGGCCATCGACTTGAACATCTCGGCCGCGAGATGCGTCGACGTGCCAGGGCCCGAGGACGCGTAATCCAGTCCCTTCGGGCTCGACTTCGCCAGCGCGATGAACTCCTTGAGATTTTTGACCGGCAGCGACGGGTGCACCACCAGCATCATCGGCAGCGACGCAAGCTCCGTGATCGGCGCGAAATCCTTGATCGGATCGAATGACTCCTTTTGCAGCGCCGGCGCCACCGCAAAGGCGAACGTCGTGGCCAGGAGCGTATGGCCGTCGGCGGGCGCCTTGGCGACCACCGCCGTTCCGATCGTGCTGCCGGCGCCGGGGCGGTTGTTGACGATCACGGTCTGCGACCAGCGTTCGGTGAACCGCTGCGCAATCACGCGGGCGATGTTGTCGGTCGTGCCGCCCGCTACGAACGGGACCATGATCTCGATCGATTTGGTCGGATAATTCTGCGCGGCTGCCGGGCTCGCGGCCGGAATGCTCGCTGCAATCAACGCAGCAATGGCAATCGAAGCATGGCTCCGCATGGGTCGTCCTCCGCCGTGTCGCACCAGTACATGCTGATGCGATCGTGAAGACTGTAGCAGAGCGATTGCCGCGCCGGCTATCCGCCTCGTGCGCCGCGGACGCCCGCGGCGAGCGACGACACCAGATCGGTGACGGCCGCGACGGTCTTCCCGCTGGCGCGCCCGTCATTGTCGAGCGTCGCCCTGAGCGCGTCGATCAGCGCCGAGCCGACCACCACGCCGTCGGCGCCCTGCGCAATCGCGCGGGCGTGCTCGGCAGTCTTGACGCCGAAGCCGACGGCAACCGGCAGTTTGGTATGACGCTTGATGCGCGCCACCGCGTCGTTGACCCTGGACGTGTCGGGCGCCGCCATGCCGGTGATGCCGGTGATCGAGACGTAGTAGACGAAGCCCGACGTGTTCGCGAGCACGGCCGGCAGGCGCTTGTCGTCGGTGGTCGGCGTCGCCAGACGGATGAAGTTGAGTCCCGCCTTCAGCGCCGGCAGGCAAAGCTCGTCGTCTTCCTCGGGCGGCAGGTCGACCACGATCAGCCCATCCACGCCCGCCGCGCCGGCGTCGGTCAGGAAGCGCGCGACGCCGTAGATATAGATCGGATTGTAGTAGCCCATCAGCACGAGCGGCGTCGCATCGTCGGCGGCACGGAAGGCACGCACCATCGTGAGCGTCGTCACCATGTCCTGCCCGGCCTTGAGCGCGCGTTGCGACGACGCCTGGACCGCCGGACCGTCGGCCATCGGATCGGTAAACGGCATGCCGAGCTCGATCACGTCGGCGCCGGCTTGCGGCAGCGCCTTCAGGATGGCGAGCGAGGTGTCGGCGTCCGGATCGCCGGCGGTGAGAAACGTCACCAGGGCGGCGCGGCCTTGCGCCTTCAGCGCGTCAAATCGTTTGTCGATGCGGGTTACACTCATGTTGCGCGGCAAACTCTGCTACACCTCTCCCCGACGGGGAGAGGTAAGCGGAGAACGCCGCGCTGTCTTGCCCAATCAACTCCTCCGATTGTTGGTCGATCCGTATGGTCATGTTGCGCCGGACAAGCCCGTTGTCACTCGGTGGGGCCTTGCCGGCGGCGCTGCTCGCGGATCGCCGCCAGCCTCACATTCACCGTGCCGATGATCAGCAGCCCAATCGAGGTGATGAGATTGAACCAGTCCTTTTTCTCCAGCAGCGGCCCGGGCGTGAGCACGCGTATCTTCAGGAAATAGACGAGATAGGCCGACGAGATGATCACCAGGACCCAGCCGATGATTTTCTGCCGGTTGATCACATCCGGCCCCCCAAGTGCTCCGCCACCGACGCGAGGTCCTTGTCGCCGCGGCCGGAGAGATTGAGCACCATCAGGTGATCCTTCGGCTTCTTGGGCGCGAGGTCGATGATCCGGGCAAGCGCGTGCGCCGGCTCGAGCGCCGGAATGATGCCTTCGAGCTTGCAGCAAAGCTGGAACGCATCGAGCGCCTCCTCGTCGGTCGCCGACAGGAAGGTCACGCGCCCGACGTCGCGCAGCCACGCATGCTCGGGCCCGATGCCGGGATAGTCGAGGCCGGCGGAGATCGAATGGGCCTCGTTGATCTGTCCGTCCGGGTCCATCAGCAGATAGGTGCGGTTGCCGTGCAGCACGCCCGGCCGCCCGCCGGCGATCGAGGCGGCGTGCATGCCGCTGTCGAGGCCATGGCCGGCGGCCTCGACGCCATAAATCTCGATATCCTTCTCGTCGAGGAAAGGATGGAACAGTCCCATGGCGTTGGAGCCGCCGCCGATGCAGGCGATCAGGGAGTTCGGCAGCCGGCCCTCGGCGTCCTGCATCTGGGCGCGGGTTTCCTCGCCGATCACGCACTGGAAGTCGCGCACCATCATTGGATAGGGATGCGGGCCGGCGACGGTGCCGATGCAGTAGAACGTATTGGCGACATTGGTGACCCAGTCGCGCAGCGCCTCGTTCATGGCGTCCTTGAGCGTCTTCGATCCCGACTCGACCGGCACGACCCTGGCGCCGAGCGCCTGCATTCGCAGCACGTTCGGCTGCTGCCGGGCCGCGTCGACCGAGCCCATATAGACGATGCATTCGAGCCCGAACTTCGCGCACAGGGTGGCGGTGGCGACGCCATGCATGCCGGCGCCGGTCTCGGCGATGATGCGCGGCTTGCCCATGCGCTTCGCCAGCATGATCTGGCCGAGCACATTGTTCACCTTGTGCGCGCCGGTGTGGTTCAGGTCCTCGCGCTTGAAGTAGATCTTCGCGCCGCCGCCAGCGCCGCCCTTGGCGGCGGCAACGTCACGAACATAGTCGGTCAGCCGTTCGGCGAGATAGAGCGGCGACGGCCGGCCCACATAATGCGCCAGGTGATGGTCCATCTCGCGCTTGAACGCGGGGTCGGCCTTGGCCGCCGCATAGGCCTTCTCCAGATCGAGGATGAGCGGCATCAACGTCTCTGCGACAAAGCGTCCGCCATAGAGACCGAAATGCCCGCGCTCGTCGGGACCGGTGCGGAAGGAATTGGGCTGCTGCGGCGCGCTCATGCGCGGCTCGCACGTGCCGGCGCGCCGTGCATCGCAGCCCGCCGAACGGCATGCACGAAGGCACGAATTCTTCCAGGATCCTTCTCGCCGGGCACACGCTCGACCCCAGACGATACGTCGACGCCCGGCGCCCGCGTGATCCCGAGCGCGTCAACGACATTGGTCACGTCAAGGCCGCCCGACAGCATAAAGGGTACGCCGCAGTCCACACCTTCGAGCAACCGCCAGTCGAAGCTCTTGCCGAGGCCGCCGGGGCGCGTCGCCTCGCGCGGGGCACGAGCATCGAAGATCAGCCGGTCGGCGACCTTGGCGTAGAGCCGGATCGGCGAGAGGTCGGTGCGGCTCTCGATCGGCAGCGCCTTCATCACCGGCAGTCCGAACCGCGACCGCACCGCGGCAACACGCTCCGGCGTCTCGCGCCCGTGCAGTTGCAGCATGTCCGGCTTCAGGGCCTCGATGCTCGCGGCCAGCCAATCGTTGTCGGCGTCGACCGAAAGCGCAACCTTGCGCGCGCGCCCGCCCACCTGCACGCCGAGCATGCGCGCCGCCTCGAAGCCGAGATGGCGCGGCGATGGCGGGAAGAAGACAAAGCCGACCAGGTCGGCGCCCGCGTCCAGCGCCACGTCGAGCGCCTCGGGTGTCCTCAGGCCGCAAATCTTGATTTCGACCGGCATGTTCGCGGGCATGTTCATGGATTTGGGCATCTCTCGGCGCCGGTTCTAGCGCGGCCGTCGGCGTTTGTCTTGTCTCCCAAGCCGCTGTTTGGGCGGGATAATTCCGTCTCATCCCGCCGGCGGCGGGATGCTCAGTCGCCGGCCCTCGCCGGAGGCCATCGGAAGGACCGGCGGCGGCGCGCCCTCGCGCCGCTTGAGCCGATCGTTCTCGGCGCGCAATTCGCGCGCCTGCGCCTCGGCCAGCCGCGCCCGCCAGCGCCATTTGCCCTGCCGCAGCCAGGCGGCAATGCCGCCGACGATCACGCCACAGACCACGAGCGCCAGGATCAATGCGAACAGCGGGATCGTGAACGACAGCGCCGGCGCGGTGCGGTCGAACGGGTCGAAGGAGATGACGACGGCCTGCCGATTCGCGACCGCGAACGAGATCAGGACGACCGCGAGCGGGATGAGAATGAGCGCCGTGACGATCTTTCGAATCATGGGCTCTTCAATGGGGACGCGACCGGGTCCGCAAGCCAGTCCCGCTTTCGGGCTCGTGCTCTATGGCGCGGGACGGTTCAGCCGCTCGCGCATTTCCTTGCCGGTCTTGAAGAACGGCACCGATTTCCGCTCGACCGATACATGCGCGCCCGTGCGTGGATTGCGGCCGGTGCGGGCCGGGCGGTGCTTGACCGAGAACGCGCCGAAGCCGCGCAGCTCGACGCGATCGCCTCGCGCCATCGCCGCGACGATCTCGCCGAGAATCGCGTTGACGATGTTCTCAACGTCACGCTGATAGAGATGCGGGTTCTGCGACGCGATGCGTTGCACGAGCTCGGATTTGATCATTGCCTGCCGTCCCCTCCGGCCGTCCTGATCGGGCCGCCCTGCCTCGTTTCCTAGTGCCGCCGATTTGAAGTTCCTACAGCAATTGCAGCAAATTCGGTTAGGAACTTCAAATCGAAAAGCGGCACTAGAACCATAAAGTTGCTAGTGTCCTTCGAACCCGAAGTCCGCTCACGCACGCCGCAGAATGAAGCGAACTTCGGAAGCGGGGACTAGTTTGCAGACGGAGGGTGCCAAAGGGCCAGAAGACCGTCAAGGTTGAGCCGCTCGATTGCCTGCACCGCGCCCAGGCCCTCGAGCCGGCGCGCGAACGGCCCGAAGCCTGCCGCATCGAGCACGGCGATGGCCATGGTGTGCAGGAACGGCAGATCCCTGAACCGGTCACGCAGCCGATAGTCGCGGACCGGGGTCTTCGGATCGATATTCTTCGTTTTCGCAAGCCAGGCGACCGCCGCCTTCTCGCCGCCGAGCTCGTCGACAAGCTCTAGCGCGAGCCCTTGCCGGCCGGTGAAGACCCGCCCGTCGGCCACTTTCGCCAGCGTGGCGTCATCGAGGCCGCGGCGCTTCTGCACCAGGTCCTTGAACCAAGCATACGAGTCCATCACCACCGCTTCGACTGCGGCGCGCGCTTCCGGGCTGGTCGGCTCGAACCCGCTGGGCGCGGCCTTGAGCGGGGAGGACTTGATGGTTTCGACCGAAACGCCGATGGTTTTGAGCAAGTCGGTGAAATTGGGATACTGGAACAGCACACCGATCGAGCCGACCAGCGACGTCTCCTGCGCCACGATGCGGTCGGCGGCAAGCGCGGCGATGTAACCGCCCGACGCCGCGAGCCCATCCACCACCACCACCGTCGGCTTCTCCTCGCGCAGCCGCGTGAGCGAATCGTAGAGCTCCTCGGAGCCCGCGGTCGTGCCGCCCGGGCTGTTGATGTGCACGATCACCGCCTTCGCGCGCGACTTTGCCAGCCGCTCCAGCGCCTCGACGCGCTGGCGGTCGGTGCGAATCAGACCGGTAATGGTCACCCGCGCAATCGAGCCCGCGGACGCGCCGGTGATCGCGCTGGTGCCGGGCGCGCGTACTGCCACACCGATTGCCACCACGGCGCAGATCGCCAGCAGGACCGCAAGCACGCGCCACATTGTGAGCTTACGCCGCATTCGGCGGCGATCGACGATGATGTCGGCATCGAGCGACATGGCTTGGCTCCCTCGATGAATCGGGCAGGCTTGTGCGGCCGCCCGCTCCAATGGTCAACGCGGCAACAACGGACGCAATTGTGGCATCCGGACGACGGCGGCTGGCGCTACCACCAGCCGCATGAGTGGCGCGCAGAGTCGCCGGAAGGCGAGCCCTACGCTTCGCCTTCCTTCTCGCCCTGTTCCTTCTCGCCGTCTTCCTTCTCGCCGTCTTCCTTCTTCTCGCCGGCGCGCTTGAGCGCGGTACCGAGAATGTCTCCGAGCGTCGCGCCCGAATCGGAGGAGCCATATTGGGCGATCGCCTCCTTCTCCTCGGCCACTTCCAGCGCCTTGATCGAGACCGATACCTTGCGGGCGCGGCGGTCGAACTGGGTGACGCGGGCGTCAACCTTCTGCCCGACCTGGAAGCGCTCGGTGCGCTGGTCGGCGCGGTCGCGCGCAAGATCGGCGCGCCGGATGAAGGTTTCGAAATCCGTTCCCGCGATCTTCACGTCGAGCCCGCCTTCCTTCACGTCGGTCACCTCGCAGGTAACGACGCTGCCCTTCTTGATGTCGCCTGCGGTCTCCCCGGCGAAGGGATCGCCGGCAAGCTGCTTGATGCCGAGCGAGATGCGCTCCTTCTCGACGTCGACGTCGAGAACCTGCGCCTGCACCTTGTCGCCCTTCTTGTATTCCTCGATCGCCTGCTCGCCCGGCCGCTTCCAGTCGAGGTCGGACAGGTGGACCATACCGTCCACGTCGCCGTCCAGCCCGAGGAACAGGCCAAACTCGGTCTTGTTCTTGACCTCGCCTTCGATGACGGTGCCGGGCGGATACTTCTCGACAAAGACCTCCCACGGATTGCGCATGGTCTGCTTGAGGCCGAGCGAGATGCGGCGCTTGACCGGATCGACCTCAAGAATCTGCACCTCGACTTCCTGCGACGTGGAGACGATCTTGCCGGGGTGGACGTTCTTCTTGGTCCACGACATCTCGGAGACGTGGATCAAGCCCTCGATCCCGGGCTCCAGCTCCACGAAGGCGCCATAGTCGGTGATGTTGGTCACGCGACCCTTGAAGCGCGCGCTGACCGGGTACTTGGCTTCGATGCCCTGCCAGGGATCGTCCTGCAACTGCTTCATGCCGAGCGAGATGCGGTGCGTCTCGTGGTTGATCTTGATGATCTTGACCTTCACCTGCTGACCTATATTGAGCACTTCGGTCGGATGATTGACGCGCCGCCAGGCGATGTCGGTGACGTGCAGCAGGCCGTCGATACCGCCGAGGTCCACGAACGCGCCATAGTCGGTGATGTTCTTGACCACGCCGTCGATGACCTGACCTTCTTCGAGATTCTGAACCAGCTCCTGACGCTGCTCGGCGCGAGTCTCCTCCAGCACCGTGCGGCGCGAAACGACGATGTTGCCGCGTCGGCGATCCATTTTGAGGATCTGGAACGGCTGCGGCTGATTCATCAGCGGGCCGACGTCGCGGATCGGACGGATATCCACCTGCGAGCGCGGCAGGAACGCCACCGCGCCGTCGAGATCGACGGTGAAGCCGCCTTTGACCTGATTGAAGATGATGCCCTGGACCTTTTCGTTCGACTGGAACGCTTTCTCAAGCTTGCCCCAGCTTTCCTCGCGGCGTGCCTTGTCGCGCGAGAGGACGGCTTCGCCGAGCGCGTTCTCGACCCGCTCGAGATAGACCTCGACCTCGTCGCCGACCTTGAGGTCGGCCTGCCGGCCGGGACCGGCGAATTCGCGCAACGCAACGCGTCCCTCGGTCTTGGCGCCCACGTCGATGACCGCAAGGTCCTTCTCGATGCCGACGATCTTGCCCTTGACGACGGTGCCTTCCGACGGACTGCCGCCCTGGGTGAACGACTCTTCGAGCATCGCGGCGAAATCTTCACGCGACGGGGTAGCGGAACCTGCGGCAGTGGCAGCCATGAACTCTCCTGGTGTGCGGTCGGCCGGATTGTCTGAAAGGGCATTTCGAAGGCACGGCCCGAAAGTCCCGCGAACTTTCAGCACCGCCGGCATGTTGAGTGACGCAGGCTGCGTAGACTCGCCTGCGTGCCAGCGGCCCGGCGTGATACCGAGCATTTCGAAACGGTTGGTTCAATCCGGGCGCCGTCACGAAACGGGCGGAGCAGGCTCATCCTCCACGACGGAAGCGCGGTCAACCCCGCTTCCGGCCTGCTCGGGCGGCTTCGACGATGTCGATGGCGGCCCGGAATGTGGCGTCTATATCCAAATGCGTGGTGTCGAGCAAGTGCGCGTCCGGCGCGGCTTTCAGGGGTGCGGCGGCGCGGTTGGAATCGCGCGCGTCCCGCCGCAGGATATCGGCGAGGATGTCAGCCTCGCTCGCCCCCCCGCCGGCCGCCCGTAGCTCCAGAGCCCGCCGGCGGGCGCGTATCTGGGGCGTCGCCGTGACGAAGATCTTGACGCCGGCGTCGGGGAAAATGACCGTCCCGATATCGCGCCCGTCGAGCACCGCGCCTGGCGGCAGCCGCCCGAAATTCCGTTGAAACGCCAGCAGCGCCGACCTCACCTCCGGGATTGCGGAAACGACCGAGGCGGCCTCGCCAATGGCGTGACTTTTGAGAAGCTTTTCGTCGAATGCGGCGGGATCGAGCGCACGGGCGGCGCCGGACGCGCGCGCCACGTCATCGAGCCGGTGCCCGGCATCGAGCATCGCCTTGGCGACCGCCCGATAGATCAGCCCGGTGTCGAGGTGGCGCAGCCCGTAATGGCCGGCGAGCCGCTTGCCGAGTGTGCCCTTGCCCGACGCTGCCGGCCCATCGATGGCGATGATCATGACGTCGGCGAGAGCGTGGGGCTCGGCGTCAGTCCCGCCCGCGCCCGTCGCAACGGCCGTTCTTCCGTGAAGATATTCCGGGTGCGGAATTCAGCCGGACTTGCGAAGGCGAGGTATTCACGCATGCCGTTGCTGTCGAACGGTGTCGTGTGCCATGCCACGTCGAGATAGCGGACGCCTTCAAATGCCCAGGCAGGAATCGCCGGAAGCCGGTATTGCCGCGCCAGATATTCCGCAACCGCGCCCGCCAGCGCATCGAACCGTGCATTGCCGGTCAAGGGCGGTTCGTGCAGCAACGTCTCGAAACGACTTTCGGGCGTCGTTGCGAGATAGAACGTGTCGAGAAACTCCGCCAGCGCGGTATCGAGCTCTTCGCCGGCGACTATCCGCTCATATGTCTCTGCGAGAGTAGCGGGGCGCATCGTCAGTCGTTCCCTTCGACAGGACATGCCTTAACACAAACCTGGCCTTCTCTACATCAGCTTTGCTGTTTGGATAGTACTCCAGCAGTACGCTGATCGCCTCGTCGGCATCCTTGATTTCCAAGCTCTGCAATAATCCGGCCACGTCGGAAAGGTCCATCGTGCCCTTCTGGAAATTGGCCACGCGCAACGCCTTCAGTTTTAGCGCCAGCAAGTATCTTGCAGTGGGAATGAAAACAGTCAGGCCCACTTTGTCGGTGCCGCGCGGAAACGTCCCCCAGCAGAACAAGTCGCGTTCCGGCCGGGCCACCGGGCTCAGGAAAGTCGCCACCGCGTCGTTCAGCCAACGCTCGTCCCAACCGTTGCGTTTGGCGATGCGCTCGACCGCCCGCGTAAGCCAATCCGGCCAAGGCTGGCCGATTTCGGCAATATCGACATCCTCGGTCGAAAAGCGAAAATTGCTGGCGAGCATGAGCGCCGAGCCACCGAACACCGCGATGTCCAAGCGCGTGTCAGCAGCGATTGCCGCGCCGCCGATATCATCGAAAGCGGCAAGCAACTGGTCACGATTGAACGACTTCGCCATAGAACCAACCGCCGCGTCAGCTCAGTTCGCCACCCAGACCACGCATCATCGCAACGAATCCAGGGAAGCTCGTGGCAATGAAGGCGGCATCGTCCACCGCCACCGGCTTGTCGCTGGCAAGTCCCATCGCTAGCGCCGACATGGCGATGCGGTGATCCATGTGCGTCGCGACCACGCCGCCGCCGGGGGCGCGGCCCTTGCCGTGGACGATCAGGTCGTCGCCCTCGATCTCGACGGCAACGCCATTGGTGCGCAACATCACGGCGGTGGCTTCGAGCCGGTCGGATTCCTTGACGCGCAGCTCCTTCAAGCCGCGCATGCGCGTGGCGCCCTCGGCGAAGGCGGCGGCGACTGCAAGCACCGGATATTCGTCAATCATGGCCGGCGCTCGACCTGCCGGCACGTCCACGCCTTTGAGCGCCGAGGCCCGCACGCGGAAATCGGCCATCTCCTCGCCGACGTCGCTGCGCAGATTGAGCGTCTCGATGTTGGCGCCCATCTCGCGCAGCGTCTCGATCAGACCGGTGCGCAGGGGGTTGGTCATCACGTCGGTGACGACGATCTCCGAGCCCGGCACGATCAACGCCGCCACCATGGGAAATGACGCCGATGACGGGTCGGCCGGCACTGTCACCGGCGCCGGTGCCAGCTCCGGCTGCCCGGTAAGTGTAATCTTGCGGCCGTGCTCGCCATCGGACACCACCAAGACCTCGGCGCCGAAATGCGTCAGCAGCTTTTCGGTGTGGTCGCGACTCGCCTCGGTCTCGATCACGGTGGTGGCGCCCGGCGCCGCCAGCGCCGCCAGCAGCACCGCCGACTTGATCTGTGCCGATGGCACCGGCGTGCGATAGACGATCGGCATCGGATCGCGCGCACCCTCGATGGTGACCGGCAGACGGCCGCCTTCGGCCATGTCCGCCGCCCGCGCGCCCATCAATGCGAGCGGGTCAAGGATGCGCTTCATCGGCCGGCTGCGCAGGCTCGCGTCACCATCGAACGTGGCGGTGACCGGGCAGCCCGCAACCGCCCCCATGACCAGCCGGCATCCCGTGCCGGAATTGCCGAAGTCCAGGACTCCGCGCGGCTCGCGGAAACCTCCGACCCCCACGCCGCGCACGCGCCACTCGCCTTCGCCGGTGCGGTCCACCACCGCCCCCAGCGCCAGCATGACCTTGGCGGTATTGAGCACGTCCTCGCCTTCCAAGAGGCCGGAAATCCGTGTTTCACCCACCGCCAGCGCGCCGAAGATCAGCGCCCGGTGCGAGATCGATTTGTCGCCGGGGACGCGCAGGCCGCCCTTGAGCGGGGCGCCGGCGCGGGCGATGAGAGAACATGGAGCAGCGGAACGGCTCACGGCAGCCTCACGGGAAGGAAGGTACGTCCTCCTACCACGGGGGAGCGGCAAGGGTCACCTCGGACGTCCAAAAACCGGCCGCAACCGCTATTGACAGCGGCATTTCGACTGGCCAAGTGAAGCACCTCAATTTCCGACCCGCTCAAGGAACATAAACCGTGGCAAAACCCGAGCTTGGCACCAAGCGCCTGTGCGGCAATTGCAGCGCGAAGTTTTACGATCTCAGCAAGACGCCGATCGTTTGCCCGAAGTGCCACACCGCCATGGACGTGAGCACGGTCGCTGCGCG
>JBOHIG010000291.1:0-11432 GCA_050725815.1 Xanthobacteraceae bacterium
TCCTCGCGGAACTTGCCGGCGGCGATCTCGGCCTCGATGTTGCGCGAGGTCGACGACACGATGCGCACGTCGACGGTGAGCTTGTTGGTGCCGCCGACGCGCTGAAAGGTCTGATCGACCAAGACGCGCAGGATCTTGTTCTGGGTCTCGCGCGGCATATCGGCGATCTCGTCGATGAACAGTGTGCCGCCATGCGCCTCCTCGAGCGCGCCGATCCGGCGCTCCTGCGCGCCGTCGGCAGCCTCGATGCCGAACAGCTCGACCTCCATCCGCTCGGGTGTGATGGCGGCGGCGTTGATGACGATGAACGGCCCCTGCGCCCGACCCGACTGGGTGTGCAGCGTGCGCGCGGCCAGCTCCTTGCCGGAACCGGACGGCCCCACGATCAGGATGCGGCTGTTGGTCGGCGCCACCTTCTCGATGGTCGCGCGCAATTGATTGATCGAGGGCGAGCGCCCGATCAGCGTGGACGGCAAGGGCGAAAGCTGCTTGAGCGCCTTGACCTCTCGCTTGAGGCGGGAGTTCTCGAGCGCGCGCTCCGCCACCAGCACCAGCCGGTCGGCCTTGAAGGGCTTCTCGATGAAGTCGTAGGCGCCCTTCTTGATGGCGGCGACCGCGGTTTCGATGTTGCCGTGACCGGAGATCATCACGACTGGAAGCTCGGGATGCTCTTGCTTGACGGCATCGAGCAGTTGGAGCCCGTCGAGACGGCTGCCCTGGAGCCAGATGTCGAGGAATACGAGGTTCGGCCGGCGGCTCGCGACCGTGGCAAGCGCATCGTCGCTGTCGCGCGCGGTTCGCGTGACATAACCTTCGTCCTGCAGGATGCCGGAAACCAACTCCCGGATATCCGCTTCGTCGTCAACGATCAGAATGTCGGATGTCATGATCAAACTGTTGTCGCTGTCTGATGGGGAAGAGGTTCATCGACGGCCGCTTCGGCCGGCACGGGTTCGGCGGCAAACCGCAGGCGGATCCATGCCCCGCGCTGGCCCGGCGCCTTGTCTGCGGCGTCGAACAACTCGATCTGACCGCCGTGCTCCTCGAGAATGCGGCCGACGATCGCGAGGCCGAGGCCGGTGCCCTTCTCGCGCGTGGTCACATAGGGCTCGATCAGCCGGCTGCGGCTTTCCTTGGGCAGACCGATGCCATTGTCGACCACGTCGATGACAATATCGCTGCCGTCGCGCTCGGCCGACACGGCGATGCGGCCGCGGCCGCGTTCCGTTTGTGGCATCGCCGCAATCGCCTCCGTCGCGTTCTTGATGATGTTGGTGAGCGCCTGCGAGATCAGCCGGCGGTCGAACCGCGCGGGCATCGGATCCTCGGCAATCTCGGCCTCGATCTCGATGTCGGCGTTACCGACCCGCTGGAGGAAGACGACCTGGCGCACCGTATCGGCCACATCCTCGGCTCCGATTACGGCCTTCGGCATGCGTGCGAACTGGGAGAACTCGTCGACCATGCGCTTGATGTCGTCGACCTGACGGATGATCGTGTCGGTGCACTGCTGAAAGACGGCCGGATCGTCCTTGATGGACGCGCCGTATTTGCGACGCAGCCGCTCCGCCGAAAGCTGGATCGGGGTGAGCGGATTCTTGATTTCGTGCGCGATGCGGCGTGCGATGTCGGCCCAGGCGGACGTGCGTTGCGCCGTCACCAGCTCCGTGATGTCGTCGAGCGTCACCACATAACCGCGGTCGGCGTCGCCGGACTGCTCGCTGGTGACCCGCACCGAGAGGATGCGGTCGCGCCCGTTGCGGCTCAGCGTCACCTGTCCCTGCACCAAGCGCTGCAGGCCCGTGCGCGCCGAGGCCACCAATTCGGCAAGCTCGGGCACGATCTCGTCGAGCGAGCGGCCGAGCGCCGTGGCCTCGGCATGCCCGATCAGCCGTTCCGCCGAGCGGTTGAGGATGGCGATGCGGCCGTCCGCATCCACGCCGATGACGCCGGCACTCGCGCCCGCGAGCACCGCCTCCGTGAAACGGCGTCTAGAGTCGATAACGTCGCGCGCGCGCACGATGTCATCGCGCTGCGTACGCAACACCTGCGTCATCTTGTTGAAGGTCTCGCCGAGCGAGGCGAGATCGCCCTCCGAGCGGCGGGTCGGCACCTGCACATAGAGGTTGCCGGTCGAGACGATCTGCGCGGCCCCGATGAGGCGGCGGATCGGCGCGACCAGGTAGTTTGCGAAGTTGAGCCCGATCCAGACCGCCGACAGCAGCACGATCAGGGCGATCACGGTGTACATCAGGGCGAAGGCGATCTGCACGCCAAGCCGGCGCGCCTGGATCTCCGCGAACTGATTGACACCCTCGCGGGTGGCGCGCAACTGCGCCACCACTCGCGGGTCGAGCAGGCGCGCGACGTAGAGATAGGTGTCGGTGTAGTTGCGCAGCTTGATGACGGCCGCGACATAGTGCGCGTCCAGGAACACCGCAAGCTGCGGCTCGGTATCGTTAATGGTGGCGAGCGCCTCGGGCGAAGGCTGGATGAACCGCACGTCAATACGCACGTCAGCCTGATCGATCACCTTGAGCTCGCGGTCGAGCATGATGACCGCCGGAAGTCCGCGGATGCCCGCCTGCGCGTTGACGAATTTATGAAACTGGTCGCGGTCCTGATCGAACAGCGGCTTCGCCCGTGCCAATTCAAGCGCGGTCGCGATCGCGTCGGCGCGCACGCTCTGCGCCTGCTCGCGCAGATAGGCTTCTGCGACGATCAGCGAATTCTGGATCAGCGACTGGGTCTGCTGCGAGAACAGCCGGTCGAGCCCGCGGTCGAGCGTGATGCTGGCGACCACCGCGACCAGGATCGCGGGGACCGCAGCGATCACCGAAAACAGCGCGACAATCCGCACATGCAGCCGCGCTCCGGCCCGGCCGCGCCGGCGCGCCTGCATCACCCGCCAGACCTCCCAGGCGATGACCGCGACCAGCAGCATCACGGTGAGCGCATTGACCCCTAGAAGGGTCAGCACGATCTCGTGGGTCGGCGCGACCGGCGTCAGATTGGCCAGCACCATGAAGGTGGCCAGCGCCGACAGCAGCGCCAGCGCGACCGCGATCAGCCCCATAAGCCGCGCCAGCCGGCCCGGCGCGGCCGTTGCCGCAGCGGCGAGTTCGGCGATGGCAGCTTGACCGACATTGGTCATGGACTCTGACCGACCACTGACTGAATACGGGAATATTGCGACGGCGGGATTTCCCCCTCCCACCTGCGGAACTGATGCTTTTATACAACAATGTTGCCGGATTGCGACAATTCCGGGGCGCGCGCCTGAGATCGGATTGACCCGGGACGCAACCTGTCCCCCTGCTGCCACGTTTCCTCCTGCCAGTCCGGTTCGCGCAAGGCCGCCAAGTCCATGACTCTGCCCCAGGCATTTGCGTTCGGAATCCTCTTCGTGATGATGGCGATGTTCGCCTGGGGCAAGCTGCGCTACGACCTGGTCGCGCTGTGTGGCCTGCTGGCGGCGGTGGCCGCCGGTATTGTGCCTTACGACAAGGCGTTTTCCGGCTTCTCCGAAGACATCGTAATCATTGTCGCGAGCGCGCTCCTGGTCAGCGCGGCGGTGGCGCGCTCCGGCGTGATCGAGCGCCTGATCCGCCCGCTTGGGCCCTATCTCACCCGCACCGGCGTGCAGGTCGTGGTGCTCACCGCTACTGTGACGGTGCTCTCGGCTTTCGTGAAGAACATCGGCGCGTTGGCGATGATGATGCCGGTCGCCTTCCAGCTCGCGCGCCGCAACGACAAGCCCGTATCCGCCGTGCTGATGCCGATGGCATTCGGTTCGCTGCTCGGTGGCATCGTCACCCTGATCGGGACGTCGCCCAACATCATCGTATCGCGCGTGCGCGAGGAGATCGTCGGCGAGCCGTTCGGCATGTTCGACTTCACGCCGGTGGGAATTGGGCTCGCGGTCGCCGGCGTGATCTTCCTCAGTTTCGGCTATCGCCTGCTGCCGCGCGGGCGCAAAGGCCAAGCGTCGATGGACGCTGCTTTCAATCTCGAGGGTTACACCACCGAGGTGATGGTCCCGGAAGGTTCCTCGATCGTCGGCAAGACCATCGGCGATCTTAAGAAGCAGTTCGAGGACGAGGTCGACGTGCTGATGGTCCTGCGCGGCCGTCTGCGCCGCTACGACCCCTCGAACAGAATCATCTTCAAGGCCGACGACATCCTGCTCCTGCAGGGCGAGCCCGATACGCTGGAGCGCGTCGTCGGAGAGGCGAAGCTGCGCCTGGTGCGCGACGAGAAGGAGATGGAATCCGATACCCCACACGACGATATCGGCGTCATGGAGGCAGTCATCACCGACGATTCTATGCTCGTCGACCGCACGCCGTCGCAACTTCGTCTTTACCAGCGCTACCAGGTGAATCTGCTGGCGGTCAGCCGTAGCGGGCAGCGTATCACGCGGCAGATGCGCTCTGTAAGGCTGAAGCCCGGCGACGTGATCGTCCTGCAAGGCAATCTCAACACCATGCCCGAGGCACTCGGCGAGCTGCGCTGTTTGCCGCTTGCCGCGCGCGACCTGCGGCTCGGAGCCGGACGTCACAGCTTCCTTCCGCTCACGGTGCTCGGCGCAGCAATGCTGCTCGTCAGCCTGCACGTAGTGCCGGTGGCGATCGCATTCTTCGGCGCGGCGGTCGTGATGCTGCTGATCCGGGCTTTGAGCTTGCGGGAAGCCTACGAGGCTATCGAGTGGCCGATCCTCATCCTGATCGGAGCGCTGATCCCGGTCAGCGATGCGCTGCGCTCGACCGGCGGCACCGACCTGATCGCCGACTGGCTCTCGCGTGCGGGCGAGGTGCTACCACCGGTCGCAACGCTCGGCTTGGTCATGGTCGTGGCCATGGCGGTGACGCCGTTCCTCAACAATGCAGCGACCGTGCTGGTGATGGGGCCGATTGCGGCCGGCTATGCCGCCAAGCTCGGCTACGGCCCCGATGCCTTTCTGATGGCGGTCGCGATCGGCGCTGCGTGCGACTTCCTCACCCCGATCGGCCACCAATGCAACACGCTGGTCATGGGCCCGGGCGGCTACCGCTTCGGTGATTACTGGCGGCTCGGGTTGCCGCTGTCCATCATGGTGGTCGTTGTCGGCGTGCCGCTGATCGCCTTGTTCTGGCCGTTCCAGCCTGGGTGACGCACGCGCCTCAACTGCTGCCGCGGAATACCTGGATATCCAGATCGCGGATTTTCTTGCGCAGGGTATTGCGGTTGAGTCCGAGCAGGTCGGCCGCCTTGATCTGGTTGCCACGCGTGGCTGCCAGCGTCACTGTCAACAGCGGATGCTCGATCTCGCGCAGGATGCGATGGTAGAGCCCGGGCGGCGGCAGCCCCTCGCCGCAGCTTGCGAAATAAGCGGCAAGATGCCGCTCGACAGCGCCGGAGAGGTCGTCGTCGGCGCGCGCCTCTTCGCCGATCGACGTTACCGCCGGCTGCGAGAGCTCAGCATCGATCACGGCGCCGGTGATTGTCTCTTGCGGATACAGCGCGGCGAGCCGGCGTGCGAGGTTCTCAAGCTCGCGCACGTTGCCTGGCCAGCGGTAGCGGCGGAGCCGGTCGAGCGCCGCCGGGTCGAGTTGCTTGAGCGGCAGGCCTTCGCGGGCCACTAGAGTGAGGAAATGCCGAATCAGGTCGGGGATGTCCTCGCTGCGCTCGCGCAAGGGCGGCAGCCGCAGCGGCACCACGTTGAGACGGAAGAACAGGTCCTCGCGGAACAGGCCTTGCTGGATCAGGATGCGCAGATCCTTGTTGGTCGCGGCGACGATCCGCACGTCGGTCTTGATCGGGGTGCGGCCGCCGACGGTCGTGTACTCGCCCTGCTGGAGCACGCGCAGCAGGCGGGTCTGCGCTTCCATCGGCATGTCGCCGATCTCGTCGAGGAAGAGCGTGCCGCCCTCGGCCTGCTCGAAACGCCCTGCATTGCGGGCGTTGGCTCCGGTGAAGGCCCCTTTCTCGTGGCCGAACAGCTCCGACTCGATGAGATCGCGCGGGATCGCCGCCATGTTGATCGCCACGAACGGCCCGCCGCGACGCTTGCCGTAATCGTGTAGAGCGCGCGCCACGAGCTCCTTGCCGGTACCCGACTCGCCCGCGATCATCACCGTCAGGTCGGTCTGCATCAGCCGCGCCAGCACGCGGTAGATTTCCTGCATTGCCGGCGACCTGCCGACCAGGGGGATGGCGTCGAACTCGTCCGGCTTGGCGGCGGCACGCGTGCGATCCTTGGGTTCGGACAGCGCGCGGCCGACGATCGCGATCAATTCCTTGAGGTCGAACGGCTTGGGCAGATATTCGTAAGCGCCGCGCTCGGAAGCGCGGATCGCAGTCATGAACGTGTTCTGCGCGCTCATGATCACGACCGGCAGGTCGGGCCGCACTTTCTTGATGCGTGGCAAGAGATCGAATGCATTCTCGTCCGGCATCACCACATCGGTGATGACGAGGTCGCCGTCGCCCTGGCTGATCCATCGCCATAAGGTAGCGGCGTTGCTGGTCGAGCGCACTTCGTAGCCGGCGCGCGACAGGGCTTGATTGAGCACGGTGCGGATCGCCGCATCGTCGTCAGCCACCAGGATGCTTCCCGCAGGCATCTTTGTCCCCTTCAGGCAACGCCGCCCGGCTCGGCGTCGTTACCCAAATACATCGGCATGAGAATTCGAAACGTCGTGTGACGCGGTTGCGACTCGCACTCGATGATGCCGCCGTGATCGCCGACGATCTTGGACACGAGCGCGAGCCCGAGACCCGAACCGCTCGCTTTCGTTGTCACGAACGGCTCGAACAGATGCGGCAGCAGATCTTCGGGAACGCCCGGCCCGTTATCCTTGACGCAGAACTCGAGCGGCAGCGACACCCGCTCCTTGCTTCCCGGCCGGGTCAAATGGACGCCCGGACGAAACGCGGTGGTGAGATGGATCTCGCCGTCGGTGGCGCCCTCGTCGATCGCCTCGGCGGCGTTCTTGACCAAGTTGAGGAACACCTGGATCAACAAATCGCGATTGGCAAGCACCGGAGGCAGAGACGGGTCGTATTCCTCCGTGAACTTGATGTGGCGAGCGAAACCCGAATTGGCGAGCCGCTTCACGCGGTCGAGCACGACATGGATGTTCACCGGCTCACGTTCCACCGGCCGCTCGTCGGTGAACACCTCCATGCGGTCGACGAGCCTCACGATCCGGTCGGCCTCGTCGCAGATCAGTTGTGTCAGCGTGCGATCGCTGTCGGTCGCCGATTGCTCCAGAAGCTGCGCCGCGCCACGGATGCCTGAGAGCGGGTTCTTTATCTCATGCGCGAGCATGCCCGCGAGAGCGGTCACGGAGCGCGCGGCGCCGCGATGGGTGAGCTGACGGTCCATCTTGTCGGCAATGGTGCGCTCCTGCAGCATCACCACGACGTGGTCGGGACGTTCAGGCAGCGGCGCGACATAGAGATCGACCAGCCGCTCGCCGGGATTGCGCGGGGTGCCGAGATCGACCTTGTACTCGTTGACGGCAGCGCCGCGCGCGCGGACCTGGTCGATCAAGGCCAGCAGCGGACTTCCGAACGGTACCAGATCGCCGAGCGAATGACGCCGCAGCAGCGGAAGCGAGGCCTCGAAGAAATGCTCGGCGGCGGCATTGGCATTGGCGATGCGTCCATCCGCCGACACCATGACCACAGGATGCGGCAGCGCATCGAGCACCGCATCGGCGGCGCCTGAAGGCGTCGGCATCGGCTCCAGGCGCGTCATGCCGCGATCCTCTGCCCTCCAGAAAATGCGTCGAAGGCTTCGGCAAGGCGGCTGCGGACAGCGTACGGCGTCTCCTGCGTCAGCGTCGCGTGGCGATGGGCTTTCAGGAGCGTGGCCGGCGCACCGGCCGTCTCGGCGGCGGTGTCTAACGCCCAGCCGAGATGCTTGCGCGCATGGCGCAGGCCGATCGTGCCGTGGTGCGAGAGCATTTCGTCGTAGAGCCGCAGCGTGAGCGTAAGCTGGGCTGCGAGCGCGGGAGCCGCCTCGCGGCGGCCGGTCGCGAGATAGCGCGCGATCTGTCCCGGCAGCCACGGCCGGCCTTGCGCCGCCCGTCCAACCATCACTGCGTCGGCTCCGGAGGAAACGAGCGCGGCGTCGGCGTCGGCAAAGCTTTCGATGTCGCCGTTGACGACGACCGGAATCGAGACCGCCTGCTTGACGGCGCGGACTGCGCGCCAGTCGGCGCGGCCTTTGTAAAATTGGCAGCGCGTGCGCCCGTGCACGGTGATGAGCTGCACGCCCGCATCCTGTGCGCGACGTGCGAGTTCCGGCGCATTGAGCGACCGGTCGTCCCAGCCGAGCCGCATCTTCAGCGTTACCGGCACCGACACGGCGGCGACGGTCGCCTCGATCAGCGTCAGAGCGTGATCGAGATTGCGCATCAATGCCGAGCCCGAGTCGCCGCCGGTCACGTGGCGTGCCGGGCAACCCATGTTGATGTCGATGATCGCCGCGCCTCCGGCTTCCGCGATGCGGGCGCCTTCCGCCATCCAGCGCGCCTCGCAGCCGGCAAGCTGCACGACATGCAGCCCCTCGCCGTGCCCCGCCATGCGCAGCCGCGCGTCGCGTCGGCCCTCGATGAGCTTGGCGCAGGCGGTCATCTCGGAGATCACCAGCCCTGCCCCCAGCCGCGCAACCAGCCGCCGGAAGGGCGCATCGGTAACCCCCGACATCGGTGCCAGCAGCACGCCATTGGGCAGGCTGTGCGGCCCGATCCTGACCGGCTTGGGGCGAAAATCTGTGTCTGCCAAAGTCACTTAGCAGTCCTGCACACGAATTAGGCGGTGGGTGGCACTGCATAGACTTTAGCCAATTCACCTGAGGCAAGCAAGTGCTGCACCGCAAAATTTCCCATTCCGATGAATTCCCCGCCGTCGCATAGTGGAAATCCCGGTTTGCGGCGGCGGCGCGACGCGCTAATCCCATCACCGGGCTTCACTTTTGGACTTGCACAGATGGCAGGAACCATCGCGGCGGTCGTGGTCGCTGCCGGGCGCGGGCTGCGCGCGGGCGGCACCGTGCCGAAACAATACCGGACGATCGTCGGCGGCCCGGCGATCCGGAATAGTCTCGTGCTTTTCACCGAGCATCGCGAGATCAGTGCTGTTCAGCCGGTTATCCACGCCGACGATCGCGTCTTCTTCGAGCGGGCGGCGGAGGGCCTTGAACTGCTTGCGCCGGTCCTTGGCGGGGCCACGCGGCAGGCGTCGGTGCGCGCGGGACTTGAGGCGCTTATGCCTCGGAAGCCCGATATCGTGCTGATTCACGATGCGGCGCGGCCGTTTGCGTCGCCTTCCCTCATCACCCGCGCGATCGCCGCGGCTGCAACGGCTGGGGCGGCGGTGCCCGTGCTGCCAGTGACAGACACGGTGAAGACCGTCGATGCCAGCGGAACCGTCACCGGCACGCCCGACCGTGCGCAGTTGCGAATTGTGCAGACGCCACAGGCGTTTCGCTTCGACAAGCTGCTCGCGGCGCACGAGCGCGCGAAGGCATCCGCCCGTGAGGATTTCACCGACGACGCAGCATTGGCGGAATGGGCGGGCTTGACCGTGACGACGTTCGAAGGCGAGGTTGGCAACGTGAAATTGACCACCGCGGACGATTTCACGCGTGCCCAGGCGGCGCGCATTGCCGCACTCAACGACGTTCGCACGGGCTTTGGGGTCGATGTGCACCAGTTTGCCGACGGCGATCACATCTGGCTTGGCGGTGTGCGCATCGCGCATGCGCGCGGCGTCACCGGACATTCCGACGCCGACGTGGTGCTGCATGCGCTGGTCGACGCGATCCTCGGCGCGCTGGCAGAAGGCGACATCGGCGTGCACTTCCCGCCGAGCGATCCGCAGTGGCGCGGCGCCTCCTCTGACCGGTTCCTCGCCTTCGCGCTTGAACGCGTGCGTGCGCGCGGCGGCCTCATCGCACATCTCGATGTCACCGTCGTTTGCGAAGCGCCGCGCATCGGCCCGCATCGCGATGCGATCCGCGCGCGCGTGGCGGAGATCGCCGGCATCGCGATCGATCGCGTGGCGGTCAAGGCGACCACCAGCGAGAAACTCGGCTTCACCGGCCGTGGCGAAGGCATCGTGGCCTACGCCACGGCAACGGTACGGCTGCCCTGGAGCGACTGATGGCGGACCGGGAGCTGGCGGATCGCGCAACGTCGCTGCTCGATCTCTGCCGAGATCGCGGACTCAAGATCGCCACGGCGGAATCCTGCACCGGCGGGCTCGTGGCCGCGGCGCTGACGGACATCGCGGGTTCCTCTGACGTCCTCGACCGCGGTTTCGTCACCTACAGCAATGCGGCAAAGCAGGTCATGCTGAGCGTCCCCGCGGCCACGCTCGAACAATTCGGCGCGGTGAGCAGGCAAACCGCAGAGTCCATGGCCAAGGGCGTCCTTGCACACGCGCCGGTCGATCTCGCGGTTTCAATCACCGGCATCGCCGGACCGGGCGGCGCCACGGACGGCAAGCCGATCGGTCTGGTGCATTTCGCGGCTGCCACGCGCAGCGGCAGGCTGGTGCATCAGGAGTGCCAGTACGGCGACATCGGTCGTGCGCAAGTCCGCCGAGCGTCGGTCATCCAGGCGCTGGCGATATTGCAGGCGCTCGCCGAGCTCGAAGCCGTCAAAGCCAAACGTGCCTGACAGACCCGAACGCTGTCACCATCCAAGCTTCTTGCGCAGGATCGCACCGAGGATGTCGGAATAGTCGTCGGTCCAGGCGGCGATGCGCGCTTCCGGCTTGACCTCGCGCCAGCCTGCGCGTTGCGGCAAATCGCCCAGATCGGCGGGATTTCGTGCAAGCGCCGCAACAATCGCGTTCATCTTAAAATCGGGCGGTTGCGCGTCCGGCCGGTCGTCCTGCTTGAGATAGGTGACAAGTCCTTCGGCGGCCGCCACCGCCGCCACCACTCGGCCAAGCTCCATATGACGATTTGAAATGTGCATGACGATGACGCCGCCGGGCGCAAGCCGCGCGAGGTAGCCAGCCAGCGCCTCACGGGTCAGCAGATGGACCGGGATGGCGTCGGAGGAAAATGCATCGAGCACGATGAGGCCGTAGCGTTGCGCCGACGCCGACAGCGTGAGGCGCGCATCGCCAACAACGACCGTCGCCTCGGGTGTGCACGTCGTCAGAAAGGAGAACATGTTCGGATCGCGCGCGATCCGAACGACTTCGGGGTCGATCTCGTAGAATGTCCAGGCTTCCTCGGCCCGCCGATGGCAAGCAAGGCTGCCGGTCCCGAGGCCGACGGCGGCGACATGGCCGAGCCCTCCCCGCGCCTCCCGTACAGCCGCAACGGCCTCAGAAATCGGGCCGCCGAAATAATAGTAGGTGAGCGGCTCCGGCATCAGGTTGGCCGACGCATCGTGGTCGCGCAGACGCTCAGCGCCATGCAGGGT
>JBOHIG010000292.1:0-21423 GCA_050725815.1 Xanthobacteraceae bacterium
CATCGTGGTCTCCTCAATGCAGTCGATGAAGCGCTTCTTTTAGAGGCGGTCGCGTCCGGTGCAAATGGCTGCGGTCAACATCGCCATTCCGCCATTGCAAGGGTGGCTTTCGCGCTGCGGCAAAAGCTGGATCTGCGGCCCGCGGGCGTTGCGCAGGCGGTTGAGCGGCCCAACGCCTGTGCTATCGTGACGCTGGATTTGAACTGTTCTAATTCCATAGGGGGGCTCCATGGCGGCATTTTTTCAGTCGCTGCAGAAGACGCTGATTGCCGGCGTCGTTCTTCTGATCGTGCTGATCCTGGTCGTCGGTCTCATCAGCGGCCAGTACGTGCGTCCCGACCACAACTACTGGACCTTTATCATGCGCTGGCTGCATGTTCTCAGCGGCGTGATGTGGATCGGGCTGCTCTGGTACTTCAACTTCGTGCAGACGCCGACCATGCCGACGATCCAACCAGTCGAGCATCGCGCCGCGGTCTCGAAATTCATCGCCCCCAACGCGCTGTTCTGGTTCCGACACGGTGCGGCCGCGACCGTGCTCACCGGGCTGCTGCTGGCCTGGATGAACGGCTACATTGTGCAGGCGCTGCTCTTGCAGAAGGGCCACCATGCCATCGGCATCGGCATGTGGCTGGCGCTGATCATGGCTTTCAATGTCTGGTTCATCATCTGGCCGAACCAGAAGAAGGCACTCGGCCTGGTCGAGGCGTCCGCCGACGAGAAGGCGTCGGCCGCGCGGCTCGCCGGCATGACCTCGCGGATCAACACCATGCTGTCGCTCCCCATGCTCTATTGCATGGTGGCGCAGCAGAACGCGGGCCTGTAGGGGCGCCCGAGCCGGTATCGCTCTGCGGACGAGTTTCATCGCTTGGCGCCGTTGGTGATGCCACTGCTTGTTGGTGATGCCACTGCTTAATGGCTGGCCGGTGCGGAAGGTTCCGCGCCGGCGGATCGGGGCGTGCGGCTGAATCCAGGGTCAGGGTGGCCCTGGGCATCTCCCCGGGGCCGTTAAGCAAGATTAAGATTGTGGCAGATCGGCCGCAATTCGTTATTGCGGACGGTCAAGAACAGCGTCAGAATTCTCCAGTAACCATAGCGGGCGGGGGCTGCTTGCTGTGGCTACATGGGTCCGGGGCGTTAGCGTCATGTCTGTAGCTTTGCTGGTGCTGGGTATCCTGCTCACCGCGGCAGGCGTGGTCGCGATTGGATTTGGTATTCCAATCAGCGACATAGCGCTGGCCAATACGCTGATCCTGGCCGGCACGACGGCGATGGTTGGAGGGTTTGTCGTCGTTGGCCTTGCGGCCACCGTGGCCGAGCTTTCGCGGCTTGCCGACGCGCTGCGAACGCCGCGCCCGGCCGCCAGCACTCAACGCTCCGCTGAACAGGTCCAGCCGGCGGCGCCCGAACCTTCCGCCCGTGTCGAGCAGCCTGTGACGCCGCCGGTCGGCGATGCCGCGGCGCTGAATGTCTCCGCTTCCGCAATAGAGCGCCTGCGTTCCAGCATTCCGCGGCCCGACCGGGTGGTGCCGGATGCCGTTCCCCTGTCACCGAATGGCTCGCAGGCGGCGACACAGCCCGAACCGCAATTGCCGGCTCATCCGCAGCCGGCTGAGGTGGCTGCGGATGGGGCGCGCGAGCCGCGCCTCGATTTCCTGCTCCGGGCGCGGCCGCGGGCGCCGCAGCAAGCATCCTTTGATGCCGTCTGGCCGAAACGCCCGGGCCAGGAAGGCGACGGACAGCCTGTCCTTGAAGAGCGGCCGGTCGTCGCTGCCGCGGCGGTCCAGGTTGCCGAGCCGGAACCGTTGTCTCAGCCGGTCGAGCCGGCGCCCCAGCCGGACGAGATCGCTCCGCCGCCGGTGGAAGCGCCGCGTCCGGTGGCGGTGCTGAAGTCCGGTGTGGTCGATGGCATGGCCTATACCCTCTATGCCGATGGCTCGATCGAGGCGCAGCTCCCGCAGGGTATGGTGCGATTTGGTTCGATCGCCGAGCTGCGCGCGCACATCGAGAGCAACGCGTAGCATTCCGTCACGTTTTCGGCGCGCCCGATGCAAGCATGAGCGCCGTGCCGTTGATGCAATAGCGCAGGCCTGTTGGCCGCGGGCCGTCCGGGAATACGTGGCCAAGATGCGCGTCGCAGGCGTTGCAGCGCACCTCGGTGCGCGCCATGAACCACGAATTGTCGGTGTGCTCGCTTACCGCCTCGTTGGCGGTCGGCGTCCAGAAGCTTGGCCAGCCGGTGCCGGAATCGAACTTGGTCTCGGACGAAAACAGCGGCGCATCGCAGCAGACGCAGTTGTAGGCGCCGGCTGCCTTCTCATTCCAAAATCCTCTACTTAGGCCGCTTCCGCGAATACCCTCGCGTCAATTTGAAGTCTAATTTCGAGATGATCGCAACAATACCCGGGGCTTACTTTGTCGCATGAGATAAACTGTTCTTGCGTTGCCAAGATAAGACGATAAAAGCATAGACAAATCAGGTTTGCCGATTCCATGGGCCTGGGGCTTGAACGGCCTGTTTCGGCGCGAAATGCGGTCAATACCTGAGAGATCCGGTCGTGATCGGCGGACCTGAAGGTCAATCCGGCAGCAGGGACAGATATCCAATGAACGACAACAGTTCTGGCGGATCATTTATCAGCCTGACGGCGACGATCGTTTCAGCGTATGTCAGCAACAACTCGGTGCCAGCACAGGATTTGTCGACCCTGATCAACCAGGTCCACTCGGCGCTGACGCGGGTGTCGAGCGGGCAGGGCGACGTGCCGAACGAGCCCTTGCGGCCGGCGGTGTCGGTCAAACGATCGATCACGCCGGACCACATCGTGTGTCTTGAGGACGGCAAGAAGTTCAAGTCGCTCAAGCGCCATCTGCGCACTCAATACAGCATGACGCCCGAGCAATACCGGGAGAAATGGGGACTGCCGCCGGACTATCCGATGGTTGCCCCGAATTATGCGGCCGCCCGCTCCCAATTGGCCAAGCAGATGGGACTCGGTCAGCAGCGCCGCCGCCGCCGGTAGCGGACCCCGTCGCCGTGTCTGTTGTTATCGTGGCTTGTCCAGCGCGGCTTACCTGACATCGGCCTGACGCACATTGGCTTGACTTCCGGATGAAATTCCTAGTATCTAGGAATTTCACCCCAAGAAGCCGATGGGAGGCGTGATGGGCCGAATCCTTTGCAATTTTTTGCTGACCTGCGTTGCGTGCGGCGCGTGCGCACAGGTGCGTTCATGAGCGCGCGCGTCTCCTCGTCGATCGGTAAGGCCGCGGAGCGTTTGCTCGCGTCCCTTGCGGAACGCGGCGCGCGTCCTCATGGCGGCGATGCCGCCGAGATTCTCATCGCAAACGACCTGGTGCAGCGCTGCGCTGACGGCATGCTCGAGATCAATGCCGCCGGCCGCGCCCATCTGGCGCGCCGCGCGTTCGCGCGCGCCGGCACAATCGACCCATTCCTTGGGCAACATCTCGGCGGCTGCCAGGGTGAGATCCGGACCGCCGAAGGCCGCAGGAGCGTCGCCATCGACGCGGCCGAAAGCCCGCTGGCCTGGCTCGCCCGCCGCAAGTCGCGCGCCGGCCGAGCGTTGATCTCGCCCGAGCAGCTTCAGTCCGGCGAGCGGCTGCGCGCCGATTTCACCCGCGCCCAGCTCATGCCCCGCGTTACGGCGAACTGGACCTCGTCGGTGGCGCAGGACCGGCGCAGTGGCGCGCGCACTGCGACATTCACGGACGCCGTCCTCGTGGCGCGTCAGCGCGTGCGCAGCGCGCTGGAAGCGGTCGGCCCGGAGTTCACCGGGTTGCTGCTCGATGTCTGCTGCTTCCTCAAGGGACTCGAGGACATCGAGCGCGAGCGCGGCTGGCCGTCGCGATCGGCCAAGGTTGTGCTCCAGCTCGGGCTCGATCGGTTGGCGCGGCACTATGGCTACGCGGCGGAAGCGCGTGGCGCGGCGCGCGCCGCGGTCCGGACCTGGCTCGCTCCAGATGGGGAATTCGTGCTCGGCGAGTGAGTTCGCCTGGAGCTATTGAGGTGCGGGCCAGCGGCGGACAAGGAGCAGCGCTTTGGCGTGGCTCCCCCTGTGGTCCGATCCGCCTTATCTCGGCCCAAATCAGGTAGCACCGACAAGCCAGCACGCCTTGGGAGAAGGATAAAAAGCAGGACCAGCCATGGCTAAGGACGCGGTACCGACATCCGAGCAGATTAGCGAACTCTTCGACTCGATGGAGCTTGCGAAGGCCGTCGATATCGAAGAGTTCCGACTTTTCCTCGACCACCTCCCAATCGCGATTGTCATTTCAAAGCTTCTTCGCGGCGACCAACGCATCGTGTTCGCGAATAAGGCGTATGAAGTCCTCACCGGGCAGATCTTTGCGGACATCAAAGGCTGTGACTGGTCAATCTTAAATGCATTCAAGGATGACGTTAATCCTCAGGTCACGATGGACCATGCTTTGCAGAAGTGGGAGGATTTTCTGGGGACGTTTCGACTGGAGAGCCAGAAACCCATTCTGGTCGAAGCCTACACAGGCATCATCGAGAATGCGGATAGCATCGAGAATTACCGCATCGTTGCAATCATCGATGTGACCACGCGGGAGCGGGCTCAGCGCGAAGAATTTGCGCGCCAGCTCCGTGACAAGGACATGCTGCTCAAGGAGATTCAGCACCGCGTCAAGAATAACCTGCAGCTTATCACCGCCCTCATTCGGCTTGACGCGCGAAACCAGCGCAACGGAGACACCGTCAATCTGGACAGACTCGCAGGACGAATTGAGTCCCTGCAACTGCTCTACCGCGACCTGTCGGCCGACGGGTTCGGGCGGACCGTCGACCTCGGACACTATCTCAGCCAAATCGCCTCGGCTGTCATGCACACCTATGCGGTCGACGGAATTAGGCTCGACCTGAAGGTCGACTATGCGCCGGTCTCGATCAACGTTGCCATGCCCGTCGGTCTCGTCGTCAACGAGCTGCTGACCAACTCGTTCAAGTACGCGTTCAACGGACGTGGTGGCGGCGTTCTCACTCTCCGATGCCTTCATGAGGACGGGAACAAATATCGCGTAGTCGTGGCGGACGACGGAGTCGGGCTCCCCGAGGGCACAACGTGGCCGGTTCCAGGGAGGCTGGGTGCGCTCATCGTCCAGAGCTTGCGGGAAAATGCAAAAACCGACTTCAGCGTCGAAACCGCTCCGGGGAAGGGTACCCGCGCGACGATTGATTTCGTCTGCAAGGCTCCGGTGACCAAGCCGAACTAAAGCACAGCCCGAAAGTGGAAACCACTTTTCGGGATCACGCTTTAGGACGTCGCCAGCGCCGCCTTGGCATCGGTGCGGATGCGCTCGACCATGGAGCGGAATCCGTTCGAGCGTTGCGGCGTGAGATGCTCGCGCAAGCCCAGCTTGTCGAACAGCGCGACGGCATCGGTCGCGAGGATGTCGCGGGCGTGCCGGCCAGAATAGGTGGCGAACAGGATCGCGATGAGCCCCTTGACGATGTGGGCGTCGCTGTCGCCGACGAAGCTCAGGACCGGACCGCCCGCTCCGTCCGGACGGACCGTCGTGGCGAGCCAGACCTGACTGGCGCAGCCTTGCACCTTGTTGCGCTCGTTGCGGTCGCGCTCGTCGAGGGGCGCAAGCTTGCGGCCGAGCTCGATCACATAGCGGTAGCGATCGTCCCACTCCTCGAGCACGGAGAAGTCGTCGATGATGGCGTCGATAGGTTCGGCCGCGCCCGCGGCCCGCGTGTCGTTCATGGCCCTTATATAGGCGAGGACGGCCCGCGCGAATACGGGGAAACCGAGGGGAACGTCACTCGGAACGCGGTCGTTTTGCGGCCGCGCCCTGTGGCTCAGCCGGCGCCGGCCACGCGGACCGGTTGCGGGCCGCGCCAGGCGGGAGCGAGATCGTCCGGCCGCAGGGTGTTCTGCGAGCGACGTGCGGCCGGGAACGGGACGGAACCGGTGGCGTGCACCGATCCCGACTCGTCCCCGAACCGCTCGCTCAGAAACTCATAAAGCATCTTGGCGCCGACCTGGGCGCGCTGGCCGAGCGTGACCGCGGTCTGCGATCCCACGTCGCAGGCCTCGCGATGCCGCTCGCAGAACCCTTGCATGTCGGCAAGCGCCACCTTGGCAGCCCAGAATGCCTCGCCCGCGCTGACCTGCGATTTCGGCGCAGGCTGCGAGCCGGCGCTCGGCAGCAAGACCAGAACGACGCACAACCAGAACGCCATTCGGAAGAGAAAGCGCATGACCCTGCCCTGTTACCCCGCGGCTTATCGGCCGCATTGGAGGGGAGGCTAGCAGGCAGGCTTGAAGGTGCGGTTGGCTTGCCGCCTTCGTTTTTGTCCATATTCGAGACGAATGGTCTGCGATTTTTCGGAAAATTTGAATGATCGCAATTTTGGTAAAATTTGAATCAATGCGGGCCGGGCCGGGCAAAACGGCACGAATTCGCCTGACGCGCGATCCGTTCCGGCCCGATGGCGCGCCGCGCCCGCCGGGCGCGGCAACCGATGATTCACCATTCGGTGCAGATGCCGCAAAATAGGACAGTGGAAGCCGTCGCAGATCGCGAGGCTTGGCGTGCGCCGGCCTGCTTTTAGCGTTCGCTTAAGCGGACTCTGAGACGATCCCCGCCTTAATAAAGGGGAGCGCGTCTGCAACGCCGGACGTGCCAGGGCACGTGGGTCTGTTTGCACCAATCCGTGATTACGTCGATACGTTGATCCATCCCACCGCGCAACGCGACGCGCTGACGTCGTCGCGTCACCGCGCCTTCATCGCACCGCGTCTGTTGGGGAGCCTGGCGGCGCTGGCCTCCTTCCCGGTCTATGTGGCGCTGCGCGGCGTGCCGAGCGTGCTCGAGGTCATCGTATTCGCTTGGCTGGTCGCGCCGATCCTCATCGCCTATTTCCTCTCCCGCACCGGCCAGTACGAAAGCGCGCATGTTCTGTCCTCGCTCGCGCTCACCGGGTTGGTGACCGTGGTCGCGGTGAAGTCGGGTGGCATCGGCTCTTTCGCGGCCATCTGGCTGGTGGTCGTTCCACTCGAAGCCGCGCTGTCGGCGTCGCGCCGGGTGGTGGCGCTGGCCTCGACCTTCGCGCTCGGCGGTGCCGGTTTCCTGCTGTTCATGGGCATGCTCGACCTGCTGCCGCCTGCCGTTCCGATCGAGCACGAGCAGGCGGCGCTGGCCGCGCTTGGCATCATTTCGGCGGCGCTCTACGCGACCGGGCTGGCGCTCGGCGCCGAATCGCTCGCGCGTACCAGCTTCTGGCTGCTCTATGCGGAGGAGGACCGTTACCGCCTGCTCGCCCGCAACATGACTGACGTGATTACGCGCCACGCTCGCAATGGCGCCGTGCTGTTTGTCTCGCCGGCTGCCGAATCGCTTGTCGGCGCCAAGGCGCAGGAGCTCCTGGGCCAGGGCCTGTTCGACCGCGTGCATGTCGGCGATCGGCCCGCCTACCTTACGGCGCTCGCGGATTCGGCTACCTTCGGCGAAAGCCGTTCGATCGAGTTCCGCGTCCGCCGCAATGCCGCCACCGCCGAATTCATCTGGGTCGAGATGCGGTGCCGCGCGCTCGACCAGGCGGTCGCGGCCGAAGCGGCCGAGCGCGAAGTCGTCGCCGTGATGCGCGATATCACCAGCCGCAAGCAGCAGGAACAGGCACTCGAAGAGGCGCATGCCGAGGCCGAGCGCGCGAACGCCGCCAAAAGCCGTTTCCTGGCGACCATGAGCCACGAATTGCGCACCCCGCTCAATGCCATCATCGGCTTCTCGGAGATGCTGACCAAGGAAGGTGCGCTGATGATCGACGCCGAGCGGCGGCACGAATATGCGCACCTGATCAACGAGTCCGGCCACCACCTGCTTTCGGTGGTGAACGGAATTCTCGACATGTCGAAAATCGAGTCGGGCAATTTCGAGATCACGCCGGAGCCGTTCGTGCCCGCGCAGGTGGTCGAGGACTGCTGCGATCTCCTGGGGTTGAAGGCGCGCGAAGCGGGCGTCGAGCTGGTGACGGCGCTGCCGGCCGACCTGCCGGAAATCGTCGCCGACAAGCGCTCGCTGCAACAGATCATGCTCAATCTGATGTCGAACGCGATCAAGTTCACGCGCCGCAGCGGCCGCATCACGGTCAGGGCGCAGGGCGAAGGACAGTTCATCGCGATCACCGTCGAGGACACCGGCGTAGGCATCGGCGCCGACGACCTGCCGCGCATCGGCGACCCTTTCTTCCAGGCCCGTTCGTCGTACGATCGCCACCACGACGGCACCGGCCTCGGCCTCTCGATCGTGAAGGGGTTGTTGACGCTGCATGGCGGCGCAATGGAAATCGCGAGCCGTCTCGGGGAGGGGACGCGCGTTACCGTTCGCCTTCCGCTCGACTGCGAACGGGCGGCCAAGCACGGGGAGCCGGCGACGATCGGCCGCCGTGTCGCATTGCCCGCGCACGACGCGCCGGATCACAGGATCAAGATCAGTGCGTAACGCCGCTCGCAAGGGCCGCAGCGCCGACGTGGACGAGGATATCGCGGAACACGGTCCGCCGCGGCGCTTCCTCGCGAACCTGGGATGGAGCCACCGCGACGCCGTCGGATTCGCGGTCGGCGCCTTCGCGGCCATCATGATCGTGGTCAACATGCTGTTTCTGCAGCCGGGGCCGCATCCGGCACCGATGGTCACGAGCGGCATTGGCAGCGGTCCGATCGCCGTGCGCGATATGCGCGTCGCCGGCGTCTCGACGCTGCGACCGACCGAACGTATGCGCGGGGTGGATACCGGCGCAGCACCGCCGCCGGCGGCGCGACCGGCTACTGCCGTCATCGCCGACATCCAGCGTGAACTGGGGCGCCGCGGCTACTATGACGGGACGGTCGACGGCCGTTACGGCCCGAGGACCGACGCGGCGATCCGCGATTTCGAGCAGGCCGCAGGGCTCAAGCCGACCGCCGAGCCGGGCGAGGCGCTGTTGCGCAGTGTCCTGCGCGCGCCGCCCAAGACGCGCCAGGCCGCGGTCCATACCCCGACGCCGCCGGTCCGCCCCGCCGATCCGATCGCCGAGATGCTGGCGCCGTCACGTCGCGTCATGGCGGTACAACGTGCGCTCACCGAGTTCGGCTACGGTCAGATCGACCCGACCGGCATCGTCGACGCGGATACCCAGACGGCGATCGAGAAATTCGAGCGTCAGCGCAAGCTGCCGATCACCGGCCAGATGTCCGACCGGGTTGCGCGCGAGCTGACCGCCGTCACCGGCCGGCCGCTCGAATGATCTGTCAAGCTCGGGCTTGACCCGCGCGTTCATTTTTACGCAGAAGATCATGATTTGCCGGGACCAGCCCGGTAACGGCAGGCGTTGAAAATCGCAGGTCCGCGGAGCATGCGCCTCAAGTCAGCGATCTGGGTGGCGGCCTATGTTCGCCGTTGTCACGGCGAGGGAGCCTTCGCGGCGGTGCGCCGGCGTGGCGCCGAGGAAGCCGGCGCGATCTTCATCAAGCTCAATCGGTTGGACGGAACTGCGGATCTGTTCGTGCCGGCCCCGCAGGCGGCGTTCGATGAGGCGAGGCCATCCGACCGCGCGTTCAGCCGTTACTTTGGAAATGAGCCCGCGCCCGACCAGAAGGTGGAGGAGCGGCTTGGCCGCGAGGCCAGCTTCGATCCTGACGTCTGGATCGTGGAGGTCGAGGACCGCACGGGACGTCACTTCCTCGACAACGTGGTGGCTTAGCGGAGTGGATGCGACATTCGCTACTGACCTTGCCGCGGGCACGCGATGCGAATGTCAAATCCAAAACTCCACTAAATTTAGCGGCCGTTCGCTCGTGCCGGGAGTGGCCGCTTGAGGAGGGGGTCGCGCTCCCTTGCGGGCACGCTCGACATTTCCGACAGCGCGCGGCGCGCGGTCTCGGCGGCCGAATGCCAGGTCAGCGTTTCATGCCGCGGCTGCTGTATCACCGGATCGGCCCTTCGCAGGATGGTGATCAGGCTGCGTGCGGCATCCGCGCTGATCTCGTTGTAGAGCGCCGCCAGCTCATAAACACGGTCTACCGATTGCCCGACCTTCGGATTCATGAACAGCAGGATGCGTTGGAGCACGTCCGCCGGCAGGTTCATCGCCTTGGCGGCGGCCACGATCGGCTCGCCGAACTCGTCCTCGATGATACGTTGCGCCTGGCGTTGCGAGACGCCGAGCGCGCGTTCGATCTCGCGCACCGCGCCGCCGGAATTGTGCTGGAGTGCGGCCGACTCCAGCCGCCAGATGTCGGCGCGCTGCAACGGGGCAGGGAGCTGCGCCGGCGGCCAGGCTGCATAGTCAAGATTGATCAGGATCAAGCGACGCTCCGCGCTGCCGGCGGCGAAGAAGAGCTCGCCCAGCTCCGCGGCCTCGTTGGCGAACTTGGGAGCGCGTTTGGGATATTGCGGCCCCGCGTTCGCCGGCTTCGGTTGGCCGCGCCGGGCAATGATGTCCGCATAGGAGGGCCCACGCTCGCGCACGACGGCTACAAGGTCCCCCTCGGTGAAGCGGGGCGAGTGCAGCAGGATCGGCTCGGCCACCACCAGCACGTCCCGGGCGAGCTGAAGCAGGATCGGCCGCGGCGCATCCGGATGCGGCGCCAGCCGCTCCGCGACCGCCGCGCGGGTGGCGATGTCGGTCTCGTCGAGCAGCCGCATCGCCAGCTCGGTGTATTGGCGTACTTCGTCTGGCGTGTGGACCGGGCTCTGCAGGTATTGGTCGGTGAGCACCCGCAGCAGCGTCGGTCTGATGTCGACCCCCTGCCGATCGAGGTCGAATAGCCCTTCAAGCCCGGATGTTGTGCTGGCCATGTCGCTGGACGATTCCCCTGTCCCGTCACGACCCTAGGACGAGCCCGTTAGCAAGGCGTTAACCTTGCAGGCTCCAATAATTCGCTGTCAGCCGAGTTGGGCGGGCCGATCGGCCCGGTTGGGGGACAGCGATATGGGGACCGTTATTGAGTTTCCCGCACATGGAAGCGCGGAGCGCGTCGGTGGATATGGTGGCGTGAGGCTGGAGCCCGCGACTGTTATCATCCTCCCCGTGATCCGCATCGAGCGTTATGCCGACGAGCCGGCCGAGCGCACGGCCACGCGCAGCCAGCGTCGGCGCCGTCGCCGCCGCACCTCGCGCAGCAAAGCCAGCGCCTGAAGGTTTCCGATGAGGCGCCGCCCGCGATCGCCGGAATTTTTGCGCGGTCGCGTGCGGGAGCTTTGCGTTGCCGCAGCGTTCGCCACGGCGCTCGGCGGTTGCGTCACCAATGGTGATTTCGGCCGGGTGCGTCCTGAATTCGCCCGCGAGGACATCCACGACTGGCTTGGGCGCGACGCTGTCGCCAGCATCGGTGGGCTGCCTTCCGAATTCCCTCTGACAGATGACGAGCGAGTGCTGCGCGATCTTGCGTTCGCGCTGATCGAGCTGCCCTATAAGCGCCAGCGCTGGGATAGTGTCTGGCGCGAGTATGGCCTCGGCCGCCGGCCGGCCGGCGTCGAACCGCCATTCGATCGAACGGCGTATCTGCGCAAGCTGCATAAGATCGATCGCCGCTCGGAAGCGTCCGCCTATGCGCAGATCGTCACCGACGCGCGCAACGACGTCGATCGGCTTGGCCCGTTCTTCACCGTTGCGCGCCGGGTCATCGACATGGATGGCAAGCGCGCCAAGAGTCTCGTCCATATCTCGGTGGTGAGTGACGGCGAACGCCTCGACGCGCATCTCCGCAATGTCGAGAACAAGGCGATCGTCGCCTGGGTCTGCCGCGCGCTCAAACAGCGCACGGTGTCCTACCGCTTTGCGCTCGAGCGGCTGGTGATCGCAGTGCCGTCGCGGGCCGCGGCCGAGGCAGACCGCACCATCGGCCTGTTGCACCGGAATCTCGGTCAGTATTGCGGCGCCCGCGGCGCAGTGGTGGCGGTGCGGGGCTAGTGCCCCGCTTCCGAAGTTCGTGATACATTGCAGCACGCTTTTGCACGAACTTCGGAAGCAAAGGGGGCACTAGCAACTTTATGATTCTAGTGCCGCTTTTCGATTTGAAGTTCCTAACCGAGATTGCTGCAGGTGATCGGCGGCACTAGCTCATCGGCCGAACCTCGACCACGTCCGGGATGTAATGACGCAGCAGATTCTGGATGCCATGGCGCAGCGTCGCGGTCGACGACGGGCAGCCGGCGCAGGCCCCCTTCATGTCGAGATAAACGATGCCTTCCTTGAAGCCCCGGAACGTGATGTCGCCGCCGTCGTTGGCGACCGCCGGCCGCACCCGGGTTTCGATCAACTCCTTGATGGTGGCCACGGTCTCCGCATCGGTCGGCTCGAAGAACTCATCCTCATCGGCAGCGGCGCTCTGCGTCTCGTCATGCAGCACCGGAGCACCCGACATGAAATGCTCCATCACCGCGCCGAGGATCGCAGGCTTAAGCTGCTGCCACTCCCCGTGCTCCTTTGTGACCGCGATGAAATCGGAGCCGAAGAACACGCCCGAGACGCCATCGATGTCGAACAGGCGTTCGGCGAGCGGCGACTGGGCGGCTGCGCCACGGTCGCGCATGTCGAGGGGGCCGTGGGCCAGCACGGGCCGTCCGGGCAGGAACTTGAGCGTCGCGGGGTTCGGCGTCGCCTCGGTCTGGATGAACATCGTTGGCTCCTTGCGCCCTCGCGGTCGCTGTGCGCGCGGGCCGTCGATTCACGGGATCGCGGTCATTGTAACACGGTCATTGTAATACGTGGCGTCGCGCGGAGAAAGTTCAAGCGCGATCCGTTAACCTGTGCCGCCCGCGCACCGCCGTTGAAAGCCGGTTCCCACCGGATCAAGTCCCGGGGGCAGGCTTTTCTGGATCAACTCAGGACATCGTATCGAGGTCGGAATCGCTCAAATGACCGGGGACGATGCCGATCGGGATCGGGAAGTCGCCGGCGTTCTTGGCCAGGCTGGTCACCAGCGGGCCGGGGCCTTCCTTGCCAATGGCGGCAGCGAGGATCAGCAATGCGATATCTTCGTCCTCCTCGATCAGCGCCAGGAGCTCCTTCGCCTGGTCGCCCTCGCGGATCACCCGTTCCGGCATGACGCCGGTGATGCTGCTGGCGCGCGCGGCGTGCCGATCGAGCACGGCATTGGTTTCCTCATGCGCCTCGGCACGCATGATGTCGGCGACGCCGAGCCATTGCTGATTGTGCTCCTCGGTCTCGATGACGCGCAGCATGAGGACGCTCGCGCCGGTGCGGAGCGCGCGGCGGCTGGCGAAATAGACCGCCCGGTCGCATTCCGGCGTGTCGTCGATGACGACCAGGAACTTCGGCGAATGGCCGGACTCGTAGCTGCGTCGCCTGGTGCTCATCGGCGCCTCCGCGGCAATGACCGGATCGTGTTCGTAAATCGTCGGCGCATGGACGGGGAATCCTGCCACGGCGCTCGGCAGCCGTACAAGCCGGTCAAGCGCCTATGCGCGACATGTGGACGCTTTACGACCCGGCATTACCGTCGCACCAGCCCGACAATGTCCTTGACCGCCTGCATGGTCCTGGTCGCGATCGCCTGGGCGCGCCCGGCGCCGTCGGCGAGGATCGAATCGATATGGCCCGGGTCGGCGACAAGGCGCCGCATCTCGGCGGTGATCGGGCCGAGCTTGGCGACCAGGAGGTCGGCGAGCGCGGGCTTGAAGGTCGAAAACTGCGCGTTGCCGAACTGCTTGAGCACATCGGCCTTGGAAATACCCGCCAGTGCGGCGTAGATCCCGACCAGATTGTCGGCCTCGGGTCGGTCGGCGAGGCCGCTTTCCTCGGACGGCAAGGGGTCGGGATCGGTCTTGGCGCGGCGAATCTTCAGCGCGATGGTATCGGGGTCGTCGGTCAGGTTGATCCGCGACTGGTCGGACGGATCGGACTTCGACATCTTCTTGGCGCCATCGCGCAGCGACATGACCCGTGTCGCGGGCCCCTGGATCAGCGGCTCCGGCAGCGGAAAGAACGCATCGCCAAGTCCGTGCGCAAGTCCATGCGACCGGATGGATTCGCCGAAGTCGTTGTTGAACTTCTGCGCGATGTCGCGCGTGAGCTCCACGTGCTGCTTTTGGTCGTCGCCGACCGGAACCAGTGTGGCGAGGTAAAGCAGGATGTCGGACGCCATCAGGGTCGGATACGCATAGAGGCCGACAGAGGCGTTCTCGCGGTCCTTGCCGGATTTCTCCTTGAACTGGGTCATGCGGTTGAGCCAGCCGAGCCGCGCGACGCAGTTGAAGATCCACGCGAGCTCCGCGTGCTCGGCGACCTGGCTCTGGTTGAAGACGATGTGTCGCTTGGGGTCGACGCCGCTCGCGATGAAGGAAGCGGTCACCTCGCGGATCGCCTTCGGCAACTCGGCGGGGTCCTGCCACACCGTGATGGCGTGCAGGTCCACCACGCAGTAGATGCACTCGTACTTGTCCTGCAACGCGACGAACTTGGTGATCGCGCCGAGATAATTACCGAGATGCGGATTCCCGGTCGCCTGCATGCCGGAAAAAACGCGTTGTTGAAATGCCATGGGACGGCCTTTTGCCTTTGCGGTCGTCCCATGCCACGCCGTGGCGCGGCGGCGCAAGGGGACCGCCATACGGCGCCGGCGCGAGGCGGGCCAGGGCCTGCGCGGCGGATCGGGGACAGGCGCAATTGCCTATGCCGGCGCGGCAGTTATAGTGCGCGCCTCTCCCCACAAACTCGGGCCGTTCATGACAGCGCTTCGCTACGACGTCCTCGGCATCGGCAATGCGATCGTCGACGTGCTCGCACGCGCGGAGGACGACTTCCTCGTCAAACATCGCATGGCGAAGGGCGGCATGGCGCTCATCGACGAGGCGCGGGCGGAGGCGATCTACGACGCCATGGGGCCGGCGGTGGAGATATCCGGCGGCTCGGCAGCCAACACGATCGTCGGGGTGGCGAGCCTTGGCGGCCGCGCGGCGTTTGTCGGCAAGGTGAGGGACGACGAGTTCGGCCGTACCTTTGCGCACGATATTCGCGCGGCGGGCGTCGCGTTCGATACGCCGCCGGCCTCCGACGGACCGGCGACCGCGCGCTGCTATGTGCTGGTGTCGCCCGACGGCGAGCGCACCATGAACACCTTTCTCGGCGCCGCGCAGGATTTGCATCCGAACGACATCGACCCGGATGCGATCGCGGCCGCCGGCATCACCTATCTGGAAGGCTATCTGTGGGATCCTCCGCACGCCAAGGAAGCTTTTCTCAAAGCGGCGAAGATCGCACATGACGCCGAGCGCAGCGTTGCGCTCACGCTCTCGGATGCATTCTGTGTCGATCGCTATCGCACCGAGTTCCTCGATCTCATCCGCACCGGCACGGTCGATCTGGTCTTCGCCAACGAGCGCGAGTTGCACAGCCTTTACCAGACCTCGGACTTCGACAGCGCCGTCAACGCGCTGCGCAACGACGCCCGCTTGGCGGTCATCACGCGCAGCGAGAAAGGCTGCCTGGTGGTGAGCCGCGAGCAGACCGACGCCGTGCGCGCCGAGCCGGTGGAACGGGTGGTCGACGCCACCGGCGCGGGCGATCTCTTCGCCGCCGGGTTCCTGGTCGGGCTGTCGCGCGGGGCCGACCACCGCTCGGCGGCGCGGCTGGGCGCGCTCGCCGCCGCGGAGGTGATCTCGCATATCGGCGCGCGTCCGGAGAGGCCGCTCAAGGCGCTGGCGGAGGCCGCAGGATTTTCGTTGTAACGGGCGCTATCTCTCTCAAGCGCCTGATTTGGCCGGCACTTCCGGACTCCGTCCACAATAACCCACAGATATTTGGCGGCTGCCGTGGAGCATCGCGGAACTGACGCGATGACGTGGCATTGATGAGCCGCGCGGGGGGATCCACATCCCCAGGAGGGTTTCGTGCGTTCGCAAGCTGTGCGTCTGCCAAGCCGGTTCCCGGTCGGCACGCGGTATGTGGTCGAGGGCCGCGATGGCCGTATCCATCTGCGTTATCTGGAGTTTCCGGACGGCCGCCAAGTCAAGCTGCCAAGCGACACCGCCCATCGAGCGCGCCCCCGGCGCCGGGCTCCGCGACCGTCGCCCGCGGGTCGAAAATAATTTTGCAACAGCAGGAACCCCTGCGGCGCTCGATCATTGACCACCCGACGCCGGGTGGCGTGCCCCCAGCCCCCCAACCCCTCACCCATCCGGCGAATAGACCCTGGTCCCTCTCGGGTACCGGGGTCTTCTTTTTGGGGGACGGCCCGTGGGTCGAGGGCTGGAACCCGCCGTCAATTCCGCCCGACCACCAGGTCGTCGCGATGGACCATCTCGGCGCGCCCGCCGAAACCTAAGATTGTCAGGATATCGGCCGAGGAGCGGCCCTTGATCCGGTCGGCGTCCTCGGCGTCGTAGGCGACCAGGCCGCGGGCGACCTCGGCGCCGTCCGGCCCGCGGATCACCACGGCGTCGCCGCGCGCGAACGCACCCTCCACGCGGATCACACCGGCGGGCAGCAGGCTCTTGCCGCTGTTGAGTGCGCTCACCGCTCCCTTGTCGATGGTGAGCGTGCCCTTCGGCTCGAGCGAGCCCGCGATCCACTTCTTGCGCGCAGTCACCGGGTTCGCTGGCGTCAGAAACCAGGTGCAGGCGGCGCCGGCGGCAATCGCCTTGAGCGGATGCGCGATGCGGCCGGTCGCGATCACCATATGCGTGCCGGCCTGGGTCGCGATCTTGCCGGCCTCGATCTTGGTCTGCATGCCGCCGCGCGAGAGCTCGGAACCGGCGGCGCCGGCCATGGCCTCGACCTCGGGCGTGATGCGCGGCACCAGCGGGATGCGCTTGGCGTCCTTCTTGCTGCCGGGCGGCGCGTCGTAAAGGCCGTCCACGTCGGACAGCAGCACCAGCAGGTCGGCGCTTGCCATGGTCGCGACGCGCGCCGCCAGGCGGTCGTTGTCGCCGTAGCGGATCTCGTTGGTCGCGATCGTGTCGTTCTCGTTGATGACCGGCACCGAGCGCCATTCCAGCAGCCGCTCGATAGTGGAACGCGCGTTGAGATAGCGGCGGCGCTCTTCGGTATCCTGCAAGGTGACAAGCACCTGCCCCGCGGTGATCGCGTGCCGCGACAGCACCTCGGCCCATATCCGCGCCAGCGCGATCTGGCCGACGGCGGCGGCGGCCTGCGAGTCGTCGAGCTTGAGCGGCCCCGCGGGCAGCTTGAGCACGGCGCGGCCGAGCGCGATCGCTCCCGAGGACACCACCAGCACGTCGCGCTTGTCGCGGTGCATCGCGGCGATGTCCTCGGCCAGCGAGGCAAGCCAATCCTCTTTCACCCGACCGGCGTTGGAGTCGACCAGGAGCGAGGAGCCGACCTTCACGACGATGCGGCGGAAATCGGCAAGGGATGGGGTTTTCGTGGACATGCCGGCGCTCCGGCGCGAAATGCTCCCCGCGCCGCGCGTCTCTCTAGCACGTCACGGCTGCCACCCGGCAGCAACTTTTGGCCGGTCGGCTGCGGAGGCGGCGCTGTCGATGATCTTCGCCAGCGCCCTCAAGACCTCCGGTACGCCGGCGCCAGTCGCGGCGGAAATCACCAGCGGCGATTTCCCGGCCGCGCGCTTGAGCCGCGCCACCTGTTGCTTCAGTTGCTCCGGCGTCAGCGCGTCGGCTTTGTTGAGCGCGACGATCTCGGGCTTCTCGCTGAGCCCATCGCCATAGGCTTCGAGCTCCGCGCGCACCGCCTTGTAGGCTTCGCCCGCGTGCTCGCCGATGCCGTCGACGAGATGCAGCAGTACACGGCAACGCTCGATGTGGCCGAGGAAGCGATCGCCGAGGCCGGCGCCCTCGTGCGCGCCTTCGATCAGGCCGGGAATGTCGGCGAGCACGAAGGCCCGGCCGTCGCTCTCGACTACGCCGAGCTGCGGATGCAGCGTGGTGAACGGATAGTCTGCGATCTTCGGCCGCGCCGCGCTCACCGCGGCGAGGAAGGTCGACTTGCCGGCGTTCGGCAGTCCGACGATGCCGGCGTCCGCGATCAGCTTCAGCCGTAGCCGGATGGTGCGCTCCTCGCCGGGCTGGCCGGGATTGGCATGGCGCGGCGCGCGATTGGTCGAGGTCTTGAAGTGGGCGTTGCCGAAGCCGCCATTGCCGCCTTTGGCCAGCACGACACGTTCGCCGACCTGGTCGAGATCGGCGAGCAGCATTTCGCCATCCTCTTCGTAGATCTGCGTACCGGCCGGCACCTTCATCGTCATGTCGTCGCCGCTGGCCCCGTGGCGATCCTTGCCCATGCCGCCGCGGCCGTTCTTGGCCTTGAAGTGCTGCCGGTAACGGTAGTCGATCAGCGTGTTGAGGCCTTCGACCGCCTCCGCGATCACATCGCCGCCCCTGCCGCCGTCGCCGCCGTTGGGCCCGCCGAACTCGATGAACTTCTCGCGCCGGAACGACACGCAGCCGTTCCCGCCGTCGCCGGAGCGGATATAGACCTTGGCTTCGTCGAGGAACTTCATGACGCGCAATATGGGTTCGCCGCGCCCCGCCGAGAAGATGGGCGCAGGCTTATCCACGCACAGAGGCGCGGGCCAACGTCAATGGCTTTGATGAATTTAGGTGAAGGCTATCGCCGGGAGGGGCCGGGTGGGGCCATGCCTCACTGATGCGGCCCGTTTGGCCGCTCCCGACGCGCCGTTCGTGTCATGCCGCTACGCCGGAGCCCGAACGCTGCCGCAGCGATCGTCGCGGCCTAAGTAGCCCGGTGGCATTGCACCTCCTACTTTGCGGCGCATCCACTCGCAGACGGGCAAATCTTGTCTGCTCGCGTGCGAGCAATTTGCGTCTTGCAGTTCGGAGCGTGAGCTTCGTTCGGCACGTTGTCAACCGAGGATGTTGTAAGCAGTTTCCGTCAGGTTCCAATCGCGACAGCAAGACTGACGGTTCAACGGACGATGTCGAAGCGGCACGTGCCGTCGCGCTCAATGCGCGGCAGCAGGTCGGTTTCCCACGACAAATATTCGCTCATTGCGGCGCTCGTATCGCCGCTGCGTTCGTACGGCTTGAGCCAGACGTCGAGCGGCTCGTCCGCCATGCGCGCATCGTTTGAGAGCGGATACCCGGCGGATTGCCACGCGGTATAGCCGCCCACGAGAAAATGGACGCCGCCGTCGGTCAGCGCGCGCGCTTCGGCGACGGCAAGGCCCGCGAGCACGCCGTCTTCCGACGTGAGCACCAGCGCGCCTTTTGGAGCGATCTTGGGCATCGCCAATGCAAGCCGCGTTCGGATTGCGAACCATGCGCCCGGGATATGCGCCTTGCGATAATTGGCGCTCAGCGAGAGATCGACGACGGTGGCTTCGTTCTGCGCCAGCAGCGCCGAGAGCCGATCGCAATCGATGCTCGTGTCCGCTGGCGGCGGGTTGCCGAGGACGGGCGCCGGCGGAAAGTCCTTTTCGTTGCCGCGCTCGGCCAGCACGAACACGTCCTTCCAGCCCATCTGCCTGAGCCAGGAGGCGGTCATCGCGGCCCGCACCTCGGCGTCGTCCACCAGCACGATGCGCGCGCCGAGCGTGCCGGCATACTGGTCGGTGGCTTGCACGAGCTGCCCGCCCGGCACGGAGAGCGCGCCGGCAATGTGGCCCGCTTCGTATTCGGTGGGATCGCGCACATCGAACAGATAGAGCGTGCGCGTCTCGTCGGCGCGCCAGCGCGAGAGCGTCGCAAGATCGATGCGCTCGATGTTGTAGCGACGTGCGACGCCTGCCGCCGCCGCCTTCGCCCAGGCGAGGCTTTCGCCGGAAACGTGCGGCGCACGCTTGTCCTTGCCGCTGTCGCAGGCGAAGCCCGCAAGGCTCCAGCCCATGGTGCCGTTGCGCAACGCCGCCACCTTGTTCGGCAGGCCGGCATTGATGAGCGATTGCGCGCCGATGATGCTGCGCGTTCGTCCGGCGCAATTCACGACAACCAATGTGTCAGGCGACGGCGCCATGTCGCGCGCGCGCAATACAAGCTCGGCGCCCGGTACGCTGGTCGCGGTCGGAATCGAGACGCGGCGGTATTCGTCGAACGGGCGGCTGTCGAGCACGACCATGTCGGCGCCGTCGTGCATGAGGCGATGCAACTCGTCGGCGGCGATGCTCGGCGTCGCGCGCGCGTGCTCGACGAATTCGCCGAACGCCTTGCTCGGCACATTGACGCCGGAGAACAGCTCGAGGCCGGCATCGGCCCAGCCGGCGACGCCGCCGGCGAGGCAGGCGACGTCGGTATAGCCGGCGTTCGCTAGGATTTCGGCGGCGTTCTCGACCAGGCCGCCGCCGTCGTCGCACAGCACGATTCGGGTGCTTTTGCGCGGGACGAGACGCGCAAACCGCAGCTCAAGCCGGCTCAGCGGCGCTGAGCGCGCCCACAGCAGGTGGTTGCGCGAATAGATCAGCTCCTCGCGAACATCGATGACCGCAAGCTCTCCGCCGTCGGAGAGCATGGCTTTGACAGCGTGGGGGCTCACGGATTGCATGACGATACGGAAGCGGCGGCAAACCTCACGTCGCCTGCTGGGGCGTCATCTGGTGCACTTCACCGGTCTTCAGATCGATCCGGATGCGGTTGATCTTGTCGAGATTGGTTCCGGTCACGCGCACGAACGCGGCGCCGTCCGGATAATCGATCGAATGGATCGTGCCGTCCTGATAGATGCCGGCGTGGCCGGGGTTCAGCCGGTACTTCTTCGCCGGCTTGAGCTTGGCGTGCATGGGGTCGTCGCCGCCGTTGTCCTCGCGCTCCCATTCGATCATGTCGGTGTATTTGGCGGCCTGGCCGTAAATCGCCCAGGACGCGCCATGGTCGTGCGGCGGCGATACCCTCGCCTTGTCGTTGAGGTGGGCCAGCACCTGGAAGCCGAGCTTGGGATCCTCGTAGAGTACCGTGAGACCGCGCGGGATGTCGTCGGCGCAATATTCGCGGACGAAATCCTCATTGCGCAGCAGCCGCTCCAGATTGGCGCGGACCTGCTCGCGCCCGGCCTGTCCGGGGTCGCGCTCAAGGATGCCGCGGCAGTCTGCGATGAAACGGTCAAGATCGTAAGACATATCTGACCCCAGTGGCATGAAGGTGAGGATGCCGTGAACGCTACATTAGTCATTGCAACGGTCAATCGGCGATTTGCCCGGTCATGCTTCGGTAACAGGTGCCGGTCCTGTTCTTGGCGGCTAGCGGATTGTTCGCTCCGCGTTCTGCTTGTGTTGCTGCGCTCGTAAATGGCGAGCCCGAGATTTCAGGAGATCGCAGAAGCAAGCGTTATTCCTAGCGCCCCGTTTCCGAAGTTCGTGATACGCTGCAGCATACTCTGACACGAACTTCGGAAACAAAGGGGCACTAGCAACTCTATGATTCTAGTGCCGCTTTTCGATTTGAAGTTCCTAGTCGAATTTGATGCAACTGCTGTAGGAACTTCAAATCGGCGGCACTAGC
>JBOHIG010000293.1:0-3619 GCA_050725815.1 Xanthobacteraceae bacterium
GTTGAGATAGGAGGCTGAAACCGCGACCAGCGCAACGTCGACGCGGCCCGTCCGCTCCATCGCCGCCTTCTCGAAGTCGGTGACCCGACCACCACTGTCGCGATAGTAGATGCGGAAGCCGTTATCGAGCGTGATCAGATAGGCGATCGTGCCTTCGGTGCGCACGCGCGGGTCTTGCGTGCCGCGCCGGCGGATGGTGGCAAGCTCGGCGATCTGTGCTTCCGTCAGCGGCTTGGTGGTTTTCTTCAAGGCGCCGGCAAAGGCATCGACCAGCACCTTCGGCGGCGCGCCGTGCCGGCCGAGGATCGGCTCGACCTTGAAGCCTGCGAATTGCAGCACTTCGCCGCCGAGGCCGGTGACGCTGCGCAATTGCTTCGGATCGATCGCCTGCGTCTTGAGCTTCTCGATCGTCACCGGTGCGCCGACCACGGCCGCACCCGTGCGCGCGCCGACGGTGGCGGCATCCGACATGTGATCGTGATGGCCGTGGCCGATCAGAATCACGTTCGCGCGCTTCACGTCGGCGGCCCTGAAGCCGAGCGAGGGATAGTTGCTGCCGCGGTCGAAATAGGTGTCGAGCAGGACGATCACACCGTTATAGGAGAGCTCGAAATTGGCGAAGCCGGTCCAGCGCACGGCAAGCGTGCGCGGATTTTTCGGCAGCGCGCCGCCGGTCGAGGCCAGCACCGGCGCATGACAGGCCGGATCGCGCGGCTCGTTGGCGAATTGCTTGTCCGTCTCGATCGCGCCCGTCCGCTCGGAGCGCGGATCGAAATAGGGGCGGGCATGCGCGGTGGCGGCGAGGGCCAGGACCGCGGCGGCGGGGACCGCGAGGAATAGCGCGACGTTGCGACACAGATTGGGGAGTTTGGAATCCTGTTGATTGACGCTGTTGCGCATTGGCTGCCTCCCGTTGCCATCATCCGCGCGAGGAAGTCATGCGCGGGCGGCTTGTTGTTTTGCGGCCGTCAGCATGCGCCAGGGCGCGCCGCCCGGCAAGGTCGCGGGAGGATGCGGCGTTCGTGGCGCTACATCGGGCGGGAGGGAAGCTTCGGATCGAGGATCTTGCGGGCGCTCTCCACTCCGCTGACGGGCAGCCCTTTGGGATCGATGAGGCCGATTTGCACCAGCACGCTGGCCTGGTCCCAATAGATGTGTTCGTGCGAAATCTTGCCGTCGTTGAATCCCACGATCACCGCGACCGCCATTTCGACCGGCTTGCCGGTCGGCGCGACGCCGGGCAGGAGCCAGTCGATCGCGGTCGTGTGCGTGAAGCTGATCACCAGCTCATCGACGATCTGATCGTCCCCGACGGTCGTCGACACCGGCGTCATCTTGACGTCGGGCGGGAAGAACTTACCCACGAGATGATCCCGATAGAAATCGCGGACACCGCCGTGGCCCACGCCACCGGCCATGGTCGGTACGTGATTGAGGTGCGGATCGGCGCACATCGTCGCCATGGTGGTGCCAAGGTCGCCGGCCAGTTCGGCGTCGACGTGCCTCTTGAACGTATCGATCATCGCTTGCTTGGACATCGCGTGCTTCCTCGTCGTCTGAAAGAGCCGCCGAATGTGGCGATCGATGGAGCCGCAAAAACCTAAAAATGCATGGTGCGAACTCTTTCGACTTGTCCGAAATGTCCCGCCGCGCTGGGACTGCGCATATGACGCATTTGAGCGCATAACCGCGCAAGGGCACCTATTCATGCGCGACGCGACGACGGCGTCCGGGCGAGACGCCGGCGCTCCCGGCCTTGGATGGGCGGACGTATGGTTGACGTACAGCGTATGTTCTAATAATGTTCCGTGCCACGATGATCCAAAGTTACAAGGATGATCGGACCGCAGCGTTCGCCGCCGGACGACAGGTGCGCGAATTTCAAGGTTTTGCGACGCAAGCGTATCGGCGGCTTGAGGTTCTGGACGCGGCAACGAGTCTCGACGACTTGCGGGGTTTGCGCAGCAACCGGCTCGAATCGCTCAAGGGCGACCGGAGCGGCCAGTTCAGTATCAGGATTAACATGCAATGGCGCATCTGCTTCGAATGGGCACGCGGAGCGATTGGGCCGTCAAATGTCGAAATCGTCGACTACCACTGAGGTGACATAATGCCGAGACCCGCTATTCATCCGGGTGAAATCCTGGCCGAGGAGTTGGAAGAGCTTTCCGTAACGCCAACCGAATTGGCGCGGCAGCTCAACGTACCCGCAAATCGCCTGACGCAGATCATCCAGGGCAAGCGCACGATCACCGGCGACACCGCGCTGCGTCTTGGTCACTGGTTCAGCACCAGCGCGCAGTTCTGGCTCAACCTTCAGAGCGCCTACGATATCCGCGTGGCCGAGGCGACGTCGGGAAAGGAGATTGCGCGATTGCCCAGGCGGCGGCGGCGAGGTGAGCGCGATTGTCGAAGCGGCTGAATGCCGTTAACTCACGGCAAGAGTCGGCCTCACGGGAGGGATGCGTGGAATTCAAGTTGGTGTATCGTGGTGCGCTCCGCTCCACGCAAGGCAATCCCGGGCCAGTTGGCAAAAATACTTTCTTGCATCACACATCCAGCAGTTCGTCCTTCGCGAACTCCGCGCGTTCCTGGATGAACTCGAAGCGCGCTTCCGCTTTGGTGCCCATCAGGCGCTCGACCGATTTCGCGGTGTCCCTCTTGTCGTCGGTCACCAGCACGACCTTGAGCAGCGAGCGCTTCTTCGGGTCCATGGTGGTTTCCTTGAGCTGCGCCGCCATCATCTCGCCCAGCCCCTTGAAGCGGCCGATCTCCACCTTGGCGTTGGCGTGGAACTCCTTCTTCAGGACTTCGTCCTTGTGCTTGTCGTCCCGTGCGTAGAAATTCTTTCCGCCATGGGCGAGCCGGTAGAGCGGCGGCACTGCGAGATAGAGGTGCCCGTTCTCGATCAGTTTCGGCATCTGCCGGTAGAAGAACGTGATCAGCAATGACGCGATGTGCGCGCCGTCGACGTCGGCGTCGCACATCACGATTACTTTCTCGTAGCGCAGGTCCTCGTCGCGATAGTGCGCGCCGGAGCCGGCTCCGAGTGCCTGGACCAGGTCGGAGAGCTGCTGGTTCTGCGCCAGCTTGTCCTTGCCGGCCGAGGCCACGTTGAGGATCTTGCCGCGCAGCGGCAGCACCGCTTGCGTCCTGCGGTCGCGCGCCTGCTTGGCGGAGCCGCCGGCCGAGTCGCCCTCGACGATGAAGATCTCGGCGCCTTCGGCGGCGGTCGAGGTGCAGTCGGCGAGCTTGCCGGGGAGGCGGAGCTTGCGGACCGCGCTCTTGCGGGAGATTTCCTTCTCCTGCTTGCGGCGCAGCCGCTCGTCGGCGCGCTCGACCACGAATTCGAGCAGCTTGCTCGCCTGCGCGGGGTTGGCGGCGAGCCAATGGTCGAACGGGTCCTTGATCGCCTGCTCGACGATGCGGGTGGCTTCGTTGGTGGCGAGGCGGTCCTTGGTCTGGCCCTGGAATTCCGGCTCGCGGATGAACACCGACAGCATGCACGCGGCGCCCGTCATCACATCGTCGCTGGTGACGGATGCCGCGCGTTTGCCCTGGTTCATGCGCTCGGCATGGTCCTTGATGCCGCGCGTGAGCGCGCTGCGCAGCCCCGACT
>JBOHIG010000294.1:0-6574 GCA_050725815.1 Xanthobacteraceae bacterium
GCTCTGAATCGTGGCGCGGATGCGCTGCTGCGTGCGGCCGGTGACCAGACCGGCCCCGGCTCCCAGGCGGCCAAGCGGCTCGCGACCGCCCTCACCACCATCGCGAAGGGTGATCAGGCGCTGCGCGCCCGCGCCGAAGCATCCCTGGTGCAACCGCTCAAGATCGCGCTCGACGGCTTGCGCGCCTCTTTGCAGGCGGAGCCGATCACGGCTGAGAACATCCCAGATGAACTCAAGAACGGTTGGATCACCGAGGATGGCCGCGCGCGTGTCGAGGCGCATCCGCGCGGCGACCCGAACGACAACGACGTGCTGCGCCATTTCGCCCGCGCCGTGCTGGCGGTCGAGCCGCGCGCCAGCGGCGGCCCGATCTCGATCCTGGAGTCCGGCCACGCGGTGGTGCGCGCCTTCATCGAGGCCGGATTCTGGGCGTTGCTGTCGATCGCGCTGCTGCTGTGGATCGTGTTGCGGCGGTTCACCGATGTGCTACTGACCCTGATCCCGCTCATCCTGGCGGGCGTGGTCACGCTCGAGCTCTGCGTATTGCTCGACCTCAAGCTCAATTTCGCGAACATCATCGCACTGCCGCTGCTGCTAGGCGTCGGCGTCGCGTTCAAGATCTACTACATCATGGCCTGGCGGGCCGGTCAGACCGGTCTGCTTCAATCCGCCCTCACCCGCGCCGTCATCTTCAGTGCGATGACAACGGCAACCGCATTCGGAAGCTTGTGGCTGTCGAGCCATCCCGGCACATCGAGCATGGGCAAGCTGTTGGCGCTGTCGTTGCTGACGACGCTGGCTGCGGCCGTGCTGTTTCAACCGGTGCTGATGGGGCCGCCGCGGGAATCCGCGAAAGAGTAACGGTCTCGCGAGCGACGGCGGCGGGCCGTGCGCTCGTGTCGCGTGAGCTTCCGGTCGCCGCGGCGTTGCTCTATCCTGCCGCTTTGACGTCACGAAGGAGCGGGACATGGGCGAGCGCGAGCAATGCTGGGTGATCAACAACGAGGTCGTCGAGCCCCGCCCGGCAAGCGCTCCGCCGCAGGAACAACTGGTCGAGAAGCATCACGCCTTCATCAACGACCTTGAGGAAAAGGGCATGCTGGTCGGCGCGGGGCCCTTCCTCGATGACACCGGCAACCGCTTCGGCACCGGCATGATCATCTTCCGCTGCGCGAGCCGCGCCGAGGCGGAGAAGATCGCCAATAGCGAGCCCTATATCGCGGCGGGCGTGCGGCGGCTCAAACTGCTGCCGTGGCAGAAGATCGCCGGCCAGTGAGAACGAACTGCTATTGTGGTTGCATGACAGGGAGCGTCCGATGATGAACATCGCCGTCAGAACCGATGATCGCTTTGTCACGGTCGATGGGCTCAAGATCCGTTACCTGGAGGAAGGCAGCGGCGTTCCGGCGATTTTGCTGCATGGCAGCTCGCACGGATCGTCGGCCGACGTATTCCGCCGCAATCTGCGCGCGCTCAGCGCCGGCGGCATCCGCGCCATTGCCTTCGACTTTCCGGGCTTCGGCAAGAGCGGCCCGACTGACGACCTCAGCGCAAAGGCGCGCAAAGCGATCATCCTCAAATTCATGGATACGCTCGGGCTCGACAAGGCCGCTCTGCTTGCGCACTCCGCATCCGGCAATGCGGCGCTCGGCATTGCGCTGGAGAATCCTGGTCGCGTCTCGCACCTCATGATCCTCGGCACGGGTAGCCTGCTTCCGCCGCTAGAAACCGCAGGCGCGAAAGTGGGAGGCCGGGAGGAGGCCGCACAGGCGCGACTTGAAGAGCGGATGGTGCGCAAGGAGCCGACGATCGAGGACACGCGTGCGCTGCTGGAAGCCAATCTCTTTCACCACGACCTGATCACCGAAGAGGAATTGCAGCTCCGTCACCAGAATAGCATCGGGCCGTGCTTCGTCGAGTTTGCCCGCCGTCACGCCGCCGCGGGCGAAGGCGGCGGGGGCAAGCAGGCGGTACCGCTCTGGCAGCGCTACAACGAACTGAAGATGCCGCTGTTGCTGATCTATGGCCGCGAGGATCGCGCCCGCGCTGCCGAGCGTGTCGAATTGCTGAAGCAGCGGTATCCCGGCCTTAACCTTCATGTTGCCGAAGGATGCAAGCACCTCGTGCCCTGGGATGCCGCCGACATGCTGCATCGCCTCGCGGTGCCGTTTCTGAGGGTATGATAAGACCGCAAGGCGTAAGGCAACGGCAATTTTGCCAAGGATTCGTGCTGCGTTTGCGGATCGTCACGTTTTTTTTTGAGTGACGGAACCTGACCCCTTCACTTCGGCTTGCCCTAGGTTGAGCCGTGGAGGGGTCCTCATGCACAATGGATATCGGCTATCAACCCTTGTAATGGGTTTCGCGCTTGCGCACAGTCTGTCAACCATCGCAGTCGCGCAGACAGGCGTAACCCAATCGCAACTTGCGGCATTGAAGGTCGGCTACAAACGTGAGCCGGCCCGGCCGATCGAAAATGAGCCGCTCGTGGCCCTCGGCCGCGAGCTTTTTTTCGATCCAGCGCTCTCCGCCTCCGGAAAGACCGCCTGTGTAACCTGTCATAAGCCCGAGCTCGGCTGGGCCGTAACCGACGCCAGAAGTCGTTCCGATTCCGGCAAGCCGACCTCGCGAAAGTCCCAGACCTTGCTCGGTATTGGGCACGGAGGCACGGCCCCAATCGGCTGGGACGGACGCAATCCGACGCTGGAGGCTCAGGCGAAGTCGTCGATTTTGACCGGCTCGATGTCGATGAGACAAACCGCAACCCCCGTTGCGGTGGACGTGATCGAGGATCGGATTCGTTTAAAGCCGGCTTACGTGGAGAAGTTCAAGTCCGCCCTGCCCAATTCGGTAGTCAATGTGGATGCGATCGCGCTCGCCATCGCAGCATTCGAGCGCACCATCGAGCCCGAAGTCACGTCTTTCGATCGCTGGATCGACGGTGACGAAACCGTCATCTCCGAATCCGCCAAGCGCGGTTTCATCCTCTTCAACGACAAATCGCTGTGCTTTGCATGCCACCGGGGATGGCGATTCACCGACGATCTGTTCCATGACATCGGCACCACGACGAGCGATCGCGGGCGCGGACGCGTCCTCAAAAACGATTCGCAAGCGCAATTCGCATTCAAGACGCCGACGCTGCGTTCCGTGACACTGCGTCCGCCCTACATGCACAACGGATCGGTCGCCACACTCGATGGCGTCATGAGACACTACGAACGCGGCGGCATCGAGCGACCAAGCCGTTCGCCGTTCATGCGTGCGATTCAGTTGACCGACCAGGAACGCCGCGATCTCATTGCGCTCATGGAGACGTTGACGGGCCCGTTGCGCTCGAGCTCGGGCCCCGGCAAAAACTAGAACAGCTCGAAATACTCGCGCTGCTCCCACTCGGTGACGTCCGCGTGGTAGCGCGCGAGCTCGCCCTGCTTGATGCGGATGAAATAATCCATAAAGGCCTTGCCGAAGCCGACGGCGAGGCATTGGTCCTCGCGCAACACGGCGAGCGCTTCGTCGAGCGTCTTCGGCAGCAGCGCCGCCGCCGCCTCATAGGGTGCGTCTGCCGACGCGCCCGGATCGAGCTTTCGGTCGAGACCGTCGAGACCGCTGACGATCTGCGAGGCCATGTAGAGGTAGGGGTTGGCGGCCGGCTCCCCGACCCGATTCTCGATCCGCGTGGCTGGATCGTTCGGCGCGCCGATGACGCGCAACATGACGCCGCGATTGTCGCGCCCCCAGATGATCCGATCGGGCGCCAGCGCATATTGCCGATAGCGCTTGTAGCCATTGATGGTCGGCGTGGTGAACGGCGCCGCCGCGCGCGCATGCGCGAGCAGCCCGGCCAGAAAGTGGCGGCCGACCGGCGACAACGGTTCGTCGTCCTCCGACACGAACGCATTCGTTCCCGTGCGCCGGTCGCGCAACGACTGGTGCAGGTGCCAGCCGCTCGACATCGTATTGGCGAGCTTCGGTCGGCACATGAAGGTCGCATGATGACCCTGCCGGCGGCAGATCTGTTTCACGGCGCTGCGGAACAGCATCATGGTGTCGGCCGCCGCGAGGCCGGACTGCGGTTGGAAGGTGAACTCGCATTGGCTCGGTCCGAGCTCGATCTCGACCGAGCGCAACGGAAGCCCGAGCGCGACCAGGTCTCGCCGGATGGTCGCGAGGATCGGCTCGAGCTGATCGAAGCGCGTCTCGGTGAGGTACTGGTAGCCCGACGACAGCACGCTCACCTCGGGCGGCTCGCCCGGCCAGGTCGCATCCGCCGGAGCGAGCCGCGGATTCTCGATCTTGAACACATGGAATTCGACTTCGAGCCCTGCGACATAGTCGAAGCCCGAGCGTGCAAGCCGGCTCAAGGCCTCTCGGTAGAGATAGCGCGTGGAGAACGGTACCGGCTTGCCGTTCTGGAAATAGATGTCGCACAGAACCCAACCGGTCTGCGGCGCCCATGGCAGTACGCGGAAGGTCGTCGGATCGGCGATCATCAGGAAGTCGCCGCCGCCCTCCATCTCCGGCATGCCGAAGCCGCCGCCGGCAGTGAATACGGGAAAGACCGTCTTGTGCGAGGTATCCTTGGCGAGCAGCGTTGTGGTGAGGGCGCAGCCGTTGCGCATGACACGCGGCGCATCCTGCGCCATCACGGTCTTACCACGCAGGATGCCGTGCTGGTCGGGAAACGATAGGCGTACGACCTCGAGCCCGCGCTCCTCGATCAGCCTCTCGGCCTTCGCGGCGGCCTCGAATTGCTCCTCGCTCCACAACGCGTGGCGCTCGACGAAGCTCATGGCGGCGGCGCGTTCCTGCGATGACGACATGCAGCGGCTCCTTGGGTAAGCTTATTCCATCTGTGCAATGCGGGCCACCACATCGCCAGGCTTCAGTAAACCAGGACTCAGCGCCTTGCGCGGCGGAGATCGGGCGGCCAAGCTTGTCTCACCAAACGAAGGGAGAAACCCCATGGGGAGGATGTCCCGATCGATGCTCGCTGCAGCGCTTTCGCTCTGCTTGGGCGCGGGTACTGCGCTCGCCCAGAGCCATCCCGAGCTGCTACCGTTCCCGGGCCGCACCAAGGGCGTGCTCTATAAGCCCGACAGCGGGCCGGCACCCCATGTCGGCATCATCATCATGCACCGCACATCGAACTACCTGAGGCATCGCTCTTGCACCGAATTGTCGCGTCGTGGCTTCCTGATGCTGTGCATGAACTCGCGCTACGAGAACAACGAGCCGGCGGTCCGCTTCGAGCAGCTGCCGCTCGATGTGAAGATGGGCGTCGAGTTCCTGCGCAAGCAGCCCGGCATCACCAAGGTGCTGCTGATCGCAAACTCCGGCGGCGGGCCGATCATGTCGCTATACCAAGCCGTGGCCGAGAAGGGCACGGCGTATTGCAAGGGCCCGAACAAGGTCCTCGAATGTACCGACGAGTTGGCGAGCCTGCCGCCCGTGGACGGCATCATCTTCACCGACGCGCACCCCAGCAACGCCATCAACCTCCTGCGAGGAATCAACCCGTCGGTCGCTAACGAAAACAACCCGCCCGATGCTCCGCCGATCGCAGAGCTCGATCCGTTCAATCCGAAGAACGGGTTCAATCCCAAGGGCGCGTCGAATTACTCGCCGCAATTCCAGGATCGCTACTTCCGGGCGCAGGCCGGCCGCATGAACCGGCTGATCGACATGGCCAAGGACAAGCTCGCCCGCATGAAGAATAACGCTTACCCCTATCCCGACGACGACGTCATCGTGATCCCGCGCGGTGGCAATCCGGGCTCGGGACCGGGCGCATCGGCGGCGCTGTTCATCGCGATGCCCAGCATCGAGGCTGTCAATGCGACCGCCAAGCCGACGCGCCTGTTGCGCAATGACGGCAGCATCACGACCGAAATCATCCGGAGCGTCTATGTCGCCAATCCAAGGCTCTCGCGCGATAACCTGCGCTTCAGCACCGGCACCAAAATCTACACCTTGCGCTCGTTCCTGAGCGCCAATGCGATCAGAGCCCGGCATTCGATGAATGACATTGACTACTGCTCGACCAACAACTCCACGGTCTGCGCCGTGCAATCGATCACGGTGCCGGTGCTGTTCGCTGCCATGGGCGCGCACTACTTCATCCGCGATAACGAAAGGCACTATGAGCTGTCCGCCAGCAGGGATAAGGACTTCATCACCATCGAAGGCGCCGTACACGGGCAGATGCCGTGCAAGCGCTGCGAGAAGACGCCGGGCCAGTATTCCAACTCGGTCAAGAACCTATATGACTACATCGCCAAGTGGATCAACGACCGCTATTGATCGCGCGGAGGGCCCGCGCGGGATAACCAAGGGAGAATACACGTGATCGACGTCTACACCTGGACCACCGGCAACGGCCGCAAGGTCCCTATCTTCCTCGAGGAGACCGGCACGCCCTACCGGCTGATCATGGTCGACATCCACAACGGCGAGCAGCACAAGCTGGAATTCATCAAGATCAATCCCAACAGTAAGATCCCGGCGATCACCGACCACGACGGTCCGGGCGGCAAGCCGCTGACGCTGTTCGAGTCGGGCGCGATCCTCATCT
>JBOHIG010000295.1:0-2325 GCA_050725815.1 Xanthobacteraceae bacterium
CCCTCCCCCTGAAAGGGGGAGGGTTGGGGAGGGGGTCAACGTTCGGACTTGCGACCCCCACCCTGTCCCTCCCCCTTTCAGGGGGAGGGGACGATGCGGCGCGGCACGTCGCACCGCCAGTGCGGTATTTGCGTGAACTTCGCGATGCATGACTGCAGCCACCGCCGCCACCGCGAATTCAGGGATATGCGTGTCCCGCGGGACGAGCCGAGTCACCCGGCGCAGCCCGAAACGGGCGCCGAGCCGGTCGACGAGATGCGCGAGTTCGGCGGCGGCATGGTCCGGCGCGGCGAGGCCGGTTTGCTCCGGATCGGAGCGTTCGGCCGCGAGCGCACTGAGCCGCACCACGTCGTAGCCGAAGCCCGGATCGCATTCGTCGCCGATGGCGGCGAGCCGTTCCACGAACAGTGCGCGGATGCGCTTGGGCTCGCGCAGCGGCGCGGCGGCGCCGGCCGCGATGCGATGCACCTTGCCGTCGGTGCGGAACAACGCGGCTTCGATCGTGCGCGCGCCTTGGCCGCGCTGCTCCAGCAGGCGCGCAAGCTCCTGCGCGAGCGATGCGATGGTGCCGAGCACGTCCTCCTCGCGTGCGATCGGTTCTGCGAAACGGCGCTCGACGACATAGGGCGGCACCGGCAGGCGCGGCGTGATCGGCTCGTCCTCGCGGCCGGTGGCCTGGTCGAGACGACGCACGAAGTCTTCGCCGAAGCGGGCGGCGAGCGGCGCACGCGGACGCTCGATGACGTCGGCGATGCGCTTGAGCCCGACCTGCGCCAGCGCCGCAACTGTTTCTGAATCGATGCGAAGCGCGGCGAGGGGGAGGGGAAGCAACACGTCTCTTGTTTGAGTTGCATGCCCTCTCCCTGTCCCTCCCCCGCAAGCGGGGGAGGGGACGCTAGAGGCGCGACCTCGGATAATTTTGTAGTCCGCATAGCGCGCCACCGCCCATGCGCAGCCGACGGTATCGGCCACTGCGGCGCGGGCATGGAATCCCAGGCGCGCGAGCCGTGCCACGATGTCTCGGCGCATCGCGTCTTCGCCGCCGAACAGATGCGCGCATCCGGCGATGTCGAGGAGGAGCCCGTCGGGCGGATCGAGACCGACCAGCGGCGTATAGCGGTCGCACCAGTCGGCGATCGCTGCAAGCATGCGGGCGTCTTCCGCCGGATCGGCATCGGCGACCGCGATCCGCGGGTACATCGCACGCGCATCGGCGAGCGGCATGCCGGGCGTCAGCCCAAGCCGCGTGGCAGCGTCGTTGATGGCGGAAAGACGCAGCGCGCCCTTCACCGGCTCGGCAACGACAAGGGGCGCCTCTTCAGCCGGTGTGTGCAAGCGGCTGCGGATCAGCCGATCCGTCGTCAGCCGCCGCAGCCACACCGAGAGGTAACGCCGCCGGGAGGAAATGACGCTCATGATGATCCCAGCACACAAGGAAGCGGCCACAGCGGCCGCGCCGGTTTCGGTCGAGTGACAGGTCGAAGGTGGTGGCCCCGAGTCCGCCGAAGCGGTCGGGCGTGCTTGGCGCGGCGGCGATCCGCCAGCGCGTCGCCGCCGCGGTGGCGAGCGGCGAAGGCCGATGCCGCAGCAGCAGCCCAAGTCCGCCGCCGGTGCGGGCCGCCAGTGTGAGACGACGCGTGGCGGTGAGGTCGGCAACCGCGCCAGCTTCCGGCAGTTCGGCAATGACGACCGCGACGCCGCGGGACTTCAGCGCCTCCTCGAAGGCCCACAACACGTCGATGGGGCGCGGCGCCCGCAGCACGATGATGCGTTCCATCGGCAGGCCGAGGCCGTCGAGCCCGGGGCCGTAGGGCGCGCCCGCTTCCAGCGCGGCGTAGTCGGTCTGGATGAAAAGGACAGGTCGGTTCCGGGACATCTTTTGGGCCGTGCGCAGGGTGGCCAGCGTCAGCGCGAAGCCGGCTGCCGCGCCGATCTGCGCTGGACCGGCGGGGGCGATCTCATGGACGGCAGCCAGCGCCAGCCCGCCACCGAGCGCGGCGTCGACGACCGGTAGGCCGAGCGTCAGCGTCTCCGCTTCAAGGGAAAAACCGCTGTCTTTCTCGATGTTTGCAAGCGCCTGGCGGAGATGGCTAAGCGCCCCGCCGGATCCGGCTGGAACCATGGCTCTGCCTTATGTTCCTGATTTGTTCTTATAGATTCCCCACCCAGAGGTAGGTGTCAAGACTGCTTTGGTGCCTGGCAGCTAGCGACAGCGGCGAGGGGTGACGGACGCATTGTGCGGCGGTAGATGAAGGATCCCGCCCGACAATGCCGTTCAGCGAGCGAAGAAAAGCCAATGATGAACAAGCCCGACTTCCGCTTCAT
>JBOHIG010000296.1:0-24279 GCA_050725815.1 Xanthobacteraceae bacterium
ACACTCGACAGCATCAGCCAGCGATGGCCCATCAACAGATTGAGTCGCGCGAACAGGAAGCGCGACAGCACCGAGGCGACCGCGCGCACCGCGAGCAGCGTGCCCACGACCTCGACCGCAAGGCCGCGTTCGGCGCCGAGATACGGCAGATAGACGATGATGAGGTCCTGCGCCGACACGACCGTGACGCCGACGAACAGGATCACCGTCAGCCCGGGAAGCCGGAGAATATCGAGCAGCGGCATCGGCGCGTCCGTTTCCTTGCGCGGCCTTTGCGGTCCGCCGAGCTGCAAGGTGAATGCGCTCACGACCATGAGGCCGGAGCCGATCAGCCCGAGGGTGAACAGCAATTGCGTCGGCGGGATGCTGGCGTCGCCGCCGACCCAGCCGACGATATAGGGGCCGAGCCCCTGCCCCACCGCATTGGCCACCATGTAGTTGCCGATCATGCGCTCGAGCGCGCCCGGGTTCGGATCGGTGGTGCACAGGACCTGCTGGCTGATGACCAGCATCAGGTGGCCGAGGCCGAGGATGGCGGTGAACAGAAGCAGGCCCGCAAGCGACGGCCACAGCACAAAACCCGCGATGGAGACACAGATCAGCCCGGAGCCCAGACGCGCCGTCGCCGTGATATGACCGCGGTCGATATGGCGCCCGACCTTCACCGCAAGCAGCATGGGCAGGATCGCAATCGCCGCGGAGATCACGCCGAGCCAGACGACCGACAGCCCAAGCTCGACGGCTCGGTAGGAGGTCGTGACTCGCACGATCGTCACCACCGTCTGCTCAAGGAACGCCGTCATCAAGAGCGGAAGGACGTAACGGTAGTTCATGACGGCGGGGTGCGGCCTGATCGATTTCGGATTGTGACTTTGGCAGACGTGTCTTATGCGAGAGCATAGACGGTTCGCACCGCAATGTCGTGCAACGCTCCTATGCAAAGGCTGAACCGCCGAACGACAGCGCAGGACTTGATCCCATGCCGGACAACGACGCCAAGGCTCTCGAAGACGCGCTCGCCGAGCGGTTCGGCGAGCGGCTCGCAGTCGACTCGGGCCTGCCGGGCCTGGACGAGTTGGCGCGGATCGCGGGACACCGCACCCACCGGCGCTATTCGGCGGGTCCGGTCGCACCCGAACTGGTGCGGCTCCTTTGCGCCTGCGCGCTCTCGGCGCCGTCCAAGAGCGACCTCCAGCAGAGCGACATCATCGTGGTCGAGGACAAGGCGCTCGTGAAGGAAATCGCAGGGAAAAATGCCGATATGCCCTGGATCGAGGCGGCGCCGGTCTTTCTCGTCTTCGTCGGCAACGGGCGACGCTTGCCGTTCATGTCGGCGCTACGCGGGAAGCCGTTTCCGAACGATCACCTCGACCTGTTCTTCAACGCGGTGTCCGATGCCTCGATTGTGCTTGCGACCTTTATCCGCGCTGCTGAAGCGGTTGGGCTCGGCTGCTGCCCGATCAGTGCCATCCGCGACCATGCTTCAATGGTGAGCGACTTGCTGAAGCTGCCGCCGCGCACATTTCCGGTCGCGGGCATGTGCGTCGGCTGGCCGGCCCAGGAAGGCCATCTCTCGCCCCGACTCGGCCTCGACGCGACGCTGCATCGTGACCGGCATGACGAGCGCGATCTCGCCACCTCGATCGACGCCTACGATCGCCGCCGCAATCAGAATCGTCCGCCATGGAAGCAGCGCAACACCGAACGTTTCGGCGAAGCGCCGTTCTACGGCTGGTCGGAAGACAAGGCGCGCCAATATGCCGAGCCGCTGCGCGCACACTTCGGCGCGTTCATGCGCAAGAAGGGATTCAATCTCGACTGATCCGACCGCTCGCGCAGTCACTAAGGTCAACAAGTGGGCGCAACCACGTTTCTCCAAAACCGCGTGGCTGCTCAGAACTTGCCTTCGCTCCCAGGTGTCATCCAATCCTCCATTGGAGCGTGGACGACAAACTTTTGGATCGATCGGGTGAAGTACAGGAGATGGGACGGACGATGCAGGCCGTTCTGCATCGCCGCCTTGACGTTGCCGTTGAACACGTCGACATCGCTGCGCCAATAGAAGCTCTTGGTATAGACCATGTTGATGGGCTTGCCGCCCATCAACCAATCGATGCCATGGCCGCAGTTCATCAGACCGACGGTGGGATCGACGATCCAGTATCCGCCGCCATTGCCGTTAGCATCAGCCTGCTTCTGCGCCGTCAGAAACGCATGATTCCCGACCAGCCCGTGATCGATACCAACCACCGCCAGGTTCGTTGTCGGTGTCGGGACGAGCAGGCGGAACAGATGCCACGCCAGGGCGCAATAGTTATCGCAATCCACGTGCGAGGCGGTCAGCAGGTACTTCACAGCCTCAACGGACGGGAGGTCTTTGATGATGATTGAGGTACCATAGGGCCGGCTGTCGTAAGCGACAAGACCGCAGAACCCGAACTTGCGATGCTCCTCAATCTCCCCCGCGAAGCTCGATCCAAGGTCTGAGATGAAGCGCGTCCGATTGGCTGCATACAGGGCGGCTATCGTGCTCGGATCGGACTCAAGCGCGGCGTGCTCTGCGGCCGTGAAGTACGACACCCCGGCTCGAGCGGCGCGAATAGCAAGCGGCGCGACGGCGCAGCCGACCAAAAAGGCGCGTCTGTTCATCTCGCACACTCCTTTGCGCCTCAACTCTATTTGATCGGCACGCCGCATGAAAGCGCTCGTGCCGCTGCGCGCCGATTTCGGCGGCTTCGTGCGCGGCAAGGAGTTCAATCTCGACTGATCCGACCGCTCGCGCAGTCACCAAGGTCGCAGGCGGGCGCCACCAGAATTTGGTAGCGGGGGAGGGATTTGAACCCCCGACACGCGGATTATGATTCCGCTGCTCTAACCAACTGAGCTACCCCGCCCTAAGTAGTTCAGGCAGGCCCGCCACCGATATATAGTGCCTTGCAGCAATCAAGGCGAGCGAAGCGATATAGAAATGCATGTTCGGGGTGTCAAGCGAACCGCCGATTCCGAGCATTCGCGCGCGAAAATCCTTCGCCTTCACATGCGCGCGTCCGCATCAACCATCGCCGCCTCGGGCAAACGCGCCATGGCCCCCAACCGACCGAAGCGGATCAGGGAGAAATGCCCGAACGGCGGCATCGGCCGGCGCTCGATTAGTCGCACGTCGCCGTTGCCCTCGACCCATTGCTCGAGCCGCGCCCACGCAAATTCTGGTTGCCAGCCGAGCTTGCGCGCCATCGGGGCGAACGAGCGCTCGAAGTCGCGCCGCAGACCCGCTTCGGCACCGAGGTGATTGACCAGGATGATCTCGCCGCCCGGCCTGGTGACGCGAACGATCTCGTTGAGCGTCCCTTCGGGGTCGGGCACCGTGGTGATGACGTATTGCGCCAGCACTGCATCGAAGGAGTCATCGGCAAAGGCGAGCCGGGTACCGTCCATCACCGCCAGCGCCTCGACGTGATCGAGCTGGCGCTCGATCACACGTTCCTGCGCCTTGCGGATCATCGGCTCGGAATAGTCCACGCCGACGACACGGTGCTTGCCGGAATATTCGGTGAGCGAAATGCCGGTGCCAATCCCGACCTCGAGGATGCGGCCGCCGACCCGCTCGGCGGCTGCGATCGAGTCCTTGCGGCCCTGTGAGAGGACCGGACCGAATACCAAGTCGTAGATCGGCGCAAAGCGCGCCCACCGCGCATAGACCTTGGCTACTGCGCGGTTGTCGAGTTCGTCCGTCAGCGTCACGTCAGTTTACTCCCGTACGACAACCCCGACGCGGACACTGCCCGCTACCGACGCTTAACGCGCATCGGACCGGATTGGTGCCAGCCCATGGCTGGCTCCTTCGATCATTCATCATATGCGAGTGGAATTGCCCCGTTCCAGTCCCAAAATTAGCAAAGCGCTAGGGGCGAATTCGGCCCGAAACCGCTGAAACCGCCCTTGCCTGCCCGCGCGGCAATGCTTCAGCCGCCGGGACCGCGTTGTGAATGATTCCGCCGCCAAGCACCCGTGCCTGCCCTTCCAGCGCGTCGTAGAAGACGCAGGCTTGGCCTGGCGAAACGCCCTCCTCGCCGGCAACCAGATCGACGTCGATGCCGTGGGCCGAGCGGCTGAGCCAGGCCGGCTGCGGTGGACGCGTCGAGCGCACCTTGACGTAGACCTCGTGCCAACCCGCGCACAACGCGCGATCAATCGAGCCGTTACCGATCCAGTTGACCTCGCGCAATTCGATCCGGCTGGTGCGCAGCGCCTCGCGCGTGCCGACGATCACGCGCCGCGTTGCGGCATCGAGGCGGAGCACGTAGAGCGGCTGGCCGGCGGCAACGCCGAGGCCGCGGCGCTGCCCGACCGTGAAATGGATGATGCCGTCATGGCGGCCAAGCACCCGCCCGTCAAGGTTGACGACGTCGCCGGCCTCGGCAGCACCGGGCCGCAACCGCTCGATCACGTCTGTGTAACGGCCGGTGGGGACGAAACAGATGTCCTGGCTGTCCTGTTTATCGGCGACGGAAAGCCCGAAACGCCGCGCCAGTTCGCGCGTCTCGGCCTTGGTCTTGTCGCCGAGCGGGAAACGTAAGAGATCAAGCTGTTCGGGCGTGGTTGCGAACAGGAAATAGCTCTGATCGCGCTCGGCCTCACGCGCGCGGTAAAGCGCGCGTCCACCGCCTGCCAGCGGTCGGCTCGCCACATAGTGGCCAGTCGCAAGGACCCGGCCGCCCAACTCGCGCGTGGTGTCGAGCAGGTCGCGAAATTTGATCGCGCGGTTGCACTCGACGCACGGCACCGGCGTCTCGCCCGCGACGTAGCTCGCCGCGAAGCGGTCGATCACCAATTCCTTGAAGCGGCTCTCGTAGTCGAGCACGTAGTGGGGAATGCCGATCCGCTCGGCGACCGAACGTGCGTCGTGGATATCCTGGCCGGCACAGCAGGCGCCCTTGCGATGGCTCGCCTCGCCGTGGTCGTAGAGCTGCAGCGTGACGCCTACGACGTCATAGCCCTCGGCCTTCAGGAGCGCCGCCGTGACCGAGGAGTCGACGCCGCCCGACATGGCGACGATCACGCGGGTTGTCTGCGGAGCTGCCTCGATATCGAGCGTATTGAGCATCGCGGGCTGCGGCGGTGCCGCGCTCCTGGTCGGCTGGGAATGGACGCCGGCTGCCGGCATCGCTCTATAGATGTTGCTTCCTATTATAGGGTGTCGCCGGCCCAATCGCACCGGTCGCAGGGCGACAAACTGCATCTCCGACAGCTCCGGCGGCGGCATTTCTTGCCGTCCGGCAAGCAGCTCGTGCCGGTTTCCCCAACTGGTAGATCGTCCTAATTCCACATAACAAATTGATTTATAACATATTTTAATGTGCCAGGCGGCTGGCCCGGGGATTGCACCACTGTTTGCGGATCGATCCGCGACAAGAGGTATCCCGTGCCCCCAGTGGCGTCCCACGCAGGCGTATTGCAGTCCACTCTGACCGGACTTGGCCCGCGCACGCGCGCGAACGAGGCCAGGCCGCCCGAATCTCCGTTCTCGGCCCTGCTTGGCGATGAAGCCAGCACCCCCCCTCGCCCACAAGAGAACGATAGAAGCCCGGCGCCGCCCGCGCCGCCGCGCCGCGCCGCCAACGAAACATCGCAACCGCCGGAGCAGCGCAGCCCCAACGAGACGGAGCGTGCGGCGGGTCCGACGTCAGAAGTGGTGTCGACGGAGGCCAGCGGTGAGACGGACGGGGTCGAGCAGGCGGACACCGAAGCCAATCACAGCTCGGAAGCGGGTAGCACCGGAGAGACCGCCCTGGTGGACGACCTGATGGACGTCGCGTCGGCCGCGACCGTCGGGGAGCCTGTAGCGTCTGTCATTGCGCCGCAGCCCGTCCCGTCCGAGGCAGTGGCCGTGGTCGCCGTATCGCTCGAGACAGTCCCGCCAACGCAAGCGACGCCGACCGACACCATGCCCGTGCAGTCTCCCCCTGCGCCTGAGCAATCTCCGGCCGCGCCCGGGCAATCCCCTACCGCGCCGAAGCAATTCTCCGCCACGCCGGAGCAATCCACCGCCCCGCCGGAACGTGGAGCGACCGCAAGCGCACCCGCGCTCGCGGCTGATGCTGCTCTTACGGCCAAGGCACCGATTGGACAGCCTGCCAAGCCGGCGGCGCCGGGCGGTTCGCCGCGGACATCGCCGACCGAAACGCCCACACCCTTGGCACCCACGACTGACGCGGAGCAAACCACCTCTCCTGCCGTGGAGCAGGAACAGGACGAGTTCCAAGCACCGGTCCAGCGTAGCGAGACGCCCGCACGTGTACATGTCGCATTCGCGGGCGGCCCAGGCGCGTCAGAGCCGGATAATCGCGGCAGCGCCGGTACTCATCTTCCCGATGTCATGCAATCAGCACGGCCGCATCCCGACACCCTCCAGATCCAGGGCATGCAAGCGCCGCGCGATCTCGGTCATGTCTCGGCGGTGACTGCACAGGCCGCAGCCGCCGCGCCGACGGCCTCGGCGGCTGCGCCGGTTCCGGTCGAAGGACTCGCGGTTGAGATCGCTGCGCGCGCCCAGGCGGGCCGTAACCGCTTTGAGATTCGTCTCGACCCGCCCGAGCTCGGCCGGATCGAAGTGCGGCTCGACATCGATCGCGGCGGCAACGTCACCTCACGCCTCGTAGTGGAGCGGACCGAAACGCTGGATGTTCTTCGCCGCGACGCTCACAACCTCGAGCGCGCGCTCAACGAGGCCGGGCTCAAGACTGGCGATAATGGCCTGCAATTTGCGCTGCGCGATCAGGCCTTCGCGGATCGCGACCAGGGCCGTTCGTCGAATTCGGCGCAGATCGTGGTGGCGGAACAGGATCTACCGCCCGTTCAGGGCCTGTCTGCTCAATACGGCCGCATGCTCACCGCGAGCGGCGGCATCGACATAAGAGTTTAAGGATACGCTGCAAGGAATCCGACATGGCACCGATCAATCCGATACCGGCCATCACCTCGTCGATCACGGCAACGCAGAACGCCGTGTCCAACGCTTCGTCCACCACCGGCAGCGTCGTCGACCGCAAAACCATCGCCGGCAACTTCGACACCTTCCTCCAGCTTCTGACGACACAACTGAAGAATCAGAACCCGCTCGATCCCCTCGATACCAACCAGTTTACCCAGCAACTGGTGCAGTTCGCGCAGGTCGAGCAGCAGATCAAGCAGAACCAGCAGCTCGAAACTCTGATCTCGATCGAGAAGACAGCACAGGCCACCACCGCGCTCGCCTTTGTCGGCGCGCGCGTGGCCGTCGACGGGCAGACCGCCGAGCTCAGCAACGGACAGGCTACCTGGTCCTTCAATGTGCCGAAGCCGGTGACGGCAACGCTGTCCATCAGGAGCGCGACGGGCCAGACGGTCTATACTGGAAGTTTCACGATGAACGCCGGACTGCAGTCATTCCAGTGGGATGGCCGCGGCACCAATGGCGAGATTTTGCCAAACGGCAGCTACCAGCTTTCAATCGTCGGCAAGGACGCGAGCGGGCAGTCGGTCTCGATCGCCACCGAAATCGAGGGTGTTGTCGATTCCGTCGATTTGCAGAAAAACCCGCCACTGCTCTCGATCGGCGGACAGACCTTCACCCTCGACAAAGTCAAGCGCGTGGTGCGGCCGCAGGCCTAGGAGCAACTTCGTCGTGCCTGAAACAAGGTCTAGCTCGCCACACCACGTATGGCGCGGCGGCCGCCGCCAACGCTGCCAGCCATCGCCTCGCGCACCGCACGATCCAGTGCCGACAATTCGAATGGCTTGCGCAGAATCGGAAAACGCGACTCGGCTGCGCCGGCGACGTCGCTGTAGCCGGTCGTAAGCAACACATGCATTCCCGGATAGTGCTCGCTCACCTCCTGGGCGAGATGAATGCCGTTCATCCCATGCGGCATCACAATGTCGCTGAACAACAGATCGAAGCGATCCCCGTTTTGCAAGCGGGCGAGCGCCTCCACGGCGTTGCCCGCGCGTGCGACCTGATAGCCCAACTGCTCGAGCAGCGTCGCGGTGACGTCGGCAACCTCCGGATTGTCTTCCACCACCAGAATGGTGCCATCGGCCGGTATCGTGCCCTGTGGAATTGCCGGAGCGATGATAGCCTCAACCGTTGCCTCATTGCGCGGCAGATAGAGAGCGATCGTGGTGCCTCGCCCTACTTCGCTCGTTACACTGACATTGCCGCCCGATTGATTGGCGAAACCATAGACCTGCGACAGGCCAAGGCCGGTGCCCTTGCCAACCGCTTTGGTCGTGAAGAACGGGTCGAAGATCTTCCGGATCATGTCCGGACCGATACCGATACCGGTGTCGGCAAACGACAGCTCGACGTGGTCCCCGCTCGGTTCGCCGGCGCGTCCGGCACCGGCGGACACGTTGCGCGCCGAAACCGTGAAGGTGCCGCCGTCCGGCATGGCATCACGCGCATTCACTGCGATATTAACGACCGCAAGTTCGAATTCGGCGATGTCGACTTCAACCGGCCACAAGTCTTCGGGAATGTCGACGACGAGCGTGATATTGCCGCGCAGCGAGCTCGCGAGCATCTCGCGCACCGCCTCCAGGCGCTGGCGCAGATCCACAGAAATCGGATTGAGTGGCTGACGCCGTGAGAATGTCAGCAACTGGCGGGTCAGGCTTTCGCCCCGGCGCGCCGCAGTCTGCACGGCGTCGAGGCCGTGGATCGCGCGCGGGTCGTTCAAGCGTCGGCGCAGCATCTCGGTATGGCCGCTGATGATCATCAGGAGATTGTTGAAATCGTGGGCGATGCCGCCGGTGAGTTGGCCGATCGCCTCCATTTTCTGCACTTGCGCAAGCTGTTCGCGGGTACGTTCCAACGCGAGCTCGGCCTGCCTGCGGTCGGTGACGTCGAGACAGATGCCGTGCATGCGAACAGCGCGTCCCGCCTCGTTCCGGATCACCTCGACCCGGGTTTGCAGGTGCCTGATCTCGCCGTTCGGACGTACAATGCGCCGCTCGCCGTGAAACCCGTCGCCCGCCCGGATTGCCTGCTGGACTTCGTCGCGCACCCGGTCACGGTCGTCCGGGTGGACGCGCCTAAGATAGCCATCGAACGTAGCGGCCAGTTCCTGGCCACGCGCTACGCCGAAAACCTCGTACATCTGCTCGGACCAGACGACCGTATTGCGATCGATATCACGATCCCAGCTTCCGAGCTTGGCCAGCCGTTGTGCTTCGAGCAGGTGCTTGGTTTGGCGATCGAGCGCAGCTTCGACTTGCTTGCGGCGCTCGACTTCCTCCTGCAATGCGTGATTCGCGGTGGATAATGCTGCTGTCCGGCGCTCCACCCGCTGATTGAGTTCGTCGTGGATACGCAGCAGTTCTTCCTCGGTGCGCTGCCGCACCGCCACATCCGCACTCAACGCCAGACATGGCACTGCCACACCCATCATGAACATCAGCAGCAACAGGAAGGATTCGTTGATGCTGTCGCGCCAGAACGGTCCGCCGCCGGTGAGCGTGCCCCACACCGCAAAGCAGGAAAGGATCAGCGCGACGGTCGCGGTGTCGCGCTGGCGGCGCCGTAGCGCCGACCAAAGCAGCGGAAGGATGGCGAGGAACCCGAGCGGCGCCTGGCGATCGGTGGGATCGAACAGCGGGCTGAACGCGATCAGTCCGACGATGCCGGACACTGCAAAGGTCAGGATCGTCTGGGGCAACTCCCGGCGGTCGATCGATTCAAGGTAGCTCCGCGCCCACAACACCACGACCGGCGTGACTACAAGCGCGCCAGCGAGATCGCCGAGCCACCAGGTCAGCCAGATCGAACCGATGTTCGACCAAGTCGCCAATCCGCCGAGAATGAGCGCCCACGCGCCGATGGTTGCGCAAAGCGCCGTGGGCAGAAAACAGATGAACGCGCACCGGAGAACGCCGGCCGGACTCTCGTAAGTGTCCTTGCCTGCGGACCAGCGATTGATCAGATAAGCGCCGAAGAGCCCTTCGAAGGTGTTCCCGATGGCGATCGCAAGCGACGTGGCGAGCGAGCCCGCAGTCGTTGCGTTGGCGACGAACGCCGCAATCAGAATGGCCGGCCAGACCCGATAGCCGCGCACGAGCACCGCACCGAGCGCTAAGCCGGTCGGCGCCCAAATCGGCGACGTGCTTGGATTGATCGACGCGAGTGCCAAGCCCAGCTTTGCCAGGACGAAGTAGCCGATGCCGATCAGGCAAAGTTCCAGGCCATAGCTTGCCGCTTCGCGGAATCGCGATCCGCTGCGGGAACCCGCCATGTCTTCGGTCATCGGCGGAACTTTCGACCTGCTTTGCGACTCAGGATATCGCGTTCAACCTTGATGCTCTAGCATTCTGTGCGGAATGGTCGAACGGTCCGTTACCATGGTGCATTGGAACACGACGCGGTCGATTCTGTCGCTGGTATCGTCAATCACGCCCTGGATTCGGACGGTTCCGGGCTACCGGCGATCTTCGATGATCGCATGGCGGACGACTCTGCAGCGCTGCAACCTGTGGAAGCCGCACACGAGATTTATCGCGGACTAACCGGCCTTTTTTCACTGTGCCAAGCCGGGACTTCACGACACTCTTCCATTGCAGGCAACATTTTCCCAATTGATCCGATGGGCTTAGGCAAATTTTAAGCGGCGGCATGTAGTTTTTGTGGCGAGTTAGTCAGTTAGTGCGTGAGTTGATTCATGACGGAGCCCCTTCGACCAAGGGCAAAATACGTCATCGGGCCTGATGGCAGCCCACTGACGATCGCCGATTTGCCGGCACCAGGCACCAAGCGCTGGGTCATTCGGCGCAAGGCCGAAGTCGTGGCCGCGGTGCGGGGAGGGCTGCTTTCGCTCGAGGAAGCGTGCAGCCGGTACACCCTCACGGTCGAAGAATTCCTGTCCTGGCAATATTCCATCGATCAGCACGGCCTTGCCGGCCTGCGCACCACGCGCATCCAGCAATATCGCCAGTAACTACATCGCAACACCTCTTACGAATTCGTTACCGCCGCCGGGTCGCGGCCGCGCGCGTTTTCGGCATGGCTACCTCGGTTCCGATGGAACTTGTTCCTCCCAATTGATTTGACCCTTGCGGGTCGGGGCCAGCGGAGCGCGTTCATGAAGCCAGCAGGCATCATTGCGACGATCGTCGCGGCCCTCATCCTGTCGAGTTCGATGGCCGGCGCCCAGCCGACCAAGCCGGGCCTGGCCCCCAGTTCGCCGAGCGTCAGCCTGACGCTCGAACAGCGCCATGTGATCCGCGAGCTGATCAAGGATCTCAAGGTCGAACGAAGCGCCGTGGATTCGAAGTTGTCGCCCGGCGACGGCGTGCCTCAAGGCGTCGAACCGCGCGCCCTGCCTCCGCTGGTCGGGCAGAAAGTTCCCCAGATCAAATCGCACCGGTTTTTTGTTACCAGCCAGCAAATCGTGATCGTCGAGCCGAAACAGCCACGGGTGGCTGAAGTAATCGACTAGGCGGCCCTCTTTTTCCGCTTCCAAGACGAAAATCGTTAACCCGGCGGTAACCATGAACCGGGCAATTCTTGCCGGGTAGGACATTACCGGGCTGGGGCACGTGCAAGGAATCGTCGAGTTCCTCAAATCGCTGGGGGCTGCGCGAATCGCTGCGATGGTCGCTGTGACGGCGACCCTTGTCATCTTTTTCGCGTTCCTGATTCTGCGGATGACAGCGCCGCAGATGACAATGCTGTTTTCCGATCTCTCGCTGGAAGACTCCTCCGCCATCATCAAGGATCTCGAGCGGCAGGCGATCCCCTACGAGACGAGGAACGACGGCGCCATCATCATGGTACCGAAGGACCGGGTGGCGCGGATGCGCATGAAGCTCGCCGAGAGCGGCCTGCCCAAGGGCGGCGGGGTCGGCTACGAAATCTTCGACAAGTCCGACGCTCTGGGCGCCACCAGCTTCGTCCAGAACATCAACCACCTGCGGGCGCTCGAAGGGGAACTTGCACGCACCATCCGCGCGCTCGACCGGGTCCAGGCCGCGCGGGTGCACCTGGTCCTGCCGGAACGGCCGCTGTTCTCGCGCGACCGCGCCGAGGCCTCGGCTTCGATCGTCCTCAAGGTGCGCGGCATGCTCGAGCCGCAACAGGTCCGCGCCATCCGTCATCTGGTCGCCTCGGCGGTCAACGGGCTCAAGCCCGAGCGGGTGTCAATTGTGGACGAAACCGGACGGCTGCTGGCCGACGGGGCGCGCGGCGACGGCAATCTCGGCGTCACCGCCGATGAGCGGCAGACCGCATACGAGCGCCGGCTGCGCGGGCAGGTCGAAGCGATCGTGACCTCTGTGGTCGGTCCCGGACGCGCGCGCGTGCAGATCACCGCCGACTTCGACTTCAACCGTGTCACGCAGACCTCGGAGCGATTCGATCCGGAAGGGCGCGTCATGCGATCGAGCCAGACCCGCGAGGAAACCTCGTCGAACAGCGACAACCGGGAAGGCCAGGTCACTGTCGGCAACGAACTCCCCGGCGCCCCGGGCGCTCAACCGGCCGCGGGCGGGCAGCGTCCGCCCGAGGGGCAGCCTCAGCAACCGCGCGAGCAGAGCCGCAAGTCCGAGGAAGTCGTTAACTACGAGATCTCCCGCTCGACCAAGACCGAGGTCACCGAAGGCGGCCGCGTCAACCGCATCTCGGTCGCCGTGCTGGTCGACGGCAGCTATGTCCGCAACGCCAATGGCGATGCCGCCTACCGGCCGCGCGAGAAGGAGGAGCTCGAACGCATCGCTGCGCTGGTGCGTACCGCCATCGGCTTCAACGAGACGCGCGGCGACCAGGTCGAGGTCGTCAACCTGCGCTTTGCCGAGGTTCCTTCCACCCCGATCCAGGAACCGACCGGCTGGCTATCCTTCCTGCAATTCACCAAGGCCGACGTGATGCACTGGATCGAACTCCTGGTGATGATGCTTCTGGGATTGGTGGTGATGATGATGGTGGTCCGTCCCCTGGTGCGACGCATCCTGGCGCCCGAGGAGCCGCGGCCGGCGGAAGAAGCGATCGCTGCCGCGCTCGCGGGCGGCGACGTGCAGGGCGCGATCGCCGCCGGCGCCACCGCCGACGATATCAAGGGCGTGCCCAGCCAGGCTGCAAAGATGATCGACATCGCCCAGGTCCAGGGTCAGGTTCACGCCCAATCGGTGCAGAAAGTCGGCGAACTTGCCGAGAAGAATCCGAACGAGACCGTCTCCATCATCCGAACCTGGCTGCACGAAACCGCAGCGTGATCGAGAGCCATGCCTTCCGCCTACGAAAAAGACGCGAACGTCAAGCACTCCCAGCGCGACATTGCGAGTCTCATGGCATCGCTCGCCAGCCGCCAGGGAGAGACTCCCACCGCGCGCAAACTGAGCGGGCCCGAACGCGCCGCGGTGCTCATGTTGGCGCTCGGCGATCAACATAGCGGCAAGATCTGGAGCATGCTCGACGACGACGAGTTGCGGCAGCTCTCCGTCATCATGTCGACGCTCGGCACGGTCGAGGCGGAGGCGGTCGAGAACCTGCTCGTCGAGTTCGTCGGCCAGTTGTCGGCATCCGGTGCGCTGATGGGCAACTACGACGCCACCGAGCGGCTGCTGCAGCAATTCCTGCCGCCCGAGCGGGTCGGTGGCATCATGGAGGAGATCCGCGGCCCCGCCGGCCGCAACATGTGGGAGAAGCTTTCCAACGTACAAGAAGAGGTTCTCGCCAATTATCTCAAGAATGAATATCCGCAGACTGTCGCGGTAGTGTTGTCCAAGATCAGGCCGGAGCACGCAGCGCGTGTTCTGGGCATCCTGCCCGAGGACCTTGCCCTCGACGTCGTCAATCGCATGCTGAAGATGGAGGCGGTCCAGAAGGAGGTGCTGGAGCGGGTGGAGAATACGCTGCGCACCGAGTTCATGTCGAACCTCTCGCAGACGCGCCGCCGCGATGCGCACGAGGTGATGGCCGAGATCTTCAACAATTTCGACCGACAGACCGAGACCCGCTTCATGACCGCGCTCGAGGACGAGAACCGCGAGAGCGCCGAGCGGATCAAGACACTGATGTTCACCTTCGACGACCTCACGCGGCTCGACACCGGTTCCGCGCAAACGCTGATGCGTCACATCGACAAGGACAAGCTGGCGGTGGCGCTCAAGGGAGCGACCGAGGCGGTCCGGCAATTCTTCATGAGCAATATGTCGACCCGCGCCGCCAAGATGCTGGTGGACGACATGCAGGCGATGGGCCCGGTGCGCCTGCGCGACGTCGACGACGCGCAATCGCAGCTCGTCAATCTGGCCAAGGACCTCGCCGCCAAGGGCGAGATCATGATCTCCAAGAGCCGCGGCGATGAAGAGCTGATCTATTGAGGCAATGGGCATGAGAGCGGCGCCGGCCAAATTCCTGTTCGAGAACGACTTCGCCAAGGGCGGCGGGGACCGGACTCCGTCGATTCCGAACGTCGAGCATCAGGCCAAGCTCAAGGAAGTCGAATCCGCGGCCCATGCGCGTGGCGTCGAAGAAGGAAAGGCGGCCGCAAAAGCGGACGCCGATGCGCGCGCGGCAGCCACGCTCGAGCGCATTGCAAAGGCGATCGAGGGTCTCGACAAGAACCTCAAGGCGGTCGAGACCCGGCTCGAGATTGAAGCCGTCGAGGTAGCCGTTGCGGTTGCCGGGAAGCTCGCGCCCGAGCTCGTCGCGCGTGAACCGTTTGCCGAGATCGCCGCGCTCGCCACCGATTGCTTCCGTCATCTGGTGGCGGCGCCGCACGTAGCCGTGCGGGTTAACGACGCGCAGCATGAGATGGCGCGCGAGAAGCTGGAAGAAGTTGCGCGCCGCTGTGGCCTCGAAAGTCGTCTGGTCGTACTGGCGGAGCCGGAAATCGCACCCGGCGACTGCAGGATCGAATGGGCCGACGGCGGCATCAATCGCGACGCCGAGGCAATCGCCGCGGTAATCGGACAGGCGGTCGCCCGCTACGTCAATGCGCTCCGCACCGACACCGGCGGCGCGGCATTGCCGGATATTCCGTGGAGGTCGAACACATGAGCGATTCCGACAACAAGCTGCCGCTCCCTGATCTGGAGGGCAAGGGCGGAATAGCTCCGCCTCCGGACGCCGACGCGCTCGTTTCCGCGGAAATGGACTCCGTGACCCGAGGAGCCGCCGACCTCGAAGCGATGTTCGACGTGCCCGTGAAGGTTTCGGCGGTGCTCGGCCGCGCCCGCATGGAGGTTGGCGACCTGCTGAAGCTCGGCCCCGGCGCAGTGCTCGAGCTCGACCGCAAGGTGGGCGAGGCGATCGATATCTATGTGAACGACCGGCTGGTCGCGCGCGGCGAGGTCGTGCTGGTCGAGGACAAGCTCGGCGTGACCATGACGGAAATCATCAAGGCGGAGCGGAATTAAGAAGCCAATGGCGAATATCTGCCGGGTGCGTAACGGCGAAAGACAAGGAATACAAACATGCGCCTCCTGATCGTCGGGACCCTTAAGGGCCAGCTCACCAGCGCGACAAAGATCGCCATGGATCGCGGTGCGAGCGTGACGCATGCGAGCGACATCGCCCAGGCGCTCGGCGTGCTGCGGTCCGGCCGCGGCGCCGACCTGCTGATGGTCGATGTTGGCCTCGACATCCGCGACCTCGTGCTGCGGCTCGAAGCCGAACGCATCGCGGTACCGATCATCGCCTGCGGCGTGAACAACGATGCACGCGCCGCGGTCGCCGCTATCCATGCCGGCGCCAAGGAGTACATCCCGCTGCCGCCGGATCCGGAGCTGATCGCGGCGGTGCTCGCAGCCGTCACCGACGATGCCCGTGAGCTGATCTATCGCGACGAAACCATGGCCCATGTGGTGAAGCTCGCTCAGCAGATTGCGCCGTCGGACGCCTCGGTGCTGATCACCGGCGAATCCGGCACTGGCAAGGAGGTGCTGGCGCGTTACCTCCATGGCCGCTCGAACCGCGCCAAGGCGCCGTTCATCTCGGTCAATTGCGCAGCGATTCCGGAAAACCTCCTGGAATCGGAATTGTTCGGGCATGAAAAGGGCGCCTTCACTGGCGCGGTTGCGCGCCGCATCGGAAAATTCGAGGAAGCCACCGGTGGCACGCTCCTGCTCGACGAGATTTCCGAGATGGATGTGCGGCTGCAGGCCAAGCTTCTACGCGCCATCCAAGAACGCGTCATTGACCGGGTCGGCGGCACCAAGCCGGTGCCGGTCGACATCCGCATCATCGCGACCTCGAACCGCGATTTGATCGAGGCGGTGCGCGACAACAAATTCCGCGAGGACCTGCTGTTCCGGCTCAACGTGGTGAACCTCAAGATTCCGGCGCTGCGCGAACGGCCGGCCGACATCATCGAGCTCGCGCAGCATTTCATCAAGAAATACGCCGACGCCAATGGCGTGCCGGTACGGCCGATCTCCGCGGAAGCGCGGCGCGCGCTGGTGCTCAATCGCTGGCCGGGCAACGTGCGCGAGCTGGAAAACACGCTGCACCGCGCGGTGCTGCTTGCGACCGGCGACGAGATCGGCATCGACGGCATCCTCACGCCGGACGGCGTGCGCATCGATCAGGCCAGGAATCCGACGGTGGCGCATGCGGCCATGGCGGCGGAGACGGTGACGCGGGCACTGGTCGGCCGCACCGTCGCCGACGTCGAGCGGGATCTGATCCTGGAGACGCTCAAGCACTGCCTCGGCAATCGAACCCATGCGGCCAACATCCTCGGCATCTCGATCCGCACGTTGCGCAACAAGCTCAACGAGTACGCCGGCGACGGAGTTCCGGTGCCTCCGCCCGGTGGTGGTGAGATGCGAGGGGCGGCATAGAACGTCTTCCCACTCCCCGCTTGCGGGGAGGACGGAAGAAGTTCACAGCGCCAACAGATACAGCAGCGCGCTGATCGCGAGGCTGAGGCCCACGCAGACCGCGAGTGCGAAGAAAATCTGCCCGCCCTTGCGCGCGCCAGCGGCCGCCTCCGCGCGCTGGCGGGTCGGGTCGAGCTGGCGCAGATACGGCCAGAACAGCACGACAACCAGGATCGCGATGCCGAGGATGATGAGATAGCGGCCCATGGCGTCGATCCTCCCGCGCCCGACGTGGTAGCGTGTCTCCATCCCTGCATGCAAGCGATGGGTCCGCCATGACCGATACTCGTTTCACCACCGCCCTCATCGTCGGCGCCGGCGCCGGCCTCTCCGCCTCGCTGGCGCGTGCGCTCGCGGGCGAGAAAATCAAGCTCGCGCTCGCCGCGCGGACGACGGACGATCTCCACGATCTTGCGGTTGAGACAGGGGCGGACACCTTCGCCTGCGACGCTTCCAGGCCCGACGGTGTCGAAAAGCTGTTCGCCAGCCTGGACGCCACCATGGGCGCGCCCGAGATCGTGATCTACAACGCCAGCTATCGCACGCGCGGGCCGTTCGCGGACCTCGATCCCGCCGAGGTGGAGAAGTCGATCGCGGTCACCGCCTTCGGCGGTTTCCTGGTGGCACAGCAGGCGGTCAAACGCATGCTGCCGAACGGCCGCGGCGCGATCGTCTTTACCGGTGCGTCCGCGAGCGTGAAGGGCTATGCCCAGTCGGCGGCCTTCGCCATGGGCAAGTTCGCGCTGCGGGGCCTCGCGCAGAGCATGGCGCGCGAGCTTCATCCACAGGGCATTCACGTGGCCCACGTGGTGATCGACGGCGGTATCAAGAGCGCGCGCAGACCCGAGCCCCCCGACAAGCCGGCGAGTTTGCTCGATCCCGACGGAATCGCGGCGAGCTACCTGCAGTTGATCCACCAGCCCTGCAGTGCCTGGGCGACGGAGATCGAACTGCGGCCCTGGGTGGAGCGATTCTAGACCAGCGGGCATCCGCCGGAACAACGGGCGGGGGTAGCAAAAAGCCGCATGCCTATTGGATTTTTGCCAGTATTGGCTTCGCAGTAATAATATTTTTCAAATAGTTCCCCCGCCGAGCGGGTTTCCGTGATAGAAATCAGCATGAATTCCATCAGGTGAGATACCTGACCCCGCGCGTTTTAGCGGGTGGTGAATCTTGCCCGCATCACGGAGGGCGCATTGAGCGACCACAAATTCAAGATCGGCCAGACCGTCCATTACACTTCCGGACCGTATGGCCGCGGCGGTGCCAGCGGCGTCTACAAGATTACGCAACTGCTGCCACCGGAAGGCGACGATCGCCAGTATCGCATCAAGAGCGCCAACGAGCCGCACGAGCGGGTCGTCAAGGAAAGCCAGCTCGCGCGGGATTGATGTCCGACGAAGTCCTGCGCGGATCGCGCCGGCCAACTATTTGTAAGGCGTGACGATGAAGTTCGATTACGGCAATCCCGCCGAGCTGTTCATGGCGAAACGGAAGGGCGGAGCGCGGCAGCCGCTCGGCTATCGCCGCTTCCCGACCGCCGCGGAGGCGATCCGCTTCGCGGTCGAGGAGCTTCCTGCGATCCGCACACTCGGCGCATGGTTGCAGGTTGGCGATGACCGCTTCGATGCCGACCACATCCACCAGCTCTACGAGAGCGCCGAGTATCCGCTCAAGCGCCCCAAGCGGCAGGCGAATTGAGGCTTACCGCACCGGAAAATTGAAATAGGCGTGCGGGTACGGCTCGTGCGCGAGCGTGAAGTGCCACCATTCTCTGCTGTAGGGTATGAAACCGCGCCTGCGCATCGCTGCCGCGAGCAGGACGCGGTTGGCGCGTGCCTCCTCGCCGACACTGCGGTCGGATGGCCACGACTGCCGTCCGAAGAAGTCGAAGCGGGTGCCCATGTTCGCGTCGCGCGGCGAGGCATTCCCTTTCCACACCAGCGTCAGATCGACCGTCGACCCGCGCGAATGGCCGGAATAGGCGGCGATATAGCCGAGCCGGAACAGGTGACGCTTGTCCACCTCGGGATAGAAATCGGCCTTGCGTTTCTGATCCTTGAGGTCGCGCGCCCACCGCACGAAATGAAGCACCGCGCGCGTCGGCCGGTAGCAATCGAACACCTTGAGCCCGAAGCTGCGCGGCGCAAGATCGCGCTGGACGGCGGCCAGCGCCGCCGCCGCTGGTCGCGTCAATAGGCAACGCGGCTGCTCATAGCCGTCGATGCGTGTGCCAACGAAATTGTCTTCGCCGAAATAGCGCATATCGACGACGAGCCCCTCGACGACGGCGGCTGCATCGACGAAGCCCGCACGCATCGCCGGTTCGCCCGGCGCCGCAATCGGTACCATTGCGAAAACGATCGCGAGCGCGACCGTGACGATAGCCGGCATGTCATCAGCCCCTCTTTTCCCGGGGCATGGCTATCATGGGAATGGACAACGATACCACTGCCGCATCGATGCCGCGCACACGCGCAGCCGGCCCGATAAGTTATGCGCCAAAACAGACCCAAGCTGGCGCATCCATAGCCGCAAAAAGATCGTATAATCGCCAACCAGGGCGCCCCCATGAGCGCGCCGGCCGGGACCGAGCCTGAATGGATGCAGACGCCGCACGCAGCCAGCTCGCCGCGGCTCTTGCGCGCCTGGGCGCGGGCGATCGCGCCGCTTTGCGCATTGTCTATCAGGATACATCAGCGAAACTATTCGGCGTCGTCCTGCGTATCTTGAACGACAAGAGCGAGGCCGAGGACGTCCTCCAGGACGTCTATGTCACGGTGTGGCGCAAGGCCGGCAGCTACGACCCTGGCCGGGCGAGCCCGATCACCTGGCTGATCGCGATCGCGCGCAACCGGGCGATCGACCGGCTGCGCTCCAGCACGGCCAAGCGGCGGATGGCGCCGATCGAGGAGGCCGAGCATGTCGGTGACGGCGCTCCCGGCGCGCTCGATCTCGTGACACGCTCGCAGCAGCATGCGCGGCTCGCGACTTGCCTCGGCGAGCTCGAGGAAAAGACATCGCGCGCGATCCGTTCGGCTTTTCTGGATGGCGCGACCTACGAAGAACTGGCGGAGCGCATGAGCGTGCCGCTCGGCACCATGAAGAGCTGGATCAGGCGCGGCCTGATCAAGCTCCGGGCCTGTCTTGAAGCATGAGCGAGAACGACCATACCGTGCCCGAGGAGAACGGCCGGCTCGCCGCCGCCGAATATGTCCTTGGCGTGCTCCCCGCCGAGGAACGGCGGACGCTCGAGCAACGCATCGCGCAGGAGCCCGAGCTTGCGCGCGACATCGCCTTTTGGGAGGAACGACTCGGCGGCATCGCCGACTCGATCCCGCCGGTGACGCCGCCAGCGGATGCCTGGGCGCGGATCGAAGCAGCGGTGGCCGCACCTGCTGCTGGCGCACCTGCCGTCACCACGCCACGCGCGCCCGGGCTGTGGGACAATCTCAACTTCTGGCGCGCGTTCGGGATCAGTGCGGCCGCGCTCGTGCTGATCAACGTCGCGGCGGTGTTCTACATCGCGCGCGCACCGGCGCCCCGCGCCCCGCTGATGGCGTCGCTCGGTCAGCAGAGCGGCCAGCCGGGATTCGTCGCCGCCATCAGCACCGACGGCGCAAGCCTCACGATCGTACCCGCCGCCCTGCTCGCCTCCGATCAGCGCGCCTACCAATTGTGGCTGATCCCGGCTGGCGGCAAGCCGCACTCGCTCGGCCTGATCGCGCCCGGCAAGCCGATGCAGATCAGCGTCCCACGCGAACTCATCCCGCAAGTCCAGTCGGGAGCCACGCTCGCGGTTTCGGCGGAACCACCCGGCGGCTCGCCAACAGGCCAGCCCACCGGTCCGGTCATCGCGCACGGCAATCTCACGAGCCTGTGAACGCCGCACCGGCATCTTTGCCCGGCCTCCTTCCGTAACTCGTGTCGCAACCCGGATCACGGGACCGACAGAACCTGCAAGGAGATAGTCATGAAGCTCACGCGTATCACGTTTGCCGCCGCCACCGCCGCTGCTGTGGCGCTCACCGCAATGGCGGCGTCGCCCACCTTCGCGCAGATGAAGAACGAGCGCACCGTCACGGTCGGCGGCGCGCCGATGTATCCCTCGCGCAACATCGTACAGAACGCGGTCAAATCGAAGGATCACACGACGCTGGTCGCCGCCGTGAAGGCTGCCGGCCTGGTCGATACCCTGTCTGGCTCCGGCCCGTTCACCGTGTTCGCGCCGACCAATGCGGCGTTCAAGAAGCTGCCGGCGGGAACGGTGCAAACGCTGCTCAAGCCCGAGAACCAGGCGATGCTGACCAAGATCCTCACCTGTCACGTCGTTTCGGCCAACGCGATGTCGTCGGCGATCAGGAAGATGATCAGGGACGATGAGGGCGCACATCCGATCAAGACGGTCGGCGGCTGTACGTTCACTGCGGTGTGGAAAAACGGCAAGATCATGATCCGCGACGGCAAGGGCAACTATGCCACCGTCACGATCGCCGACGTCCGCCAGTCGAACGGCGTCATCCACGTGATCGACACCGTGCTGCTTCCGAGCTGATCGCGCTCCCGCGGGTGATCGGCGCAGCCCCGTCCCCCGCATCTGCATCGATCGCCCGGAGGGCCCGCCGCGGCAACGCGGCGGGTTTTCCTTGTCGGCCAAATGGTGAATGGGGAGTAGCCAGAAACGCAGTGAATAGTGAGTAGCGAACAGGGTCCGTCCCCCACTCGCTGTTCGCCGCAGATCGGCGTGCCGGGTTTCGCCGGGCTCGCCCCCTCACCTGGGGTCTAGCCCCGATCGCCCTCGCTGTCGGGCAGGCCCTGCGCGCCGACCACGTCGGGCAGGATCGGGTCGGGTTCGCCGTTTTCGTCCGCCGACTTGGCCTTCGCCTTATAGTCCTCGGCCATGGCCAAGAGCCGGGTGGCGAGTTCGGGGTCGGTGGAGACGAGCGAAAGCCGCAGGCATATGTCGGCTTGTCGACGGAAATACGCGGGACTCGGCATTCCTCATTCCCCCATTGGGCCCCACTGGTTTGGCCCAAACGCCCAACTCTCGGTACGGTTCCCGACCAAAGGCGGCTTTCGACACTTTTTTTACAGCGTCCGGCTGGGGAACGCGGCGCGGGCAAAGTTGCAAAGCCGGCCGCCTGGCGGCGGGGGCATCCGGGCAGCCGCGCATTCAGGGCGCCTACACTCCGCTCCCTCCGGGCCTGGGGGACCCAGAGGGCCTGGGGGTGGAAGGGGGGCCGGCTGCCGGTCAGGTGGCGATGCCCATCGCCTCCTCGAAGGCGCGGCGCACCTCGGGCGGCTGGCCGTAGCAGTGCCGGAAGCCTTTCAGGCGCACGTTGAGCAGCGGGTATTTCTTGTGCTCCTCGAGGGTGAGACCCTCGGTGCTCTCCTTTTTCTGGAAATACGGCAGCTCGACGCAACTCGCGACGTTGGAGTTGCGGATCACGCCCTTGGCGTCCTCGCCGCGCGCGACCGCGTCGAGGTCGTCGAAGAAGCGCTTGCGGATCATCGCGATGCCGAGGTCCGAGGCGCCGATATTCTCCTTGGTGCGGTCGGCGATGGTGCCCTGCCCGACCCAGGCGATGATATCCTGGTTGATGACGTGGCTCATGATCCAGCGGCCGTTCTCGTCCTTGATCGGGCTGTGCCAGGTCGGCACCTTGCCTTGCACGTAGGGCTCGCGCCCCCTCGGCACGCGCATGAAGAACCAGGCCACGCTGAGCGTGTTCTCGTCGTCGACCGGCACCCGCCACTCGAAGTGGTTGCCGAGGTAGAAGGCGTTCGGCCACAGCGCGATGCGCCCCACCGTCCAATGCGGATTGCGCTCGTCGGAGTCGGCGCGCACGCGCTTGTAGATGAAGCCGTAGTCGAACTCCTCGAACTTGAGCTTGAGGTGCTTGGGCCCATAGGGGCCGGTCTCGCCCTTGAGCCGCATGCCCCAGTTTTCGTGCATCCACTCGAAGTGCACCGGGTCGCAGGAGTTCTCCTGGCACTGGAACCAATTGCAGGGCACATCGGAGATGACGATCTCTCGGAAACCGTTCGCCCAAGTGAACGGCTCCCACACCGGCAGCTCGGGCACCGGCTGCGGACCCATATAGGCGAACAGCAGCCCGGCGCATTCCTTCACCGGATAGGCCTTGGTGCCGCAGCGTTCCTTGGCGCGCGAGCGCGGATTGACGGTGTCGTCATAGGGCTGCTCGAGGCAGGCGCCGGTCTCGCTCATCAGCCAGCCGTGATAGTTGCAGCGGATGCCCCGCTCCTCGACCATGCCGTAGGAGAGGTCGGCGCGGCGATGCGGACAGTGGCGGTCGAGCAGCCCGTAATTGCCGCCGAGGTCCTTGTAGAGCACGAGGTCCTCGCCCATCAGGCGGATCGCCTTGATCGGATCGCGGTCGAGCTCGCTGGCGCCGCCGATCGGCTGCCAGTAGCGCCGCAGATAGTCGCCCATCGGCGTCCCGGGGCCGACCTGGGTGAGGATGCGGTTCTTTTCAGCGGTGAGCACCTGTGACCTCGCCGATGCTGGTTGCTCTTGGCCGGAATGTTATTGGAATTTCGAGGCTCGGCAACGGGCAATTGGCATGGCGCCGCTCACCGCATCATATCCTGAGCGTCTTTGCGTGACCGTCCATGCGTCAGGCACTCAGGGACGCTATTAAAGGTGATAACGCTCTCCTGCTATGGCATGACTTGCCGGGAGAACCGGGCGAGCCATTCAGGGGAGACATAACGTCCGTCACGCGTGGGAGGGAACATGAACGGCCGCGCATTCAAACTTGGTACTTTCGCCAAACCGAACGGCACATCGTTTGCCGCCATCGTGCTGGACGACACCGCGATCGATCTGGCGCAAGCGCACGAGACCTATCGCGCCAGCGGCCGCCCGGCGCTGAGCTCGACGGCCAGCATCCAGGACCTGCTCGACGATTGGGAGCGCAACTTCGCCACGCTCCAGGAGATCGTCGCCTTTCTCGACAAAACAGGAGTAAAGCCCGCCTCGGCGAGCGTCCCCGGCCTCACGCCCCGGCCGCCCATCGGCCGCCCGGGCAAGATGTTCTACGCCGCGCAGAATTTCCAGGAACACGTCGACGAGATGATCCGCGCCGGCATGTCGCCCAAGGACGACCAGTGGAAGGGCGAGAAGGCGAAGACCAGGCCCTACCTGTTTCTGAAGGCACCGAGCTGCGTCGCCGGCGCCAACGACGACATCGAGGTCCCGCGCGGATTGAAGAAGATCGATTGGGAGGCCGAGATCGCCTGCGCCATCGGCAAGCAGGGCAAGCGCATCAAGGCCGAGCGCGCGCTCGATCACATCGCCGGATGGATGACCACCAATGACGTCTCCGCCCGCGACCTGCAGATCCGCGCCGACCGGCCCGCGCTGCGCTCAGACTGGCTCAACGGCAAGAGCCACGACCGGTTCGC
>JBOHIG010000297.1:0-2535 GCA_050725815.1 Xanthobacteraceae bacterium
GGATCATGACGTTCGAGCGTATCGCCGTGGTTGGGGCCGGCGCCTGGGGCAGCGCGCTCGCCAACGCCATCGCACGCGCCGGCCGCACGGTAACGCTCGCCGCCCGCACGCGGGCGAGCGCGGATGCGATCGCGCAGAGCCGCCAGATTCCGAAGTTGCCAAGCATGAAACTCGACCTGAGCATACAGGTCACGGCGGCGGATGACGACCTTGGCCCGTGCGATGCGGTCCTGCTCGCCGTGCCCTCGCAGCATCTGCGCGCGAGCGCCTGCGCCATCACGTCACGGCTTAATGCCGGCACGCCGGTCGTCGCCTGCGCCAAAGGCATCGAACGCGGCACCCGCAAATTCATGACCGAGGTGATCGCCGAGTGCGCACCTGTCGCACTACCGGCAATCCTCTCGGGCCCGAGCTTCGCCACCGACGTAGCGCACGGCCTGCCGACCGCGGTGACGCTGGCGGCAGGCGATGAGGCAATCGCGGCCGCGCTTGCGGGCGCGCTCGGCTCGACCGAATTCCGGCCCTATCATTCCACCGACGTGCGCGGCGTCGAGATCGGCGGCGCGGCCAAGAACGTGCTCGCCATCGCGGCCGGCATCGTCGCGGGCCGCGGGCTCGGCGCCAGCGCCGCCGCCGCGCTGGTGACGCGCGGATTCGCCGAGCTGTTCCGGTTCGGCAAGGCCTTCGGCGCCCGGCCAGAGACGCTGACCGGGCTGTCCGGCCTGGGCGATCTCATCCTCACCTGTTCGAGCGAGCAGTCGCGCAACTACTCGCTCGGCCTCGCCATCGGCAAGGGCCAATCGCCCGATCAAGCGGCAGGAACGAAGCTCGCCGAAGGCGCGTTCACCGCACCGGTGTTGATCGAGGTGGCGGCGGAGAAGGGCATCGAAATGCCGATCTCGGCCGCGGTTGCCGCCATCCTCGGCGGCAAGGTAAGTGTGGAGCGCGCCATCGAGGCTTTGCTGACGCGACCGCTGCGTGCGGAGCACTAAATTAGTGGAGTGGATTTGACATTCGCTTCCCACCGAGCGGCAGACCATGCTGGCGGACAGGCGTTCTGATCCGGTCGGCATCACAGCCGCGGTCAGCCGGCAGCATTGATCCCGACTTCAGGCAGGACAAGAGCTTCGCGGCAAGCCGGTGGTCGTAGGACCGGCAAGCGTGATGATCATTCTCATCCGAGGTATCGGTAGGGAATTCGACGGACAACATCTTAATCGACGGGTGTTTGGCGGGAAGATGTAGACAGGAACGACTGCGACGAAGCGCCCTGCCGCAGCCGGCTTGGCTCTCATATTGACGACTTCACAAAAGAACCCTTGCACGCGGAGGTTTGAATGCCGTGCCGACCCGCGGAGGACCATGACTCATTCACCAGTTCCGCCGGCTTGATCCAGCGGCGGTGAGCGCATTCGCCTCATTGCATTCAGCCCCCAAATCCCGCGAAGCTTGCTGCGGACTAGGACAGCGGGGCCGGTCTGCTTCGGCTCCCATTGCGGCCACACCATTGGCCGGCACCGACAACGGAGGAAACATGATGTCCATCGCCCTGAGATCGGCATGCCTTGCCGCTGTGCTTGCACTGGTGACCCACGCGGGTGTCGCCCAGGCCGACTCCGTCGCAGACTTCTACAAGGGCAAGACGGTGACCGTAATCGTGCCGATCGGGCCCGGCGGCACCTATGACTTCTACGGACGGCTCGGCGCCAAGATCATGGAGAAGCACCTTCCCGGCAATCCGACGGTCATTACCCAGTTGATGACCGGCGCGGGCGGTGCATTGGCCGCTGGCTATCTCGACAAAGTCGCGGCCAAGGATGGCACGGTTTTGCTCTCCATGCACGCCAGCTCACCGCAGAACCAGGTGCTGGGCGTGACTGGCAACACTTACGACCTACGTAAGTTCCTGATGATCGGCCAGTTCGTGCCGCTCAACTCCTCGCTCACCGTGTGGCGCCCGACATCGCCGGCATTAACCATCCAGGACGCGATGAAGAAGGAGGTCGTGCTCGGCTCCACCGGCGCCGGTTCCTACCAGTATCAGCTGCCTGCCCTGATGAACGCGTTGCTCGGGACCAAGTTCAAGATCATCCTGGGCTTCAAGAGCGTGAGCGCGGAGAACCTCGCGATGGAGCGCGGCGAGATCCACGGCCGCGGCGGCACCATCATCAGCTGGGCGATCACCAAGCCGGATTGGGTGAAGGAGAACAAGATCGCCCACCTGGTGCAGATCGGAGCGAAGCGGGTGAAGGGCTTCGAGAACGTGCCGCTGGTCCAGGACCTGACCACCAATCCCGACCACAAGAAGGCCCTCATGCTGATCGGTGCGGCTTCCCAGCTTGGCCGCTCGCTGGTCGGCACGCCGGGCATTCCTCCCGACCGCGCAAAAGCGATACGCGCCGCCTTCGAGAAAGGCATGAAGGACCCGGAAATCCTTGCACAGGCCAAGAAGTGGAAGCTCGATCTCGATCCGATCTCCGGCGAAGAGATGGAACAAACCGTCAAGGCAATCCTGGATACGCCGCAGCCTGTGGT
>JBOHIG010000298.1:0-2405 GCA_050725815.1 Xanthobacteraceae bacterium
CTACCAGGTCGCGTCAATGCCGAGGGACGGCCGCATCATCGTCGTCGGGGCGGGGCCGGTCGGGCTCTGCCTGGGGCTGGCGCTGGCGCAGCAGGACATCGAGGTCTGCCTCGTCGAGGCGCTGGGCGATGACAATTTCCTGGAGCAGGTGCCGCGCGCCGGCACCAATCATCCCGCCACCCTGGAGCTGTTCGATCGCATCGGCCTCTACCAGCGGCTCGAGCCGCGCGGCATCATCGCCCCGCTGTTTCACTATTGGGACCGCAGCCAAAGCAAGCTGGTCGCCGCGTTCGATCACGGCCATCTCGAGGACGATACCCGCTTTCCCTATGTGCTGCAGTGCGAGCGCATCAAGATCGTGGAGGAAGCGCTCAAGCTCGCGAAGGCGCATCCGCTGATCGATCTTCGGCTGTCTACCACGTTTACGTCGTTCGAGCAGGACGCCGATGGCGTCGCCGCCCATGTCACCAACCCGGGCGACGAGGCGGAGACTATCCGCGGGCGCTACCTGGTCAGCGGCGAGGGCGCGCGCAGCATTGTCCGCAAGGACCTCGGCATCGAGTTCGAAGGCTTCACCTATCCGGACCGCACGCTGAACATCGAAGTCGCCTACGATTTCCGCAAGCACGGCTACACCGAGCGCAACTACCTCTCCGACCCGGACGAATGGTCGAATCTGTTTCACTGGAAGGGGCCGCCTGATCGCTGGCGCGTGCACTTCCCGACCGGGGAGCATGAAACCGAAGAGGAACTGCGCCGCCCGGAATACTTGCAGGCGAAGCTGCAAAGCTTCCTGCCGACCGGCAAGGACTTCGATATCGTCGGCTGCAACGTCTATACCGTGCATCAGCGGGTGGCCACCAAGTTCCGGATCGGGCGCGCGATTCTCGCCGGCGATTCCGCACACGTGAACTCGCCGATCGGCGCCATGGGCATGAACAGCGGCGTCCACGACGCGTTCAACCTGGCGGACAAGCTGGTCGGCATCCTGCGCGGCGAGGCAAACGACGACGTGCTCGACCGCTACGAGCGGCAGCGCCGCCACGTCGCGCTCCAGCACACCCAGGCCGAGACGATCCGCAACAAGCGCGTCTTGGCGGAGAAGGACCCCGCCGTGCGCAAGGCCAATCACGACCGGTTGCGTCAGACCGCCGAGGACGCGAAGCTCGCGCGAGCGTTTTTGTTGCGCACCTCGTTGATCGAAAGCCTCCGCGAGGCGGACCAAATTCTGTGAAGCAATAGCCTGCGTGATACGCGGCCATTGCGGAGACGAGCATGAGCATTACGACCTCAATGACTGATCTGCATGTCGAAGACGTCGAATATCTGCGCCATCTGAGCGGGCCGCTGCTTGCGCGCATCTATCGGCGCCAGAATGTGCAGCCTCACGCAGCACTCGTGTCGCTGCATGGCGGGCGCTGGACGCGCGAGTCGCGGCTGACCAATGCGGTCATCGATGAGGCGCTGGCGCGTGACGGCGTGCTGGTGATGGCGCTCGACATCCGCATGCCGCCGGTCGCGCGCTATCCCGATTGTCTCGCCGACATCAATTTCGCCATCCGTTGGCTCAAGTCGCATGCGAAAGAGGCAGGCATTCCCGCCGGCTGCGTCGGCGGCATCGGCACCTCCAGCGGCGGCCACCAGATGATGCTCAGCGCAATGCGCCCGCGCGATCCTCGCTACGCTGCGCTTTCCGACGCGGACGGCGACGCCAGCCTGGGGTTCGTCGTCGCCTGCTGGCCGGTGCTCGACCCACTCGCGCGTTACCGCATGGCGCAAGCCAAGGAGATGGCCGACCATGTCGCCGCGCACGATGCTTTTTGGCCGAGCGAGGACGCCCAGGCGGAGGGCAATCCGCAGATGATCCTGGAGCGAGGCGAAGCCGTCGAGTTGCCGCCGGCGCTGATCATCCAGGGCACCGCCGATACCATCCTGCCGGACGACATGGCCGACAGGTTCGCTGCGGCCTACCGTAAGGCCGGCGGACACGTCGACCTGCGGAAATTCGAGGGCCAGACGCACACCTTCATCACCAAGGATCCCGGTACGGAGGCTTCGAAATCGGCGATCGGGCAGATCAAGGCCTTCGTGCGGGCGATGACCGCGTAACCATGAACAACGCCGATCTGATCGTCGCCACCCTGAAAGCGGCCGGTATCCGGCACGGCTTCGGTATCCCGAGCGGAAACGTGCTCCCCCTGATGGAGGCTATGCGCAAGGGCGGAGTTGAGTTCGTATTGACCGCCCATGAAGGCTCGGCCGGCTTCGCCGCCGACGTCAGCGGCCGCCTGACGGGCACCCCGGGGCTCGCCATCGCGACCTTGGGCCCCGGCGCCACCAACCTTGCGACCGGCGTCGGCTCCGCCTGGCTCGACCGCTCGCCGATGATCGCCATCACCTGCAAT
>JBOHIG010000299.1:0-1598 GCA_050725815.1 Xanthobacteraceae bacterium
CATCAGAATAATATCGATATCGGCGCCACTAAAAATGCTGGAGGCAATCCAAGCGGCCCCTTGCTCATTTTTGTTGTGATTCAATACGCCTCGATAGCCGCTGACGTTCACTACCAGACGGCCTTCATGTTCCATTTGATGAGACTGGATGGGCCTCATGTGGTGCGGCAGGAGGGCGAGGGCCGATTTATAGGGCTGCGGGAGGGCGGTACCCGCTGGATATCTTTCAAAATTTCCGACGGCGAGATTTCGCAGGAGGAATTGTGGCTGATGCCTCATCCCGTAGGCCGCTACATCTCCTAGACAAAGCCATGCCACGGCGCAGGCAATGAGTGCTACCGGGGCACGCAAGCCGCCCCCACCAAAAAGGCCGAGAACTCGCGCCCACATGGCGCGCGCTCCTACACGACAACCCCCTGTTTCGTAGGTGGTCCCGTGAGGTTCGCGCCGCTTGTGGCGTTTGCGCCATAATACCGGACTATCCGCCGGAGAAGCTCGATATCAAGCTCGTCATCGAGCCCTACGATCTCGAGACACTGAACGCGTTGAAGCGGCTCGAGCTGCGCGCGCCATTCGAAATCATCGTCGCGCCGGACGTGGGGCCGCGCACCAAGCCGAAGGCGCTCAACGCCGCGCTTCCCTTCGCGCGAGGAACCTTCACAGTCGTCTTCGACGCCGAAGACCGTCCCGAGCCCGATCAATTGCGCCGCGCAGTCGCGGCATTCATGGCCGATGACCACGACCTCGCCTGCGTGCAGGCGCGGCTGACCATCGACAATACCGAGGATAGCTGGCTCGCGCGGCTGTTCACCGCCGAATATGCGACGCAGTTCGATCTCTTCCTGCCGGGAATCGCGCGGTTGGGTCTGCCGCTGCCGCTCGGAGGCTCGTCGAACCATTTCCGCAGCGACGCGCTGCGACAGGCACACGCCTGGGATTCCTACAACGTGACCGAGGACGCCGATCTTGGAATGCGGCTGGCGCGTTTCGGCTATCGTGCGTCGGTGATCGATTCCACGACCTACGAGGAGGCGCCGGCCTATTTCGCTCCATGGCTACGCCAGCGAACACGCTGGTTCAAAGGCTGGCTACAGACCTGGTTTGTCCACATGCGCCGTCCACTGCAGCTCTGGCGCGAGCTCGGAACCGCGGGGTTCCTGACTTTTCAGCTTGTCGTAGGCGGCAGCGTACTTGCTGCGCTTATCCATCCCGTCTTTTTCGGCTGGTTTGTCTACGCGATCGCCGCCGGTCAGCCGATCGCCGATATCAATGGCACGCCGTCAGTCCTCATCCTGCTGTTCGGGATGGCTTGGGCCGCCGGATATTTCGTGACAGTCGTTCTCGCACTCCGCGCATTGGCACGGCGCGGCCTCCTGTCGTCGGCACGGGCCCTCGTCTTCGTCTGGGTGCACTGGCTGCTGCTGTCGATGGCTGCCTGGCGCGCGGCGATCCAACTTGTGCGCGATCCCCATCGTTGGGAGAAAACCGAGCACGGGCTCGCCAAGAACTCGCGCCTCGCCAAGATCGCCAGTGCGGCGGCGCTGCGACGCGTGCTGCGCGGCGCCCAGTCGCCCCGCCGCGGCCGCACGGCCTAAAGC
>JBOHIG010000300.1:0-7554 GCA_050725815.1 Xanthobacteraceae bacterium
GCTCAAGGCCAACCCCTACGATATGCTGATCGCGTCCGTTCCCGTAGTGGCGGCGCACGACAAGGCAGGCGCGCTGCGCGCCGGATCGCGCGCGCCGCTCTCACGCGCCGGAATCGGCATGATGGTCCGCGACGGCGGTCTGATTCCGGATGTGTCGACGCCTGACGGATTCAAGAACACGCTGCTGGCGGCGAAATCGATCGCCTATGGCGACCCGACGCTAGCGAACCAGAGCGGCGAGGTCACCGTGCGGATTTTGACCAAGGCCGGCATCCTCGATGCGGTCAAGCCGAGGCTGCGCGCCGCCGGCCTGGGGCCCGGTCTCGCGATGGTGGCCAAGGGTGAGGTCGAGATCGCACTGTTCAACCAGGTGGAGCTGCCAAGGGGCGTGCGGCTCGCCGGTCCGGTGCCCGTGCCGTTGCAGGATTACACATTCTACGAGGCGGCGGTGCTGGCGAAGGGCACCGTGCCCGCCGAGTCGCAGGCCTTCATCCAGCGCCTGACCAGCCCCGGCGCACGCGCAGCCTGGCAAGCGGCACGTCTGGATGCCTATCCTTATCCCTGACGACTGGCGCCGCCTGCAATCGAAGGCTACGCTCGCGAAGGAACTTCCCTGCGACCGGAGAATTGATGCCTAGCGCGCGCATGGCCGCAAAGGACCAGACACGATGAACATCCTCATCAGCATTCTCATTACCTTCCTCGTCATCATTCTCGTTCTCTACCTCATCAACATGCTGCCGCTGGACGGGCGCGCCAAGCAGATCGTCCGTGTCATTGTCATCGTCATCGGCGTCATCTCTCTCCTCAAATACCTCGCGGTGTTCTAGTGTCCCTAATCCGAAGTTCGCTCCCAACCCAGCCGCCAAGTGTGGCGAACTTCTGAACCGCCACACGAGGCGGCCCGTCGATTGCCGATGCCAGGTCCGCGTTCAATCGAAGGCTACGCCATCGTTTCGGTCGACGGGATGCTTGCCGACGCGCAGCGGCAAATCCCGCCCGTGCTCCAGGTCGAAGCCGATCAGGCGTTCTTCCACGGCGCGCTCGACGGCGCGGCAGCGATCGTGCACGGCCGCCATTCGCATGAAGGCGGCCCGAAAGCCGCCGGCCGGCTGCGGCTGATCGTAACGAGCACCGTGCCTGCGCTGGCGCCCCACCCGAAGCATTCGAATGCCCTGCTCTGGAATCCCAAAGGCGCGTCGCTGGAGGAGGCCTGGACGCGGCTGCGCGCGCCGGAGGGAATGCTTGCCGTGATCGGGGGGCCCGACGTGTACGAACTGTTCCTCGAGATCGGCTACGACGCCTTCCACCTCTCCCGCGTCGCGAATGTGCGCCTGCCCGGAGGACGTCCGGTATTCCCCGAAATCGGCCCCGACCGAACGCCCGAAGCCGTGTTGGCGGATCACGGCCTCAAGCCGGGCCTAATGCGCATGCTCGACGAGGCGGCGGGCGTGACGCTGGTGAGCTGGCGGCGTTGATTGCGCCCGCGTGCCCGGCGGCGATAAGGTGGACGTACGCGCGCTCGCAACCATCAAGCGGGAGTTGGGGGATACCATGCACCGAATGCCGAAAGCGACGGCGGCTGCCGCGCTGCTGCTCATCGCCGCCGTCAGCGCCAGCGCGCAACCGGTCGAGGAGTTCTACAAAGGGCGGCAGGTCAGGGTCATCATCTCGGCCGTGCCGTCGAGCGATTACGACATGTTTGCGCGCCTCATCTCGGCGCGGCTGACCAAGTTCCTGCCCGGCCATCCCACGTTCATCCATCAGAACATGCCTGGCGCCGGCGGCATCGTCGCAACCAACCACCTTTACAATATCGCGGCCAAGGACGGCTCCGTCCTTGGCATGGTCAACCGCAACATCCCGCATGTGGCGTTGAGCAAGCACCCGAACGTAAAGTTCGACCCGGTGAAGTTCGGTTGGCTCGGCAGCCCCGAGGTCGGAAACCAGGTTTGTGTCTCGGTGACCGGGACGCCGGTGCAGAAGGCCGAGGATCTCTTCCAGCGCGAGATCCTGGTCGGCGGCGCCGGCGCCGGCTCCTCGCCAACCGTCACGTCGCGGCTGCTGTCCAACCTGCTCGGCATGAAGTTCAAGGTGGTCGACGGCTACAAGAGCGTTCCCGACGTCTCGCTTGCCATGATGCGCGGTGAGGTCCACGGCGTCTGCCAGACGCTCAACGCGCTGCGCGGCGGCAACCTCGCCGGCTGGATCGAAGCCGGCAAGCTCAAGGTGCTCTTCAACATGGAGCCCAAGTCCGTGGAGGGGCTGAACGCCCCCACGATCTTCAATTACGCCAAGACCGACGAGCAGCGCGCGATCCTCAAGCTCAACTCGTCGTCGACGGTGCTCGGGCGTCCGATGCTGACCCCGCCCGGCGTGCCGCCTGATCGCGTGGCGGCGCTGCGCAAGGCCTTCATCCAGGCAGTCAACGACCCGTCGCTGCACGCTGAAGTTAAAAAAGTCGGCGGACAGGTCACGCTCGTCACCGGCGAGGACATGCAGAAGCAGATAGCCGACATCGTCAACACCCCGCCCGAGCTTGCCGCCAAGATGCAGCGCATGATGACGGGGAAATAGGCCCTGTCGCCGCGGCAAAGCGGTCACCAAACTTAGAACCGGAGGCCCCGCAAGATCAGGTACACGACCGCCATGCCGCCGGTCGCCGCCGCCAGCCACAGGGGATTGCGGCAGAGATCGCCGGAGAACGCGCACACATCGCGCGCCCAAGGCGAGCCGTGCCCGGAAATGCCGCCCGCGACATAGAAGGTCAGCGTCGCGACGGCGAGAATGGCCAGGAGGGCGAGCGCGACCGTGGACATGGCCTTCCCCTGGAGGCGAATCGCTCACGTCATCATAGCCGTCGGAAATGGTTGATAGAAAATTCTACAGGCCGGCGCGCGGATGGGTGAATCCAATCGCGCTTTCGGCGTCCGGCGCGGCGGCACCTGAATACAGTTGACGAATCAGTCACTTGATGAAATGAGGGGGCAATGACCCCGACACGTGGGCCGGCGGCGTCTGAGGCCGACCCGTCACACAGTTCCTCCCCGCGTGGCGTGATCAACTGGGCGGCCCTCGGGCCGCCCTTTTCGTCAAAGCGGGGCGCCTGCAATCGTTTTTTCATCACTGTGCGGTCATTGTGACCCTGATCCAGCGCGCTTTCCGGGCTCGGTGTAAACCGAGGTTGCCCGGGGGCACGCATTCAGACACGAGAACGCGCCCAGTCGCCATGACGCCGAAGCGGTCACTGATCGAAGATCTTGAACGTACACTCGTGGACGGGACCGACACGCAGCGTGTCGACATCCTGTCGCGCGTCACCGACTTGTTTGTGGCCAGCGCCGACCGCTACTCGGTAGAGCAGGTCGATCTATTCGACGAAGTGATCGTCAAGCTCGCGACCGCAATCGAGGCAAAGGCGCGCGCCAAGCTTTCGATCCGCCTTGCCGGAGTGTCGACCGCGCCCGCCGGCGTTGTCCGAATGCTCGCGTTCGACGACGATATCGACGTGGCCGCACCGATGTTGAAGGAATCGGAGCGGCTTGATGAAGCCGACCTTCTCGCCAATGCCAAGAGCAAGAGCCAGGGGCATCTCGCCGCCATCTCCGAGCGCAAATCGCTGAGCGAGTCCGTGACCGACGTGCTGGTGTCCCGTGGCGACCGGGAGGTCGTCCACTCGGTCGTGCGCAACGCCGGCGCGCGCTTCTCCGATGCCGGCTTCCGCATGCTCGTCAAGCGTTCCTCGGGCGACGAGGCGCTTGCGGTGCAGGTCGGCGCCCGACCCGACCTGCCGCGCCAGCACTTCCTGCGCCTGCTCGAGCAGGCCTCGGCGACCGTACGCAGCCGGCTCGCCGCCGAAAATCCCAATGCCGCCGCCGCGGTCGAAGGCGTGCTCAGCGAGGTGGTCGGCGGCATCCGCAGCGAGACCCGCAAGGTGTCCTCGCAATATGCCGCCGCGGTCGCGGAAGTCGAAGCGATCAAGAAGAACGGCCGCCTGGGCGAGGCCGAAGTCTATCACTTCGCTCGCGGGAACAAGTTCGAAGAGGCCGCGGTCTCGCTCTCGATGCTGGTCGGCATCGAGCTTGACGCCGTCGAGCGCGCGCTGCACGACCGCGGGCACGAGATCGCCCTCATCCTGGCGAAGCTCGCCGGCTTCTCCTCGACCACCGCCAAGGCGATCCTGCTGCTCAAGACCGCCGATCGCGGGATCTCGGCGCAGGACCTCGATACCGCGCTGCGGACCTACGAGAAGCTGCAAATCGATACCGCGCGCCGCGTGCTGAGCTTCTACCGCACCCGGATCAAGAGCCGCGCCCCGGCGGCGGGATTGGCCGTCGCCGGCTGAGCCGCCGTCCCTACCCCTCTAAAACACCGATGTCTTGAAGCGACAGGGCTGCGCCCTGATGACGCGCTTTGCAAACCCTCTTCGGCGCTTGACCGCGCGCGATGCGCCGCCGACCATGGCCGCGAACCGACGACCAACCGGGAGGGATACCATGACCTTGCCTGCACGCCGCAAATCGCTGCTGTCGGGCTGCTTCTGCTGCGAACCAGCATCCGGCTTTACCGCCTCCGCCGTGAGCCGGCGCAATTTCATCGCCGGCGGCGCAGCGCTCGGCGTGGGGGCCGCGACCGCAGGGATCGACGCGATCTCCGCGCCCGCACAGGCCCAGGCCAAACCGCAACGCATCGACGTGCACCATCACATCGTGCCGCCGGCTCAGCGCAAGATGAACATCGAGCGCCACGGCGGCAAAGGCGGGCATTCCTGGTCGGTGCAAGGCTCGCTCGAAGACATGGATAAGGCGGGCGTCGCCTATTCGCTCACCTCGATTCTCAATCCGGGCCCGTGGTACGGCAAGATCGAGGATGCGTCGCGCCGTCTCGCCCGCGAGTGCAACGACTACGCCGCCAAGCTGCGCCAGGATCACCCGAAGCGCTTCGGCATTTTCGCCGCGATCGCCCCGGTCGACACCGAAGGCAGCCTGAAGGAAATCCAATACGCCTACGAGCAGCTCAAGGCCGAAGGCATCGCGCTGTGGACCAGCTACGAGGGCAAGTATCTCGGCGATCCCGTGTTCGTGCCGGTGCTGGAGGAGCTCAACCGGCGCAAGGCCGTGGTCTATGTGCATCCGACCACGCCCGCGTGCTGCGCGCGCGTCGTCCAGGGCGTCTCGCCTAGCACGTTCGAATATGCCAACGAGACCACACGCACGGTTTCGAGCCTCTTTTTCAGCAAGCCGGGCTCGGGCTTCAAGTTCCCGGACATCCAGTGGATCTGGTCGCACTCGGGCGGAACACTGCCGTTCATGACCAGCCGCATCGACCGGCTGGCCAGGAACAAAAAGAAGTTCCCCGTCCAGCCGATGGATGTCATCAAGAAGCACTACTACGAGATCGCGCAGGGCAATACGCTCGGCCAGTTCGCGGCGCTGATGAAGATGGTGTCGATCTCGCAGGTGCTGTTCGGATCGGACTATCCCTTCCGCGACGGCAAGGAGGCGGCCGACGGAATGGCCGCCTACAAGTTCTCGGCCGCCGACCAGAAGGCGATCAACAACGGCAACGCGATGAAGCTGATGCCGAGCATCAAGCTATAGCGGTTTTCGAACGACTTTTTCTGTCATTCTGGGGCCGGCCGAAAGGCCGGAACCCGGAATGACGGCGATGGGTCAGCCCTTGTCGTCCGGCAGATTGAGCCTGATATGCAGCTCCCTGAGCTGCTTCGGCATCGCCTCTGACGGCGCGCCCATCATCAGGTCCTCGGCGCGTTGGTTCATCGGAAACAGCACCACCTCGCGCAGGTTCTCCTCGCCGCACAACAGCATCACGATGCGGTCGATGCCGGGCGCGATGCCGCCGTGCGGCGGCGCGCCGAGCGAGAGCGCATGCAGCATGCCCCCGAACTTCTGCTCGAGCACGTCCTCGCCATAGCCGGCGATGGCGAAGGCCTTCTACATCACCTCGGGGCGGTGATTGCGGATCGCGCCCGAGGATAGTTCGACGCCGTTGCAGACGACGTCGTACTGGATCGCCTTGATGCCGAGAATCTTGTCGCGGTCGGCGCCGTCGAGCGCGAGAAATTCATCGACCGCCATGTTGGGCATCGAGAACGGGTTGTGCGAGAAGTCGATCTTCTTCTCCTCTTCGTTCCATTCAAACATGGGGAAGTCGACGATCCAGCAGAACTCGAAGCGATCCTTGGCAATGAGGTTGAGCTCCTCGCCAACCTTGGTGCGCGCAGGGCCGGCGAACTTGACGAACTGCGCGGGCTCTCCCGCGACGAAGAACACCGCATCGCCTTCCTTGAGGCCGAGCTGATTGCGCAGCGCTTCCGTGCGCTCGGCGCCGACATTGTTGGCGACCGGCCCGCGACCGCCGACAACGCCGTTTTCCGCATTGAAGAAGATGTAGCCCAGCCCCGGCTGACCTTCTCCCTGCGCCCACGAATTCATGCGGTCGCAGAAGGCGCGCGAGCCGCCGCCCGGCGCCGGGATCGCCCACACGGCCGCTTTCGGATTCTCCAGGATGCGCGCGAACACCTTGAAGCCCGATCCGCGGAAGATCTCCGACACGTCCTGCATGACAATCGGATTGCGCAGGTCCGGCTTGTCTGTGCCGTATTTGCGCATCGCATCCGCATAGGGAATGAGCGGAAATTTCTGCGTCACCGGCTTGCCTTCGGAGAATTCCTCAAACACCCCGCGCAACACCGGCTCGATGGCGGCGCACACGTCGTCCTGAGTGACGAAGCTCATCTCCACGTCGCGTGGATAGAACTCGCCGGGCGCGCGGTCGGCGCGCGCGTCCTCGTCGCGAAAGCACGGCGCGATCTGGAAATAGCGGTCGAAGCCCGCCACCATGATGAGCTGCTTGAATTGCTGCGGCGCCTGCGGCAGCGCGTAGAATTTTCCGGGATGAAGGCGCGAGGGCACGAGATAGTCGCGCGCGCCCTCCGGGCTGGACGCGGTCAGGATCGGCGTCTGAAACTCGAAGAAGCCCGCCTCGCGCATGCGGTTCCGCAACGACCATATGATCGCCTGCCGCTTCATGATGTTGGCATGCAGGCTCTCGCGGCGAAGATCGAGGAAGCGGTATCTGAGCCGCGTCTCCTCCGGGTAGTCGGGCTCGCCGAACACCGGAAGCGGGAGCTCCTTGGCTTCCGACAGAACCTCCAGCGTCTTGATCCTGACCTCGACCGCGCCGGTCTCAAGGTCGGGATTGACCGTCTCGGGAGTGCGCGCGACCACCTCGCCGTCGATGCGCACCACCCATTCGGGCTTCAGCCGCGCGGCCTCCGTGAAGGCCGGCGACTTCGGGTCGGCGACGGCTTGGGTGAGGCCGTAATGATCGCGCAGGTCGATGAACAGGAGCCCACCATGATCGCGCACGCGATGCACCCAGCCCGAGAGGCGCACGGTCTTGCCCACGTCCGCTTTGCGCAGCTCGCCGCAAGTGTGGGTGCGATAATCGTGCATGGTTTTGGTCTGGACGGATGGGACCGATGGGACCGGAAAACGCCGCGGAACAGCGCATGGGAGGCCGTCTCTTGTC
>JBOHIG010000301.1:0-16152 GCA_050725815.1 Xanthobacteraceae bacterium
CCGCTTTGTGGCGAACGCCTTCGTGACGCTGGGGCAGTATTATCTCGAGGGCATTCCTAATTCGGAGATCAAGGCCGATCCGGGGATCGCACACCGCATGTTCCGTCATGCCGCAGCGCATTTCGGCGACGTCGAAGCGCAATACCAAGTCGGCCGCATGTACCTTCAGGCGCAAGGCACGCCCAAGGACGGCATTCAGGCGGCGCGCTGGCTGCGGCTCGCCGCGAACAAGGGCCACCGCAACGCGCAGGCCCTGCTGGGAGCCATGCTGTTCACCGGCAAGGATGTGTCGCGTCAAGCCGCCATGGGTCTGTTCTGGCTGACGGTCGCCAAGGACGCCGCCAAGCCGGAAGAGAAGTGGATCATCGACACCTACAACAGCGCCGCCAAGCAGGCGACCGAAGACGAACGCGCGGTCGCGTTCAACTATCTCGTAAGCTGGATGAAGGCGCGCCGCCGGTAACCACGACGGTCGTCTCCGGCGAGTTTCCTCAACCTTCCAATGCAAGCTCGGCGATCACTGGCACGTGGTCGGAGGGCTTCTCCCATGCCCGCACATGCCGGTCGATCTCGACGCCGACGAGCCGGTCGGTGGCCTGCGGTGACAGCAGGATGTGGTCGATGCGGATGCCGTTGTTCTTCTGCCAGGCGCCAGCCTGGTAGTCCCAGAATGTGTAGACTCCGCCGTCATCGGTGGTGGCGCGAACCGCATCGGTCAGGCCGATATTGCAGAGCGCGCGAAATCGTTCGCGGGTGGTTGACAGGAACAGTGCATCGTTCACCCAGGCCGCCGGATTGCGCGCGTCGGCGGCAGCGGGGATGACATTGAAGTCACCCGCCAGCACCAGCGGCTCCTCCAGCGCCAGCCGTTCGTGCGCATAGTGCAGAAGCCTGTCCATCCATTTGAGCTTGTAGGCATACTTCTCGGTGCCGGTCGGGTTGCCGTTGGGCAAGTAAATCGAAGCGACGCGCAGCGCCCCGCGCGGCGTCGAAACCACCGCTTCAAGGAAGCGTGCATGGTCGTCGCCATGATCGCCGGGTAAACGCGGCGTAAACTCGTCGAACGGGAGCTTCGACAAAATTGCGACCCCGTTGAATGTCTTCTGCCCGTGCACCGCAACATTGTAGCCAAGCGCCTCGAACGGCTCGCGCGGAAAGGCTTCGTCAACGCACTTGGTTTCCTGCAGGCAGACGATGTCCGGCTGGCGGGCGGCCAGCCACGCCAAGGCGTTATCCAGCCGCTGCTTCACGGAGTTTACGTTCCAGGTTGCAACCCGCATGGCTGAAAAGGTCCGAGTGGCCGGCGCCCGCGGACATGTGGAATGCCAGCGGCGCGTCCGGTGTTTGGAAGGTCGGCTGTTTACCGCAATATTTCACCGCCGGCATAGGCCGTTCGGCTATGTTATGGTAGAAGGCCCCAAAAGAATTAAATGAATCATCAGTGCGGGGTGGTGTCCGAGGAGAGGGAGCGAGGACAGGCGTTAGCGCCGTCCGACATGGAAATGAACAAGCGGTTTGTGGTGGCTGGGGTGGCTGTGGCGCTCGCCCTCGGGGTGGGGTTTGCCGCGTCGCAGAATTTTTGGTCGCCTCAAGGCGCGGTCGCCCAAGCTCCCAAGGGGAAAGGCAAGAAAGGCCAAGGCGTCGTTCCGGTCGACGTTGCGACCGCAGCGAAGAAGTCGGTCCCCGTTCGAGTCGATCTGCTGGGCACTGTGACGCCAATCGCCAGCGTCGCCGTCAAGTCACGCATCGACAGCGAAATCGTCGCGGTTCATTTCAGCGACGGCGCGGTGGTGCGCACCGGCGACCCGCTGTTCACGCTCGACAGCCGGACGATCGAGGCGCAGATCAAGCAGACGCAAGGGATACTCACCGGCGCCAAGGCGCAGCTCGAACAGGCGACGCGCGACGTCGAGCGCTACACCGCGCTGGTGGCCAAGAACGCGACCACCGTCGTCACGCTCAGCAATGCGAAGACGCAGGTGAACATCTTCACCGCGGCCGTGGAATCCAACACCGCGCAGCTTGAGCTGCTCCGTGTCCAGCTCGACTACACCAAGATCCGAGCCCCGATCACCGGTCGCGCCAGCATGGCTGCCGTCAAGGTCGGCAATTTCGTGCGGCAGGCCGATCCGACGCCGCTTGCGACCATCATCCAGGCCGCGCCTGTCTATGTGACCTTCGCGCTGCCGCAGCGTTTTCTGCCGGAGTTGCGGCAGGCGCTTTCCAACGAGACCGCGAGCATCGAAGCGGTCGTGCCCGGCGATGAGCGCCGCGCGAACGGCCAGGTCACGATGATCGAGAACACCGTCGACGCGCAGACCGGCACCGTGCCGGTGCGCGCCACGATGCCGAACAAGGATGAAGTGCTTTGGCCGGGAACGCTCGTGCAGGTGCGCCTGAGCTTCCGGGAGGAGCAGGCGGTCACGGTTCCTTCCGCGGCGCTGCAGGTGAGCCAGGCGGGATCGTATGTCTACGTGGTCGAGAAGAACGTCGCAACGGTGAGGCCTGTCAAGGTTGCACGGCGACTCGAGGGCGAAACCGTGATCGAGAGCGGTTTGGACGGCGGCGAGACGGTCGTCGTCGAAGGTCAGTTGCGGCTGACCAACGGTTCGAGGGTGGCGCCGCGCCAGGTTAACGCGGGGTCTTAGGCCATGGGCTTGTCCGAAACCTGCATCCGCCGCCCGGTGCTTACCACGCTGGTGACGGCGACAATCCTTGTTGTCGGCATCTTCGCGTATCGCCTCCTGGGCGTTGCCGCGCTGCCGTCGGTGGACTTTCCGACCATCCAGATCATCGCGCAACTACCGGGCGCAAGCTCGGAGACCATGGCGGCCTCGGTGGCCGCGCCGATCGAACGGCAGCTTTCCACGATCTCGGGCATCACGTCGTTGACATCGACGTCGTCGCTCGGCCGTACCGCGATCGTCATCCAGTTCGATCTCGCCCGGAATATCGACAGCGCCGCCCTCGACGTGCAGACGGCGCTGACGGTGGCGGCTCGGCGGCTGCCGATCGAGCTGACGACGCCGCCCAGCTTCCGGAAGGTCAATCCTGGCGATTTCTCGGTTCTGGTCATCAGCGCGAATTCGCAGACGCTGCCGCTGTCCAAAGTCAGCGAGTTCGCCGAGACCGGCATCGCACAACAGATTTCGCAGCTCGCCGGCGTCGCGCAGGTCGAGATCTACGGCTCGCAGAAATTCGCGATCCGGGTGCAGGTCGATCCGGTGGCGGCGGCTGCGCGCAACATTGCGCTCGACGATATCCGCAGGGTCATTGCGTCCACCAATTCCAATTCGCCGGTCGGCACGCTTTATGGTCGCCACCAGAACGTGACGTTGTCGGCGACCTCGGCAATGCGGACGGCCGAAGAATACCGCAACGTCATCGTGGCCTGGCGCAACGGCGCTCCGGTGCGGCTGGAAGAGGTCGCCGAGGTTATCGAGAGCGTCGAGAACATCCGGCAGGCGACCTGGTTCAACGAGAACCGCGCGATCATGCTGGGCGTGCTCAAGCAGCCCGGCTCCAACGCGGTGGCGGTGGTCGACGCGGTGCGTGCGCGCCTGCCGGCCTATCGCGAGAGCCTGCCGGCTTCGGTCAATCTGGAGGTCCTGAACGACCGTTCCATCTCCGTCCGCGAGTCGGTCGAAGACGTCCAGATCACGCTTGGGATCGCGGTCGCGCTCGTGATCCTGGTGATATTCCTGTTTCTGCGTTCGGCGTCCGCCACCCTCATTCCGGCGCTCGCCGTGCCGGTGTCGCTGGTGGGCACATGCGCGGCGATGTATGCGTTCGGATTCTCCATCAACAACATGACGCTGCTCGCGCTGACGCTGTCGGTCGGGTTCGTGGTCGACGACGCCATCGTCATGCTCGAGAACATCGTGCGCCACATCGAGAACGGCATGCGTCCGTTCGAAGCGGCGCTCAAGGGCGCAAGGGAAATCAGCTTCACCATCATCTCGATCACGTTTTCGCTGATCGCCGTGTTCATCCCGGTGCTGCTGATGGGCGGGATGGTCGGGCGCATCTTCCGCGAATTCGCGGTTACGATCTCGGTCGCGATCGTTATTTCCGGCTTCGTCTCGCTGACGCTGACGCCGATGCTGTGCGCCCGCGTACTGCGCTCGCACCACGAGGGCGAGAAGCAGAACATCGTGCTGCGCGCCTTCGAGGCGGTTTTCCGCGCCATGCACCGCGCCTACGAATGGTCGCTGGATTGGGTGATCCGGTTCCGCGCGGTCATGCTGGCCGTCACCGTCGCCACGCTGGTGGGCTCGGTGTGGCTCTACATCGTCATCCCCAAGGGCTTCTTCCCCAGCGAGGATACCGGCTTCATCTACGCGACCACCGAGGCGCGGCCGGACATCTCGTTCCGCGCGCTGGCGGAGATGCAGGGCAAGGTTGCCGACATCATCCGCGCCGACAGGGCCGTCGAATATTTCAACTCGACGGTGGGGCCGGGCGGCCCGACGCCGGGGACCAACGGTGGCCGCATCTTCATCAAGCTCAAGCCGCGTGACGTGCGCCAGGAGAGCGCGTTGCAGGTCATTCAGCGCCTCCGTGTCTCGGCCAACACGGTGACCGGCATCAACGTCTATTTCCGCGCCGTGCAGAACCTCAACGTCGGCGGTCGGCCGTCGCGGGCGGAGTATCAGTACACGATGACGTCGAGCGATACCGAGACGCTCTATCGCGTGGCGCCCGAGATGCAGGCGAGGCTGGCCGAGGTCGCGGCGGTGCGCGACGTCAATACCGACCTCGATCTGCGCAATCCGCAGATGAATATCGAGATCGACCGGGAGAAAGCCGCCGTCTATGGCATCACTATCGAGCAGGTGCGCCAGGAGCTGTTCAACGCCTTCGGCTCCCGCCAGGTCGCGACGATCTATACCCCGGACGACGACTTCCAGGTGATCCTGGAGAGCAAGCCGCAGTTCCAGACCGACGTTTCCGCGCTCTCTCGCATCTATCTGAAGACCGCCAGCGGCCAGTCCGTTCCGCTCGAGGCGGTGACGCGGCTGTCGACCTCGGTAGGGCCGCTGCTGGTCAATCACCAGGGCAATCAGCCCGCGGTCACGCTTTCGTTCAACCTGACGCCCGGCTATTCGCTCGGACAAGCGGTCGATGCCATCCGGCAGATCGAGCTCGAGCAGCGGTTGCCGGCGACCGTCGCTACGAACTTCCAGGGCTCCGCACAGGTGTTCCAGGATTCGCTCAAGGGGCAGGGCATCCTGGTGCTGGCCGCGATCTTTGCCGCCTATGTGCTGCTCGGCATTCTGTACGAGAGCTTCATCCACCCGATTACCATCATCTCCGGCCTGCCGTCGGCCGGCATCGGCGCGCTGATAACGCTGATGGCGTTCAAGATGGACCTTTCCGTCATCGCCATGATCGGTATCGTCATGCTGGTCGGCATCGTGAAGAAGAACGCGATCATGATGATCGACTTCGCGATCGAGCGGCGGAAAGTCGGGCTCAACGCCGAGGCGGCCATCCGCGAGGCGGCGATGCTGCGCTTCCGCCCGATCATGATGACGACGTTTGCAGCGATCTTCGGCGCGCTGCCGATCGCACTCGGCCACGGCGCCGGCGCGGAGCTACGCCAGCCGCTCGGCGTCTCGGTGGTCGGCGGGCTGGTGCTCTCGCAACTGCTCACGCTCTACATCACGCCGGTGGTCTACATCTATCTCGACCGGCTCGACCGGATGCTCAAGCGCCAGCTCGAGCCGCAGCTCGAAGAGGTCCCGGAGATCGCGGACCGCCCGCGCGTGATCGCCGCGGAGTAGGCGGCGGCTGCGTGCGGTAATTCGCTAGAATCCGTAGGGTGGGCAAAGGCGCTGGCGTGCACTTTCCGCGTGGGCAAAATCGTGCGTGCGCCGTGCCCACGCGCTGAACGCACCGGCGATTTTGCACCCTACAGTACTACAACGAAAAGCTCGTGCCGCAGCCGCAGGATGCCTTGGCCTGCGGGTTGTTCACCCGGAACGATGCTCCGATGAGGTCGTCCACGAAGTCGATCTCGGAACCGGCGAGATAGTTGAGCGACACCGGATCGATCAGCACCAGCGCGCCGTCGCGGCGGATGACCATATCGTCGTCGGCCTGCGCACGGTCGATGTCGAAGCGGTATTGAAAACCCGAGCAGCCGCCACCTTCCACGCTGACGCGCAGCATGGCGCCGCCCGCCTCGCGGCCGAGGATTTCGCCGATCCGGCGCGCCGCCCGCTCCGTGACAGTGACGTTTTCCATGCTGCTTCGACCGGTTCTAATGCTCGTGCCGATTGCCATGAGCCACAGCCGATAGTTAAGTGCGCCGAGCGCCAAGGTCAATCGGCAGGCAGACAGCCGGCAATGGCAATCTCGACCGCGAACGCCCGCGCGCCTTATGCGTCCGACCCGGCGCAGAGCCGCGGCCGGCTGCACCCGGACACGCCGTCGCCGATGCGCAACGACTTTCGCCGCGACTGCGACCGTATCATCCATGCAACCGCGTTCCGCCGGCTCTCCCACAAGACGCAGGTGTTCGTCTTCCACGAAGGCGACCATTACCGTACCCGGCTCACCCATACGCTCGAGGTCGCGCAGATCGCGCGCTCGATGGCCCGCGCGCTTGGCCTCGACGAGGACCTGAGCGAGGCGCTGGCGCTCGCTCACGATCTCGGCCATCCGCCATTCGGGCATGCCGGCGAGCGGGCGCTCGACCGTTGCCTGTCGGCCTTCGGGGGCTTCGATCACAACGCCCAGACCTTGCGGGTGGTGACCGCCCTGGAACGGCGCTACGCCACCTTCGACGGTCTCAACCTCACCTGGGAAACCCTCGAAGGGCTGGTCAAGCACAACGGTCCGCTCACCGACCGCTCAGGCACGCCGGTGCCGCGCTACCGCGAGCACGGTGTGCCACAGGCTATCCTCGATTATGTCGCACTTCAGGATCTCGAAATATGGAGCTTCGCCAGCGCCGAGGCGCAGCTTGCAGCGATCGCCGACGACATCGCCTATGACGCCCATGACATCGACGACGGACTGCGCGCCGGTCTGTTTGCGCTCGACGATCTCTGCGAGGTCGCGCTGCTGCGCGATATCCTCGCCGATCTCCGCCGCCGCTATCCAAATATCGCCGATGCGGGTGCAGCGCATGAACTGGTGCGTCGCTTGATCGCGCGGATGATCGAGGATGTGATCACGGAAACCCGGTCGCGGCTCGCACGATTGGCGCCTTCCTCGGCCGACGGCGTGCGGCATGCCGCCGCGGCTGTTGGCATGTTCTCGCCGGCGATGGCCGAGGCCGATGGCGCGATCAAGGGCTTCCTGCGTCCGCGCATGTATCGGCATGAGCGGGTCATGCGCATCATGTCGGATGCTGAAGCTGTCGTGCACGACCTGTTTGCGCACTACGAGACGTCGCCGGCCGATTTGCCGGCCGAATGGGCGCAGGCCGCAGGTGATGCCGGCGACGCGGCGCGGCGTCGCTGCATCGCAGATTTCATTGCCGGCATGACCGACCGCTACGCGTTGGTCGAGCACGCGCGGCTGTTCAAAACGACGCCGGAGCTCCGCTAAGCCCTCAACCGTACCGGCGCCGCCGCTTGCGGCCAGAACGTCCGCTCGAGCTCTTCCAGCGTGCGTGGCGGACTGAACAGGTAACCTTGCATCTCCGTACAGCCCAGCGCGCGCACATGCTGAAGCTGTTGCGCCGTCTCCACGCCCTCGGCGGTGGTCTTGATGCCGAGGTTGCGAGCAAGCCCCGCGATCGCAAGCACGATGGCGACGGAGTCGTCTCCGTCGGCCAGCCCGTTGATGAAGCAGCGGTCGATCTTGATCTTGTCGAGCGGGAAGCTGCGCAGGTAGTTGAGCGAGGAATAGCCGGTACCGAAATCGTCGAGCGAGATGTTTATGCCCAGGTCGCGCAGCCGGTGCAGCGCTGCGAGCGCCGTCTCGGTGTTCTGGATCAGCGCCGATTCGGTGATCTCGAGTTCGAGCCGGGTTGGCGGCAGGCCGGCGGCCGCGAGGGCGCCGACCACGTCATCGACCAGATTCTGGTTCATGATCTGGATGGCGGACAGGTTGACCGCGACCTTGACGTCTTTCGGCCAGCGCGTGGCTGCCTCGCAGGCCTTGCGCAGCACCCACGCGCCGAGCGGCAGGATCAGCCCGATTTCTTCAGCCGCCGGGATGAACTCGACCGGCGAGACCATGCCGCGTTCGGGGTGACGCCAGCGCAGCAGCGCCTCGCAGCACACGATGCGATTGTCCCGCACGCTTACCATCGGCTGGTAATGCAGGTCGAATTCATCGTTGGCGAGCGCTCGGCGGAGCGCGAGCTCGAGCGAACGCCGCGCCTTGATGCGGGCGTCCATCGCCGGTTCGAAGAACTTGTAGGTGCCGCGTCCGTCGGCCTTGGCGCCGTAGAGCGCCATGTCGGCATTCTTGAGCAACTGGTCAGGATCGGTTCCGTCATGCGGCGCGATCGCAATGCCGATGCTGGCGTCGATCGAGATCGCATGTCCGTGCAGGTCGTGCAGATCGTAGGGCGCGCGCACTGCCTCGCAGATCATGCGGGCGAGGCCGGCAGCCTGGCTTGGCCCGCCGCCGACGTGAACGATCGCGAATTCGTCGCCGCCGACACGGGCGACGGTGTCGGCATCGCGGACGCAGGCGCGCAACCGGTTCGCCGCCGCCTTCAGCAACTCGTCGCCGATGTGGTGTCCAAGGGTGTCGTTGACCGCCTTGAAATGGTCGAGGTCGAGATACAGCACGGCCGCCGATCCGCCGTCGTGGATGTCGGCGAGCGCCTGCGCCAGCCGGTCGCGCAACAATAGCCGGTTAGGCAGGTCGGTGAGCGCGTCGTGGCGCGCCATGTGGGCGATCTGCTTTTCGGCTCGGCGGCGCTCGGTGGTGTCCTCGTGGGTGACCACCCAGCCGCCGGCGGCCATGGGCGTGATCACCACGGAAATCGAGCGCCCGTCGGGAAGCTCGAGGATGCGGGTCAAACTCTTGCCGTTGGCGACGTGCTCCATGGTCATTTTGGCATGACCGTCGGGGTCGCCGAAGAAGGTGCCACTGCGCTTGCGGTATTTCAGCAGCTCGACGACGTGGATGCCGGGCTTGATGACGTCGCCGTTGGGCAGCCGGTACATCTGCCGATAATTTTCGTTGAAGACCAGCAGGCGGCCTTGCGCGTCGAACATCATCAGCGCCTGCGACATGTTGTTGAGCGCGGCATCGAACAGGAGGTTCTGGGCGCGCAGCTCGTCCTCGCGCTCCTGCAGCGCCGCGGTGCGCTCCTCTACCAGTCGTTCGAGGCCGCGATTGAGCTGGTCGAGCTTCTCCACCATCAGCGAGATCGAGCGGTCGGTGCGGCGGCGGTCGCGGTCGGTTTCCTCGTAGGCCGCGACGACAAGATCGCGCAGCAGGTCGAGGTCGACCTCGCCCGACGGCCGCCGCGCCTTAGCCAGTTGTCTGTCGAAAAATTTTCGCACAGCTAGCCCGCACGCTCGCAGATGGCTGTGACGGTCATGGTCTGATTGTGCAGCTCGCTCACTCCGGAGGCGCTGTGGGGGGAAATCTCGCCGTAGGAGTAGAAGCCGACGGCCGCCACCAAGAATCGGGCCGGCTCGCAGTCGCCGCCGACCAGCGTCGCGGCAAAACGCGCGCCGTCGCCCGCAAGCCCGCCGGTCACCGGAATGGCGGGGCCGACGATTGCAGCGACTCCGGCCACCAGCTCGCTGCCATTGATGTTCAATCCATCGGAGAGGATGAAGATGCCCGCCAGGTCGTGCGCGGACAGCGCGTGCCCGATCGCTTCCCCGCATTTGCGCGAATGCTCCGCGCCCTTGGCCGGTTCGCAGGCGATGCGCAAGCTCGTCGCTTCGAAACGCAGCGCCACGGCGGTGATCTCCTCGTCGGTGACTTCGTCGTTGTGGATCTGCCCGCCGGTCGAGCAGCCCAGAATGTGCGCGGCCGGAAACATGGCGCGTAATTCGCGATAGCGTGCGCCGCAGGCGAGTGCTTCGCGCATTCCGAAAAACAGGATGAGATCGGCGCCGCCGTGCTCCGAACCGGAGCGCCAGCCTGTGGATTCCGTCCAGGACAACTGGTCCACTTGCATATGTGCGACGCCCAGCCTCCGGCTTATGCCGGTAATTAGCGTGTTTTTTACGGGTCCGGTCTGAAGATTCAGTTATCGCGATGGTGTGGAAACCGATGGGAACCGCGCGTCGCCCGAGAGCCGCCGCGCAGGTGCGGCGCGGGCTTGACTCGAAGATGCAACAACTCGATTGAATGCGGTGATGGATCGTTAAGCAAGGCGCATCGCTGGGCGGCGCCTGCGCGTTGTCGTGAGGGGCAAATGAATTTCGCGAGCGACAACAATGCCGGTATCGCACCCGCGATCCTCGATGCGCTCGCACGCGCCAATTCGGGCGCCGCCGCTGGTTATGGCGGCGATGCGCTGACGCGCAACGTCGAGCGCCGCTTCTGCGACATCTTCGAATGCGAGGTTGCGGTGTTCCTGGTGCCGACGGGGACCGCGGCCAATGCGCTTGCGCTGGCGCATCTCGCGCCGCCCTGGGGCGCCGTCCTTTGCCACGCAGAGTCACACATCGTCACTGATGAATGCGGCGCACCGGAATTCTTCGGCGGCGGGCTCAAGCTCGTCGGGCTTGCAGGCGAGGCGGGCAAGCTCGCGCCGGACACGCTCAAAGGTGCGATCGCGCGCCATTCTGGCCACCGGCCGCATCTTGCCAATGCCGCCACGCTTTCGCTCACGCAGGCGACGGAAGCGGGAACCGTTTACAGCACGGGAGAGCTGGCCGCGCTCTGCCGGATCGCCCATGCCCACGATCTTAAAGTTCACATGGACGGCGCGCGGCTAGCCAATGCGCTGGTGCGACTCGGCGCGCGTCCGGCCGAAGCGACCTGGAAGGCGGGCGTCGCTGCGCTGTCCTTCGGCGCCACCAAAGGCGGCGCGATGGGCGCGGAAGCGGTCGTGTTCTTCGATCCGGCGGCGGCCGCCGACTTCGGCGAGCGCCGCAAGCGCGGCGGGCACCTGCTGTCGAAGCACCGGTTCCTGGCCGCGCAGCTCGACGCCTTTCTTGCCGACGACCGCTGGCTATCGCTGGCGCGCCAGGCCAATGCGATGGCGGACCGGCTGGCGGCGGGCCTCGCCGCCTCAGGGCTCGCACCGGTTTGGCCGGTCGAAGCCAATCTCGTCTTCGTGCTGCTGCCATCCGCGCTCGACGCACGTCTCAAGGCTGCCGGCGCGAGCTACTACGTTCGCCACAGCGACAGCCTGCCGGCAGGCGTCGACACCGGACCTGACCGTGTGCTGGCGCGGCTGGTGACGTCGTTCGCGACGACGGACGCGGAGGTCGATCGCTTCGTCCGTGCGCTGCGAACCGGTTGATGGGTGTGCATTGCCTGTTTCGACGATCGGATGTAGCGTCGGTTCAAAGCTGTCGGGGAGAAGGGGGAGAAATGCCGCAGCATCTCAAGATGTTTGAATGGTTGCTTTATGGGTCGCTCGCGGTTGGCTTTGTGTCCACATTGTTGGGAACGCCATTGACCGGTGAATTTGTGTTCGCCGTCATCCTGTATGTGATAATCATTGCGCTGGTGTGGGCGGCCGCCCGCAAGGGACAAGTCTGGGCGGCATGGATAGTCACGATCCTCACCGTGTTGGGCACCGTCGCGCTGATCGGCCATTTCTGGGTCGGAGGGCCGGCATGGCTGCAAGACATTCTGAGGCCGGAGGCGCAGCCGACGGCGCTGGAGAAGATGCTCGATGTGGTCGCTTGGATCATGGCGGTCGCCGGTCTCTACTTCTATTTTTTCGGCAACAAGCAAGCTGTCGCTCACCGCTAGTTCCGCTGGTTGGTATCGTAAGCCCTGCGATAACCGCGCAGGCCTTGGCTGCTTCTTCGCGGCGTCGCGGATCAGCTCGAGCATTGGCGCCCCTGACGGATGGGCCCCTGACGCCCTCTCTTCAATTCCGGCCCGTAGACCATAGATGTCACTAAACGACGTTTTGCCGGAATGATCGGAGCGTGAAAATCATGGCTGCCTTGAAGCAACCGCCTCCAACACCCTCGACAACAAGAGCGCATATCGATCGGCTGCTCGACATGGCGCTCGCACAGACATTTCCGGCCAGCGATCCGGTCGCTATCGATATCGAGTCCGTCTCCGCGTCGGGAGATCACGCAATGGAAAAAGAATTGAAAGTCGGCGATCACGTATCCTGGAATTCGGAAGCGGGCCGCGTCAGCGGCAGAATCGTAAGAGCCCATACGAAGAACGTAAACTACAAGGGATACGTCCACCATGCGAGCAAGGACGAGCCTCAGTACGAGATCGCGAGCGATAAGACCGATCACGTCGCCTTGCACAAGCGATCGGCGCTGAAGCGGCTGCGCCGATAAGTGTCGCGGACGTCGCAGCGTCGCGGCATTCTGGACGAGGCGGGCGGAGCGCCCGTTTGCACCTATCCTCGATGAGCAATCCGTTCTTCACCGTTGGACATTCGAACCGGCCGGTCGGCGCGCTGGTGGACTTGCTCAATACTGCCGGCGTCCGGCTTGTCGTCGATGTCCGGACCATTCCGCGGTCCCGCACCAACCCTCAGTTCAACAACGATGCGCTTCCCAAGGCGCTGTCGGAATCCGATATCGGATACGAGCATATCGCGACGCTTGGAGGACTGCGCGGACGCGAACGGACGACGGCATCGGCCGTGAACGCGTTCTGGGAAAATCAGAGCTTTCACAATTACGCCGACTACGCGATGAGCGAAGACTTTCGGTTCGGCTTGAGCCGCCTTCGCGAGCTGGGACACACCAGGCGATGCGCAATCATGTGCGCCGAGGCCGTGTGGTGGCGATGCCATCGGCGGATCATCGCCGACTATTTGATCGCGGAAGGCGAAACGGTCATGCACATTCTGGGGCCGGATCGCACCGAACAGGCGCGCATGACGCCGGCGGCGAGGCCAGGGCCTGCCGGAACGCTGACCTATCCCGCGGATAGCTGAAACGAGGCCGCTCTGCGGGCGTCCTGAATGCGGGGCGGGGGTTGGGTGGCTAGCTCCATGTCCCCACGCGTCATTTTGACTTGGCGTCGGAATTGCGTTACCCGCGCCGCACATCGAAGCGGTGCCGTTCAGCAAGCCGTCATGACCGACCAGCCTCCCAACATCTTCGCTCTTGTCCTCGGCAAGGTCCGCGCCGCCAACGCGGCGCTGGCGGCGGACGGCGTCATGCCGGCGGGTCTCGATCAGTCGCGGATCGTGGTCGAGCCGCCGCGCGATCCGACACACGGCGACATGGCGACCAATGCCGCGATGGTGCTCGCCAAGGACGCGGGGAAGAAGCCGCGCGAACTGGCCGAGGCGATCGCGGAGAAGCTGCGCGCCGACGCGCTGATCGACAAGGTCGAGGTGGCGGGGCCGGGCTTCATCAATCTGACCCTCAAGCAGGCCGCCTGGTTCGATGCCCTGCGCGCGGTGCTCGCCGCCGGCAAGGACTACGGACGCGGCGGGATCGGCAAAGCCGAGCCGGTCAATGTTGAATATGTCTCGGCCAATCCGACCGGGCCGATGCATGTCGGCCATTGCCGCGGCGCGGTCTTCGGGGATGCGCTGGCCAACTTGCTCGCGTTCGCCGGCTACAAGGTGACGCGCGAATACTACATCAACGATGCCGGCGCGCAGGTCGATGCGCTCGCGCGCTCGGCGTTCCTGCGCTACCGCGAGGCGCTCGGCGACGATATCGGGGCGATCCCGGAAGGGCTTTATCCGGGCGACTACCTCAAGCCGGTCGGCGAGGCGCTCGCGGAGGAGTATGGGCGCTCGCTGTTGCAGAAGCCGGAGACGGACTGGCTGCCGGCGGTGCGGCAGCGGGCGATCGACATGATGATGGACGAGATCCGGGCGGACCTCGCGGCGCTGAACGTGCGCCACGACGTGTTCTTCTCGGAGCGCTCGCTGACGGGTTCTTTGGGTACCGCGAATGATGACTTGGTGGCCCGTACAATCTTGTCCCTCACCGAGGAATCGCTTGTCTTCGAAGGACGCCTGCCGCCGCCGAAGGGCGCGCCGGTGGAAGACTGGGAGGATCGCGAGCAGACCCTATTCCGCGCGACCGCGTTTGGCGACGACGTCGACAGGCCGCTGAAAAAATCAGACGGCAGCTACACCTACTTCGCCTCCGACATCGCCTATCACAAGTCCAAGATCGAACGCGGATTCCTGAACCTGATCGACGTCTGGGGCGCCGACCATGGCGGCTACGTCAAGCGCATGCAGGCGGCGGTGAAAGCCATCAGTGCCGGCAAGGCCGAATTGGACGTGAAAATCGTACAGCTCGTGAAGCTCCTGCGCGGCGGCGAGCCGGCGAAAATGTCGAAGCGGGCAGGGGACTTCGTCACCTTGCGTGAAGTGGTGGATGAGGTCGGCAAGGACGCCGTCCGCTTCATGATGCTGTACCGGAAAAACGACGCGGTGCTCGAATTCGACTTCGTCAAGGTGCAGGAGCAATCGCGGGACAATCCAGTGTTCTACGTCCAGTACGGCCATGCGCGCGGCCACTCGGTATTCCGCAATGCGCTTGAGGGGATGCCGGACTTGAAGCTGGACGCGCTCGCCACGGCTCCGCTTGAGCGCCTGACCGATCCCGGTGAACTGGCCCTCATGCGGCGACTTGCCCTTTACCCGCGGCTGGTGGAAGCCGTGGCCGCCGCCCACGAACCGCACCGGATTGCCTTTTATTTGTATGAGCTTGCGAGCGAATTCCACGCCCACTGGAACCGGGGAACGGAGTTGCCCTATTTACGCTTCATTATCCAGAATGATCCATTAATGACCTTGGCGCGCTTGGCGTTGGTACAAGGCGTCGTCACCGTTCTCGCTTCCGGGCTGGGGATGCTCGGTGTCGAGGCGCCAGAGGAGATGCGTTGATCTCGCTCGGTGCCGTTGGGCGCAAATGCGCGGTCGACGGAACGTCGTTCAGAACCGATCGGATGCGACGCCAGTAACCGGAAACGGACGAGTATGGCGGACGACCAGACATTGCGATCCTACCGGCCGAACGATCCGTATCGGCGCGGTCAGCCTGAAGCGAACGAACCCATTGTTGCCAGCGACCCGCTGGCCGAGCTTGCCCGCCTGATCGGCCAGAACGATCCGTTCGTCGATCATGGGCGCGCCCAACGCCACGGCCACGATCCGCGCGAAGCGGTTCATGCCGCCCCGCAGGGCGATTGGCGCCAGCACGTGGAGCCTCCCCTCTATGACCGGGAACCGGTCGCGCAGCATCACGCCTACGAGCAACAAGCCTACGAGCAGCAGCACGCCTACGACATGACCGCCGAGAGGGATGGTTCGATGCACGATCCCTATCGGGATCCGGCTCTGCATACGGACGACTATCAGGATCAGCGCTATGCGGCTGCCGATCCCGGCTACTCTTCGCCGCGCGCGCCCTACGCGCATGACGATGCCCCGCTGCATGACACGCGCGGGTTCGGCCGCTACGGGGACGACGCCTATGACGATCCTCCGCAGCAGCGTCGCGGGGGTGCGGTCGTCACCGCGGCGATCCTGATCGGCTGCGCCATGCTTGGGACCGCCGGAGCCTACGGCTATCGCACCTATTATGCAGACACCGGTCCGAAGGGGACGCCGGTGATCGTTGCCGATCGCTCACCGAACAAGATCGTTCCGCCGTCGAGCCAGTCCAAAGGCAAGGCGCAGGACCAGACCGGGCAGATCGGCTCGACCGAACGTCTGGTGTCGCGCGAGGAGCAGCCGATGGCGATTCGTCCGCCGGGCACGGCGGCCTCGCCGCGCGTCGTGCTTCCGGCGCCCGTCGCCTCCAATGGTGCGCCTTCATCCGGCTCGGCCTCTTCCTTGTCGGGAGAGAGCGAGCCAAAGCGGGTCCGCACCGTCACTATCCGTCCGGAGCCCAACGATCCGAGCGGCCGCCCGTCCGGCGCCGGTTTCCCCGATGTGGTGAGCCAGCCGCAACCGGCGAGCCCGCCTCCGGCGGCCGCTGCGCCGCCACCGCGAGCGGCCGAGCGTTCGGTCGCGCGTGCACCGGCAGCGCCTTCCGTCGCCAGCCGCGACTACAACGCGCCGCTTTCGCTCCAGCCGGGCGCCCC
>JBOHIG010000302.1:0-6309 GCA_050725815.1 Xanthobacteraceae bacterium
GTACCGCCGAGCGCGGGTTGTGCGGCCCGTTCAATTCCGCGATCGTGCGGCTCGCGCGCGAGCGGGCGAATACGCTCCTGGCCGAGGGCAAGGAGGTCAAGATCTTCTGCGTCGGCCGCAAGGGCTACGAGCAGCTCCGGCGCCAGTTCGATAAGCAGATCGTGGAGCATCTCGACCTGCGCTCGGTGCGCGCGATCGGCTTCGTAAACGCCCAGGCGATCGCCGAGCGGATCATCCAGCTCTACGCCGAGGGCGCTTTCGACGTCTGCACGCTGTTCTTTTCGCGCTTCAAGTCGGTGATCGCGCAGATTCCGACCGCGCAGCAGATTGTCCCGCCGGTGTTCGAGGCGACGGAGAACGGCGGCGCGGCCTATGAATACGAGCCGGAAGAGGAGGAGATTCTCGACGAGTTGCTGCCGCGCAATGTCGCGGTGCAGATTTTCCGAGCGCTGCTGGAGAATACCGCTTCGTTCTACGGCGCGCAGATGAGCGCCATGGACAACGCCACGCGCAATGCCGGCGAGATGATCCGCAAGCAGACCCTGACCTACAACCGCACCCGCCAGGCGATGATCACCAAGGAACTGATCGAGATCATCTCCGGCGCGGAAGCGCTGTGACCAATTTGCGAGAGGAAGGATAATGGCCACCCAAACCAACGCTGTCGGAAAGATCACGCAGGTCATCGGCGCCGTCATCGACGTCCAGTTCGAAGGGCACCTGCCGGAGATTTTGAACGCGCTGGAAACCGACAACCAGGGCAAGCGGCTGGTGCTCGAAGTCGCCCAGCATCTCGGCGAGTCGACCGTGCGCACCATCGCCATGGATTCCTCGGAAGGCCTGGTCCGCGGGCAGACCGTCACCGACACCGGTGAGCCGATCTCGGTGCCGGTCGGGCAGGGATTGCTCGGCCGCATCATCAACGTGATCGGCGATCCGGTGGACGAAGCCGGGCCAGTCCAGAGCGAAGGGAAGCGCGCGATCCATCAGGATGCGCCGCTCTACACCGACCAGTCGACCGAATCGGAAATCCTGATCACCGGCATCAAGGTGGTCGATCTGCTCGCGCCCTACGCCAAGGGGGGAAAGATCGGCCTGTTCGGTGGCGCCGGCGTCGGCAAGACCGTGCTGATCATGGAGCTGATCAACAACGTCGCGAAGGCGCATGGAGGCTACTCGGTGTTCGCCGGCGTTGGCGAGCGCACCCGCGAGGGCAACGATCTCTATCACGAGATGATCGAGTCCGGCGTCAATAAGGACCCGCACAAGGGCTCGGTCGAAGGTTCCAAGTGCGCGCTGGTCTACGGCCAGATGAACGAGCCGCCCGGCGCGCGCGCGCGTGTCGGACTCTCGGGCCTCACCGTCGCCGAGCATTTCCGCGACCAGGGCCAGGACGTGCTGTTCTTCGTCGACAACATCTTCCGCTTCACCCAGGCCGGCTCGGAGGTCTCCGCGCTGCTCGGGCGCATTCCCTCGGCGGTGGGCTATCAGCCGACGCTCGCCACCGACATGGGCGCGTTGCAGGAGCGCATCACGACGACGAATAAGGGCTCGATCACCTCGGTGCAGGCCATCTATGTGCCGGCCGACGACCTGACCGACCCGGCGCCGGCGACCTCGTTCGCGCACCTCGACGCCACCACAGTGCTGTCGCGCGATATCGCGGCCAAGGGCATCTATCCGGCGGTCGATCCGCTTGATTCGACCTCGCGCATGCTGTCGCCCTTGATCGTTGGCGAGGAGCACTACGCGATCGCGCGCCAGGTGCAGCAGGTGCTGCAACGCTACAAGGCGCTGCAGGACATCATCGCCATTCTCGGCATGGACGAGCTGTCGGAAGAGGACAAGCTGACGGTGGCGCGCGCCCGCAAGATCGAACGTTTCCTGTCGCAGCCGTTCTTCGTCGCCGAAGTGTTCACCGGCTCACCCGGCAAGCTCGTCGACCTCGCCGACACCATCCGCGGGTTCAAGGGCTTGGTGGAAGGCAAATACGATCACCTGCCGGAGGCCGCCTTCTACATGGTTGGCACCATCGAAGAGGCGGTGGAGAAGGGCAAGCGGCTGGCGGCGGAAGCAGCGTAAGAGTGCGTCATTGCCGGGCATAGCCGTTGAAGACGGCGTCATTGACGCCTTATGCCCCGGCAATCCATCTTGCGAAGAGCGATGGACCCGCGAGTCAGGCCCGCGGGCGACAGGTTGGGAAAGCGAACAATATGGCCACCTTCCAGTTCGATCTCGTCTCGCCGGAGCGGCTCCTGTTTTCGGGCGCCGTCGAGCAGGTCGACCTGCCCGGCTCGGAGGGCGATTTCGGCGTGCTCGCCGGACATGCGCCGCTGGTCGCGACACTGCGCCCGGGAATCCTGGTGATCTATCGCGAGGGCGGCGCGCTGCGGGTCGTGATCAATGGCGGCTTCGCGGAGGTTGGCCCCGCCGGCCTCACGGTGCTCGCCGACATGGCGGTTCCTGAGGAGGATTTCGACCGCGCCGTGCTTGCGAACGAGATCAAGAACACCGAGGAAGACGTCGCCGACGCCAAGGACGACGCTCAGCGCGACAAGCTCACGCACCGGCTCGATGAGCTGAAGGCGCTGCAGGCCGTTCTGTCTCATTGACCTTCGGCGAAGCGCGCAAACTCCTTCACCACCTGCTCATACACCGGCCGCTTGAACGGAATGATGAGCGCCGGGAGTTTTTCCATTCGCTCCCAGCGCCATTGGGTGAATTCCGGTTCGTGCCCGCCGGCGGCTGCGATATCGATCTCGCCGTCCTTGCCGGTGAAGCGCAGCGCGTACCACTTCTGCGTCTGGCCTCGATACTTGCCTTTCCACGCCTGCCCGACGATCTCGCGCGGGATGTCGTAGATCAGCCATTCGGGGTATTCTGCGAGCTTCTCCACCGAACGGATGCCGGTTTCCTCGCGCAGCTCGCGCAGCGCAGCCTTGTAGGTGTCCTCGCCTTTATCGACGCCGCCTTGCGGCATCTGCCAGGAATGGGTCGCATCGACGTGCTCGGGTCCGTCGCGCCGCTTGCCGATAAAGACGCGGCCGGCGCGGTTGATCACCATCAGGCCGACACAAGGACGATAAGGGAGGGATTCGTAGGATGGCATTGCAACTCCGTCATGCCCGCGAAAACGGGCATCCAACAGCCACTGGCCTAACCGAAGATGCAAGCGCGCGCCACAGATTAGGACCGAGCGTACTGGATCGTCCGCTTGCGCGGACGATGACGCCGAATGAATGGCGTGGGAATGTCAGCTCTGCCGCGCCTTCGCCACCACAGCGCTGATCGGCACCAGCAGGATGCCGCGCGACTCCGCGCCCTTGGCCCAGCGCGCGATCCGGTCGATCGCGACCGGCAGGGCACTGGTGAAGCCGATCACGCTGCCCTTGGCGCGCGCCACTGTCTCCAGACGGCCGAGCGCGCGATCGACATCGGCGCGCGTCGGCACCGCGTCGATGACCACGTCCGCCTTCGCAAACGGCAGGTTGTTGGCGCCCGCAATCTGGCTGGCGAGGCTGCGGGGCGAGGCGCTGTCGTCCAGGTAGATCAAGCCGCGCTTGGCGGTCTCGCGCAGCACCGGGCCGAGCGCCTGCTCGGACGCGGTGAAGCGGCCACCCATGTAATTCGCAAGACCGACATAGCCCTGGAAGCGGCTCATCAGCCAATGCAGCCGGTCGATATTCTGCCCGGCATCGAGCGAGGTCAGCAGCGTATGCGGGCCGGGATCGTTGTCGGGATAGTCGAACGGTTCCATCGGCACCTGCAGCAGCAGCTCGTGGCCGCGCTTGCGCGCTTGCGCAACGTGGCGCTCGAGGTTGCCGCCATAGGGCGCGAAGGCGAGGGTCACTGCGCCCGGCAGCTTGCGCAAGGCTTCGGCGGTGCCCTTGGCGCCGATGCCGAGGCCGCCGACCACGATGGCGATGCGCGGCGCGTTCGCCTTGCCGGGGATGCCCTTCACCGGACGCGCAAAGGCTTCCGCCGGGCGGGTGCCGTCCTGTGCGACCTTCGGGAGCGGGCCATGGCGGGACGTTTCGCTGAGCTGCTGCTCGTCCGGCTGGGATTTGAGCTCGGCTGCCGCGGGGATCTCGATGTCGCGGCGGGTGCCGCTCTGTCCGTCGATGATGGTGACGGTCTTGGTGCCGGTTTTCTTGGAGGCGGACGACTTGTCGGACTTGGCGCCATCGCCGCCGCTCGGACTGGAGACCTTTTCCGTATCTGCGGCTTCTGTATCTGCGGCGGCCATTTTCTTCGGCTTGCCGCTCTGGGCGTCCTCCCCGACGCGCAGGTTTGTCGGCGCCACCGCCATCGGCTCGCCACCGAAGGGGTCGTCCGTGAACATCGCCCAGCCGGCGACGACCGCGAGCATGAGGCCGAGGCCGCCAGCCGCAATCGGCGCCAGCGTCAGCTTGAATTTAGGACGCTTGCGAACCTTGCCCTGTCCGAGCGGTGTGCTCAGGTCGTCGTCCGCCACGGCCGAAATCCTCGCGAATCGTGGATTCACATCCGGCCAAGCTAGCACCGAGACTCGTTAACTCTTCGTTCACCGAGAGGCCCGGGAACCTCGGGCGGCCCAAACGCAACGGGGCGGCCGGAAGGCCGCCCCGCGGATCGATTGCTCTGCAACCGATGCTTAGTTCGGCACTGCCTTCGGGTTCGCGGGATACGCGGAATTCTTCTGGATGCCGCGCATCAGGTCGAGGGCGAGCTGCAATGCCTTGTCGTTCTTCGGGTCCGGCGGAACATAGGACTGCGAGCCGGTCTCCTCCTTGCCGTCGCCCTTGAGATGGCCACGGAGCGAGGATTCGCCTCTCGCCTTGTCGCGCGCCTTCAACTCGTCGGGTACCTCCTGGAGCACCTCGATATCGGGAGTGATGCCCTTGGCCTGGATCGAGCGCCCGGACGGCGTGTAGTAGCGCGCCGTCGTCAGCCGCAGGGCGCCGTTGCCGGAGCCGAGCGGGATGATGGTCTGCACCGAGCCCTTGCCGAACGAGCGCGTGCCGATGACGGTGGCGCGCTTGTGGTCCTGCAATGCACCGGCGACGATTTCCGACGCCGATGCCGAGCCGCCATTGATCAGGATGATGATCGGCTTGCCCTTGGTGAGATCGCCGGCGCGGGCGTTGAAGCGCTGCGTCTCCTCGGCGTTGCGGCCGCGGGTCGAGACGATCTCGCCGCGGTCGAGGAACGCGTTGGACACTGAGATCGCCCGATCGAGCAGACCGCCCGGGTTGTTGCGCAGGTCGATGACGAAGCCGCGGAGCTTGTCGCCGTTCTGCTTGGTCAGGTCGGCGATCGCTCGCCGCACGCCTTCGGTCGTCTGCTCGTTGAACTGGGTCACGCGGATATAGGCGACGTCGTCGCCGTTCATGTGCGAGCGCACCGAGCGGACACGGATGATGTCGCGCGTGATCGATACCTCGACCGGCTTCTCCGCGCCCTTGCGGGAGATCCTGAGCTTGATCGTGGTGTTCACCCGCCCGCGCATCTTCTCGACCGCCTGGTTGAGGGTTAGCCCCATCACCGGCTCGTCGTCGAGATGGGTGATGATGTCGTTGGCCATGACGCCGGCCTTGTGCGCGGGCGTATCGTCGATCGGAGCCACCACCTTGATAAGGCCTTCCTCCATCGTGACTTCGATGCCGAGCCCGCCGAACTCGCCGCGCGTCTGCACCTGCATGTCGCGGAAGCTCTTGGCATCCATGTAGCTCGAATGCGGATCGAGCCCGGCAAGCATGCCGTTGATCGCCGATTCGACCAGCTTGGCATCGTCCGGCTTTTCGACGTAGTCGGAGCGCACGCGCTCGAACACATCGCCGAACAGGCTGAGCTGCCGGTAGGTGTCCGCGGGGGCTGCTCTCGCGCTCGACCCGTCGAACACGATTCGCGGCTGGGTCGAAATGAGCGTCAAGGCCGCGCCTGCCGCTGCACCGAGGAGTATGAGGGAAGTCTTGCGCATCATCCGCGAACCTTCTCGCTGTCGCTTGCCGCCCACCAGGGGCCTGGATCGATTGGAGCGCCGTCTTTGCGGAACTCCACATATAGCACAGGCTGGCCCGAACCGATCGCAATGGCGGCGGGGGCTTGCGCCCGACCACCCATCATCGCGACGGGTTCACCCGTGACTACAAACTGTCCCAGATCAACGGAAATCCGTTCCATTCCCGCCAGCAACACATGATACCCGTCGCCCGCATTAAGGATCAAGAGTTGGCCGTAATTGCGGAAGGGCCCCGCATAAACCACCCAGCCATCGCAGGGCGCCGTGATCTGAGCCCCCGCCCGGGTGGCGAGCGAGAGCCCTTTTTC
>JBOHIG010000303.1:0-6283 GCA_050725815.1 Xanthobacteraceae bacterium
GGAGAGGGTTGGGGTGAGGGGGTTCGAGCCTATCGAGAGGATGTAACCCCCTCACCCTATCCCTCTCCCCGTTGGGGAGAGGGAACCGGCCCAGTTCGCTGACAGGCATTCATCAGACAACGTTTGCGTGGAGCACGGACAAAAATGGCCAAGCTGAAACTGACCATCGCCTGCGGCGACTACGACATCGTACGCCCGCTCAAGGAGGGGCTGGTCGAGTGCGCCGGCATCGAGCTGATCTTCCTCACCGACATGGGCCCGCGCGAGCGGCACTGGCGGCTCGCCCGCAAGCACGAGTTCGACATCTGCGAGGAGAACGTCGGCGCCTATTTCATCGCCCGCGACCAGGGCCACGGCTTCACCGCCATCCCGGTGTTCATGCACCGGCGCTTCCGCCATGGTTTCGTCTTCATCAACACGAATGCCGGCATCAAGGAGCCGAAGGACCTGATCGGCAAGAAGATCGGCGGCACCAACTTCATGCCGGCAGGCAATATCTGGATGCGCGGCGTCCTGGAGGAATATTACGGCCTGCCGCATCGCTCGGTGACATGGATCACGGAACGCGAGGAGGACATCCCGTTCAAGGCGCCGTCGGACCTCAAGATCTTGCAGGACACATCCAAGCCGCTCAACGACATGCTGGTCGACGGCAACATCCCCGCGATGATCTCGCCGTCGATCCCGGGACCGTTCGTGCGCGGCGACAAGCGCGTGGCGCGCATATTCCCGGACTACAAGGCGGTCGAGATCGACTTCTTCAAGAAGACCGGCATCTTCCCGATCATGCACGTCACGACCGTAAAGCGGGAAATTACGGAAAAATATCCGTGGGTGGCGACCAACCTGGTGAAGGCGCTGGAGGAGTCGAAGCAATTGGCCTACAAGCGCGTCGCCAATCCGCGCATGGTGCCGCTCGCCTTCGTACGCCACGCACTCGAAGAGCAATGGGAAACGCTTGGCCGCGACCCATGGGAATACGGGCTCGGCCCCGCCAACTGCAAGAATCTCGAAACCATCCAGCGTTACGTGCATCAGCAGGGCATGACCAAATCGCTGCCCAAGCTCGACGAATTGTTCGAGGATACCGACCTCGGCGATGCGGCGGGCACGGAGGAGGTGTGATGCCTCTTCTCCCATGAACTTCCGCGAACGCCTCGCCGACATCCTCGCGCGCATGAAGGACGCGAAGCTCGATGCCATCGTGGCGGTGCATGACAGCGCGCATTTCATCGAGAAGCCCAACCCCGTCACCATCCTCACCGGATTCAAGTCGCTCGGGCCCGCGGCCGCGATCCTGCGCAGCGATGGCTCGTCCACGCTGATCGTCACCCCCGCGTGGGATGCCGAGCGCACCGGCGAATGCTGTCCGGATTCGCGCGTTGTCGGGGCAGCCGACATCGTCGATGCACTGGTCGCCGAGCTTAGCGCGCCGGGCTCCGTCGGCCTTGCCGGGATGCGCGCCCTGCCATCGCAGATCGCCAACCGCGTCGCCGCCGCGCTCCCCTCCGCGCCTTCCGCCGACCAGCTCGTCTACGACGCCGCCCGCACCAAGACCGACGAAGAGATCGCAAATGCGCGCGAGGCGACCCGCATCGCCGAATTGGGCTATCGCCACCTGATCGACATCGCGCGTCCCGGCACGAGCGAGGATGAGCTTGCGGTCGCGCTCAAATGGCACATGAAGTCGCTCGGCGCCGAAGACAATTTTCTGCTGCTCTGCGCCGGGCCGCACAATCGTGCGGTGCAGCCTTCGACCGGGCGCAAGTTGCAGAAAGGCGACATCATCCTGGCCGAGATCACGCCGAGCTATCGCGGGCAGCTCGCGCAGATCTGCCGCACGGTCGTGGTCGGCGATGCTTCGGCGGAGCTTGCCGACAAATACGCGCTGGTGGTGCACGCCATGAACGAGGGTATCGCCGCCGCGCGCCCCGGCGTTCCGATGGCGGACGTCTGCCGCGCGATCAACACGGTGCTGGAAGCGCAAGGCTACGGCGAATACTGCCACCCGCCGCACATCCGCCGGCGCGGCCACGGCCTCGGCTTCGCCTCGACGCGGCCCGGCGACGTCGCGCTCGACAATGAGACGCCGCTGGAGCCCGGCATGGTGTTCATGATCCACCCGAACCAGTACCTGCCGGAGACCGGATACCTGCTCTGCGGTGAGCCGGTGCTGCTGACGACGTCCGGTGCGCAGCCGCTGACCGCGCAGCCGGCGGCGCTGGCGACGGTGCCATGCTGACGCAGCATCCGACATTACTGATCGGTCCCGCCGACTGGGATGCCGGACGCATGCCGAAGGCAGAGTTCGAACGCCGCATCGCCGCGCTGTGGGACGCCTTCCCGGACCGGTCACAGGCGATCGTGTTCGGCAGCGCCAGTCGGCACGCCGAACTCGCGTATCTGACCAATTTCGTTCCGAAGCTCGAGCCGGGCATCGCACTGATCACACGCGAAGGTCCGCCCAAGCTGTTGTTCGGCGGCGGACCGAACATGGTCGGCGCCATGAAGCCGCTGACCTTCATCGCCGAGATGGCGCCGCTCAATGCGCTGACGAAATCGATTGCCGGATGGAAGCCGCTGCTGATCGGCGGCGGTTACATGCCGCAGGCCGTACGCAAGTCCATCGCCGACGCGACCGGTAGCACCGCGCAGGATGCGACCGCGCAGATCCGCGCCATGATGCGGCAAAAATCCCCGGCCGAGCTGAACGCGGTCCGTGAAGCCTGCACCGCACTGCAGGCGGCCATGGCGGCCGTCGGCGATGCTGCATACGAAGGCGCCGGCGTCATCAGCGCCGTGCTCGCCGGCGAGAAGGCAGCTATCGAGGCCGGCGCCCAGGACGTGCGCACGCTGTTCAGCCTCGATGGCGGACGCACGCTACGCCCGTTCGAGACGCTCGACGACCGCCGCGCCGACCCGTTGCAGGTCTATATCGCCGTGCGCCGGTTCAACTACTGGGCCGAAGGTTTTGCCTCGATCTCGAACCGGGCGCAGCCGGCCGCGGCGCTCGCCGCCTTGCTGCTGGAGAACGCTCTGTCGGCGATCGCGCTTGGCGTTCCAACGGCGCAGCTTGCGAAAATTCTCGCGGTCGGCGCGCCCTACCGCGACCACCCGGTGACCCAGGGCGCGCTCACGGCCCCGCTCGGGCTCGCACTCGACAGTCCTTCGCCAGCCGCCTTCGAGGCCGGCGAGGTCTATTCGGTGCGCTGCGGCCTGACCGACGGCGTCGAGCAGCACGCCATCGTGTCCGCGATGATCGCCGTGCGCGAAGGCGGCAACGACGTACTGTGGCGCAACGCCGTTGCCTAAGGCCGGCACAACGACTTTAATCGCATCCGCAAACTTTGGGGGCATCGATCATGCAAACAGCCCGACGGCTATCGTTCCGCGGCTGCCTGTGCTGCACTAATATCGCCACCGCGCCGCAGCGTCGCCCATTGGGACGGCCGCGCGAGCGCGCCAGCGCGCCAACGTCAGGCGGCCGCGTCTTCGCCGCGACGGCAGGCACGAGCGTTCCGTCCACCGGCACGCGCAGCGACCAGCCGGCCGGCGGCGCCACCAAGCCGCATCGTATCGACGTGCACCACCACGTCGCGCCGCCGAAATATATCGAAGAGATGAAGTCGCTCCTGCAGCCGCCCACCCTCGCCTGGACGCCGGAAAAGTCGCTCGCCGACATGGACCAGGCAGGCGTCGCGACCTCGATCCTGTCGATCACCACGCCCGGCGTCTGGATCGGCGATGATACGCAAGGCCGCCGCGTCGCCCGCGAATGCAACGACTATTCGGCCAAGCTCGCCGCCGATCACCCCACCCGCTTCGGCCTGTTCGCGGCGCTGCCGCTGCCGGACATCGAAGCGAGCCTGCGCGAGATCGAGTACGGCCTCGACACGCTCAAGGCCGACGGCATCGGCCTGTTCACCAGCTATCGCGACAAATGGCTGGGCGATCCCGCATTCGAGCCGGTCATGCAGGAGCTCAACCGACGGAAGACGGTCGTGTTCGTGCATCCGGAGGCGCCGATGTGCTGCCGCGGACTGATCCCCGGCATCAACGAGGCCGTCATCGAATATGGCACCGACACCTCGCGTGCGATCGCGCGGCTATTGTTCAGCGGCACGGCGACGCGCTTTCCGGACATCAAATGGATCTGGTCCCACGGCGGCGGCTCGCTGCCGATGTTCTATGACCGTTTCGTGCGCGCCGGACGGCTGCCGGTGAACGCACCGCACGTGCCTAACGGCGTCGCGGCGGAGTTGCAGAAGTTCTATTACGACGTCGCGCAGGTCGAGCACCCGAGCGGGCTTGCCGCGGTCACCAAGATGGTGCCGATCTCGCAGATCCTGTGGGGCACCGACTTCCCGTTTCGTCCCGGCAGCGCCTACGTGAAGGGACTGGGCGAGTTCGGCTTCAGCGACGCCGATCTGCGCGCGATCGAGCGCGACAACGCGCTCGCGCTGCTGCCGCGCTGGCGTTGAGCTCTCAATTGCCGTAAATCCGCTCCCACAGATTCCGCAGCATCCCGGCAGTCGCGCCCCAGATGTAGCGCTCGCCGAACGGCATCGCGTAGAAGTGGCGCGTCATGCCGTTCCAGTCGCGCGAGTGGCGCTTGTGGTTCTCTGGCGCCATCAGGAAGGCAAGCGGCACCTCGAAGGCGTCGTCGACTTCCTCCTTGTTGAGCGTGAGCGCAAATTCCGGCGTCACGCGCGCGACCGTCGGCACGATGCGGAAGCCGAAGGTGGTCATATAGAGGTCGAGGTAGCCGAGCGGCTCGATGGCGCGCGAGGGAAGCCCGATCTCCTCCTCGGTCTCGCGCAATGCAGTGGCGGCGGGCGTCTCGCCGGCTTCGATCTTGCCGCCGGGAAACGATATCTGCCCGGCATGGTCCTTGAGATGCGCCGCGCGCTGGGTGAGCAGCACCATCGGTTCCTCGCGCGCGACCACCGGCACCAGCACCGCGGCGCGGCGGATCGGCCGTATCGCTGCGACCGCCGCCGCCATGCGGTGGAGGTCGTGATCGCCGTGGCGCGGGACATAGTCGTCGTCGCTCAGCTCGGGCGGCACATCGAGAGTCAGTCGGGCGCGCACGCGGTCGAAGAAATCGGCAGCCGCGGCGGCGGAGTCAGGAGTCATGGGCACCGTCGATACAGCCAAGCACGCAAAACCGTCATTTGAAATCTTGCAAGCCGCCGCCGTACGGCCGTCAAACGCGTAAAACCGGCGAAAAACTGTGACATTCGGAACACGTCACGGGATTCAATCGCGCGAATCCCCAGTGCCGGTAGCCTGTCAGGTTGCAGCGGCTCTCCGGCAGGCCCTACGATAGTGACAAATAAGGGGAAAGTGCCTCCGAAGGCAGGCCGCGGCGGATGGCGTGCTGTCGGAAAACGGGGTTGGGGCAGATGAGTTCCGGTGGCAAGCGCGGGGCGACAGCCCGGGCGCGGAGTTTTTCTCTCCTGCTGGCCAGCACGGCGTTGAGCGCCCTCGCGCTGGCAACGCCCGCCGCGGCGCAGGACTCCACCTGGCTGCTCAATCCTGCCACGGGCGATTTCAACGATCCGGCCAACTGGACCGCCGGGGTGCCGCCCGGGACGGCATTCTTCGGTCAGTCGAACACGACCAACCTGTTCTTCACGCTCGACACCACGCTCGGCGGGATGACGTTCAACGCCAACGCGCCGAATTTCATGATCGGCAATCTGGGCCAGATCGTCACCCTCGACGGCGCAGGGATCGTGGTCAATGGCGGCTCGGTTACGATCGATAACCAGGACGAGCTCAACTTCGCCAATAGCGCCACCGCCGGCAAAGCCACGATCAACAACACCGGCTTCCTTACCTTCTCCAATTCCAGCAAGGCCGGGACCGCGACGATCAACAATCAGTTCGACCTGGTGTTCGAGGACAGCGCGTCGGCCGACCGTGCGACCATCAACAACACGCTTTCCGGCGTCACCTTCCTGGGCTCGAGCACGGCCGCCAATTCCAGCATCAACAATGACGGCGGCGCTGTCGGCTTCTTCGACAGCAGCAGGGCGGGCAATTCCACCATCCGCGCCAACAACGGCGGGGTGGTATTCTTCTTCGACGACAGCAACGGCGACAACGCCCGTATCATCGCCGAAGCCGGAAGCTTCGTCGATTTTGCCGGCGCGACGGGAGGCAACGGTGTGTTCACCGTCGGCTCGATCGAAGGCGCCGGCGACTTCTCCATCGGCGGCGAGCACACGCAGTTCGTCGTTGGTGGCAACAACCGCTCGACCATCGTAAGCGGCATCAT
>JBOHIG010000304.1:0-2935 GCA_050725815.1 Xanthobacteraceae bacterium
GCAAGGACTGGCCGGCCACCTCAAAGGGCAAGTTTGCGCTCGCCCGCGCGCTGTTGCTGCTGGGCGACCGTACCGGTGCGCAGAACCTCGTGCGCGAAGCCTGGCGCTACGAGAACTTCTCCGCCGAGCTCGAGACCCAGGTCCTGGATGTCTTCAAGGACCTGGTCACGACCGCCGACCACAAGGCGCGCATGGACATGCGCCTTTACGCCGAAGATGAGAACGGCGCGCTACGCTCAGCCAGCCGCGCCAACGGCAATGCACCGGCCATCGCCAAGGCCCGCATCGCGGTGATCAAGAAGGCGGCGAACGCCAAGGCGCTCATCGACGCGGTGCCGGCGGCGGAGGCGCGCCGCGACATCGGCTTGATCTTCAGCCGCGTCCAGTTGCTGCGCCGGGACGAAAAGACGGCCGAAGCCGCCGAATTGATCCTGTCGCTGCCGAACGATCCAGCGCAGGCGATCGACGCCGATCAATGGTGGATCGAGCGGCGGCTGGTGGCGCGAAAGCTCCTCGACGTCGGCGACGCCAAGACCGCCTACCGGGTCGCCAGCACGGCAGCCTTACCGCCGCGGGAGAATTATAAGGCCGAGTCCCAGTTCACCGCCGGCTGGATCGCGCTGCGCTTCCTCAAGGATCCCTCGACCGCGCTCAGCCATTTCAAGCGGGTCGCGACCGGCAATGAGAATCCGATCACGATCGCCCGCGCCGGATATTGGCAGGGACGCGCCTACGAAGCTCTTGGCCGCGGAGCGGAAGCCCGCGCGCAGTATCAGGCGGCGGCGCGCTATCCGACCGCGTATTACGGGCAGCTCGCGCGGGGGCGCCTCGGGTTGAAGGAAATGGCTTTGCGCCCGCCCCCTCCCCGCCCGTCGGCGCCGTTCGAGGTCGTGCGCGCGGTCGAATTGCTCTATGCCGCCGGCCAGCGCGACCTTGTTGCCGGGGCTGCCGCCGACCTCGGCGACCGTTCGTCCGATGCCCGCGTCCTGGCGGCGATCGGCGAGGTTGCCACCCGCAACAAGGATGCCCGGGCGACGCTGCTCGTCGGCAAGCTGGCGCTGGGGCGCGGCCTGCCGCTCGCGCACTATGCTTTCCCGACCATCGGCATGCCCAGCTACAAGCCGATCGGGCCCGAGGTCGAGAAGAGCCTAGTCTATGCGATCGCGCGCCAGGAAAGCACGTTCAACCAGCGCACCGTGTCGAGCGCCAAAGCCATGGGCCTGATGCAGGTGACGCCTGCCGCCGGCCGCTACGTAGCGAAGAAGTTCAAAGTGCGTTTCGATGCCAAGAAGCTGCTTTCGGATCCGGTCTACAACGTCCAGCTCGGCGCGGCCGAGCTCGGCGACCTGCTGGTCGATTATCGCGGGTCGTACATCCTCTCGTTCGTCGGTTATAACGCCGGCCGCGGCCGCGTCCGCGATTGGGTGGCGCGGTACGGCGATCCGCGTGATCCCCGCGTCGACCCGGTCGACTGGGTCGAGCGCATCCCGTTCTCCGAAACGCGCAACTACGTCCAGCGCGTGATGGAGAACATGCAGGTCTACCGCGTGCGCTTCGGCGGCAATTCGAAGCTTATGATCGAGGCCGACCTGCGCCGCGGCACCGCCGCCAACTGATGCCGGACGTCGGCACGCATTATTTCGTCACCGCCCCGGACGGCTTGAAACTGCATGTGCGCGGCTACGGCTCGCACGTGGACGTCGGCGCCCCCGTGATCTGCCTGCCGGGGCTGGCGCGGACCACGGCCGACTTCGATGTGCTGGCCACAGCGCTTGCCCAAGGCGGCGAGCAGCAACGCGCCGTCCTGGCCATCGACTCTCGCGGACGCGGCGAGTCCGAGTACGACAGCGAGCCCGCGAACTACAATCTCAATGTGGAGCTTGCCGACCTGCTGGCGGTGCTGACGGCGCTGGGTATCGGCCGTGCGATCTTCATCGGCACCTCGCGCGGCGGGCTGTTGGCGATGCTGTTGGCGACGGCGCGCCCGGGCGCGATCGCGGGCGCCGTGCTCAACGATATCGGGCCGGTGATCGAGCCGAAGGGCCTGGTGCGGATCAAGAGCTATGTCGGGCGCTTGCCGCAACCGCGCAATTTCGAGGACGGCGCCGAGATTCTGCGGCGGCTGTTCAACGCGCAGTTTCCGCGCCTGTCGGCCGAAGACTGGACCGATTTCGCGCGGCGCACCTTCCGGGAAAAGGACGGCAGGCTCCTGCCCTGCTACGACACGCGCCTTGCGAAGGCGCTCGCGGCTATTCACCCCGAGCGTCCGCTACCGCCGATGTGGAGGGAATTCGAGGCGCTCGCCGCGATGCCGCTGATGGTCGTGCGGGGCGCGAATTCCGACGTGCTGTCCGCCGCAACCGTCGCCGCCATGCTGGCGCGCCGTCCAGACCTTGACGTGCTGGAGGTGCCGGACCAGGGCCATGCGCCATTTCTGGTGGAAGACGACGTGGTCGCCAGGATCGAGGCGTTTGTCGCTAGATGTTAGCGCCCGCGTGCCCGCAATCCGGCCCGCGAGCCGACGAATAAAGAAAACCCCGGCGGGCGGACCCGCCGGGGGTAATGTCGTGAGCCGGTCTGTCGAGCCGGGATCGCGGTTAGCGGCCGCCCCAGTTACGCTGGGCGCGGAACATGACCGAGGTGATGCCGCGGTCCTTGATCTCGTAGATGCCGGTCGGACGGTTGCCGCGAGCCGTGCCGATATTGGCAAAGCCTGCCATCGCCGTGTCGACGCCGGTATAGAGCACGTCAACCGCGAGCCGGAAGCCGCGCACCGGATACCAGTCGGTGTGCGAACCGACATGGAACAGCGCGAAGCCCGGATCGCAGCGCTGGCCGCTGAGCGGCGTCACGTGATTGCCGCCGCAGAACCAGTTTCCGTTGATGACGGTGTCGTTGTAGCTGACTTCGACATAGCCGCCGTACCAGGTGGTCG
>JBOHIG010000305.1:0-10652 GCA_050725815.1 Xanthobacteraceae bacterium
GGCGTGGGCGGCGAAGACGTAGCTTTCGCCGCCCATCATCGCGATGTGGGTGAAGTCCTTGATCGCATCGTAGTCGATCTTCTGGCCGGTCGCGGGGCCCATGACGTGCGGGCCGTAGCCGCCCGCCATCAGGGTGTAGCCGTCCGCGTCCGTACGCGCGACCAGTGCGGCGGCGATCGCGCCGCCGGCGCCGGGACGGTTCTCGACATAGAACTGCTGCTTGAAGGTTTTGGTCAGATGTTCGGACACAAGGCGGGCCATCCGATCGGTGCTGCCACCCGCAGGGAACGGCACCACAATCCGCACAGGCTTGGCCGGCCACTCCTGCGCGTTTGCAGATACATTCGGCAACGCCGCCAATGCGATGGCCAGGATGGTAGCAGGCCCGATCAACGGTCTCATGATTCCCCCCCCCTAGCTGCGGTGCTATTGGCGGCTCAGTGGCGCCCGTTTCTGAAGACGGCGGCCCATCATAGCGCGCCTTCACGGCAGCGTTGGCGCCTGCGTCACTGTGCAGCTTCGAGGGTCGCCGGCTGCCAGTCCATGGCGACGTGGTGCGGCTCGGCGGCCACGCGATCGAGCCAAGCGCGGATCGCCGGAAAGCGGTCGAGGTCGAATTCGCATTGGTGCGCCAGGTGCGTGTAGGCGTAAAGCGCAATGTCGGCGATGGTGTAGCGCCCGGCTGCGAAATAGTCGTGATGCTTGAGGTGGTTCTCCATCACCTTGAATGATCGGTAGCCCTCCTCCATCCAGTCCTCGAGCGCGTGACGCTGCAATTCACGCCCTCCCTTCACCAGCACCAGCCAGAAATAGGCAGCGCCAAGATTGGGCTCGAGACTGTGCTGCTCGAAGAACATCCATTGCAGCGCTTCGGCGCGCTCGATCCGGTCGTCGGGCGCCAGCGATGTGCCGCCGGCCACGTACCAGAGAATCGCATTCGATTCGGCGAGATAGCGGTCGGGTACGACTTCGAGCAGGGGGACCTGGCCATTCGGATTCATGGCGAGGAAATCCGGCGTGTGGCTCTCGCCCTTGAGAATATCGACTTCATGCAGCCGATAAGGCACCCCGAGCTGGGTGAGGGCGAGCCTCACCTTGTAGCTGTTGCCCGATCTCTGCATTGAATAGAGGGTCAGCATCGATAGTCCCGTGCGTGGCCGCTGTAGCGATAAGCGCCGAGAGTTGCGCTCCTAGGACATTATCACGAGGGCGATGTGATGGATCATCGGGGCGATGTGATGGCGCTGCACTGCAACGAAGCCGGCAGCATGCAGCGTAAGGTCGTGCGGCCCGATCGCGACATCAATCGTCGGTGATGAGCGTGGCCGGGCTAGTAGAGTGGATTCGACGTTCTATGCCCAAATGGGATGCGAATGTTAGAATCGGACCACTAAATTAGTCGCTACGCGCAAGCCGAGGGAGGGCAGCGCTCGGCGCGGCGTCACGCTTCGCCCGGCGGACTATAACCCCAGCCGCGACGAAGCTCACGGCGGCGACGGCGACGCCGGCAATCACGTCGGTCAGATAGTGCGAGCCGTCGATCGGGGTAGCCGCGAGCATCGCGACGTTGAGTAGCAGGACGATCCAGCGCACGATCGGGATCGGCCACAGCGCCGCGATCATTATGACGGCGAGCGCGGAATGCAGGCTGGGGAAGGTGATGACGCCTTCGGCGTCAGTCGCCACCAACGTCCGGACGCTACCGTCACGCAGCCCGGTGAAGACCGGCCAGACCGTACTGACACCCGGAACGACATGCGGCGAGTCCGCTTCGGTAAGGCCGTAATGGAGCCACACTCCGCTCGCTGGCAGCAGGGCGGAAACAACGATTGTGATGAGCGCGGCGAGCAGGAAAGCGAGCGTATAGGTCCGCAGCCACAGCAGCCGTCCGGCGAAGGCGAGGCAAAGCACCGCAAGCGCCATCTGCAAGGTGAGCGAGCCATAGACCAGCCGCAGTAGCGCGAAGGTCGTCGGCATCTCGTTCATCCAGTCCAGAACCGCCATCCAATCAAAGCCGAGTGCGCGGTCGGCGACGTCGAAGGCGTGATCCTGAAGCGGAAACGCCGCCGACGCTCCCGCGGCGAGATAAGAGAGGGGTGCTCCAACCGCCGCGAAGGCGATCACCTGCGCGGTGCATTGCAGGCCGGACGCCAGCTTCGGATCGTGGCGCCAGTTGCCGTAGAACCAGGCGCCGGCAACCAGCAACAAGCATGCCGCGACCGGCGCTCCGAACGACGGCCACACGATGTGGAAACTGCTCACGAGAGGCGCAGCCAGCACGATGGCGGCGACCGCCGCGATCATCGTCCAGATGAGATGGTCGAGCCGGCGAAGCGCGGCGACGTCGCTGGTACCGCTACCCATGAAAGGTCTCCCGGCCTGATGATTATCAGGCCGGGATTGATCGGGGGTTAAGCGCCTACCAGCCGCAGGTTTCGCCCTTGTTCTGTTCGGTGAGCCAGCGGTTGAGCGGGGCGAAATGGTCAATGATGGCGCCGGCGTCCAGGTCGCGCTCGCCGGTGGTGCAGCGCATGGCAGTGACGAGGGTCCAGAGCTTCATGTGCGACCTGTCCGGTGTGGCGGGTGGACAACAATTTATCGCGATTGTTGCCGAAATCACGGTGATCGATCGCCGCCGTCCCTTGCCGGACTCGCAGGCCGGCCTTAGGAGTTTGCGCCGGAAACCGGGCCGCAGAAAAGGAGACATCGATGGCCTTCCTCGCCGACCAGCTCAAGCGCATCAAGCCGTCGCCCACGATCGCGGTCACGGACAAAGCGCGCGCGCTGAAAGCGGCAGGTCGCGATGTCATCGGACTTGGCGCCGGGGAGCCGGATTTCGACACGCCCGCCAATATCAAGCAGGCGGCGATCAAGGCAATCAACGAGGGCCGGGCGTCCAAGTATACCGCTGTCGACGGACTCGCCGAGCTGAAGGAAGCGGTCGCGCGCAAGTTCAAGCGCGAGAACGGCCTCGACTACAAGACATCGCAGATCACGGTCGGCGCCGGCGGCAAGCAGGTGCTGTACAATGCCTTCATGGCGACGCTCAATCCGGGCGACGAGGTGATTATCCCGGCCCCGTACTGGGTGAGCTATCCCGACATGGTGCTGCTTGCGGGCGGCACCCCGGTGCCGGTGGTCGGCACCATGGAGAACGGCTTCAAGATCAGCGCGGCGGCACTTGAGCGTGCAATCACGCCGAAGACCAAGTGGTTCCTGCTGAACTCGCCCTCGAACCCGACCGGCGCAGCCTACTCGCGTGGCGAACTGAAGGCGTTAACCGATGTACTGGTGAAGCATCCACACGTTCATGTCATGACCGACGACATGTACGAGCATCTCGTCTACGATGACTTCAAATTCTTCACGCCGGCGCAGATCGAGCCGTCGCTGTACGAGCGCACGCTGACGATCAACGGCACTTCGAAGGCCTATTGCATGACCGGCTGGCGCATCGGCTATGCCGGTGGGCCCGAGCCGCTGATCAAGGCAATAGCGATGATCCAGTCCCAGTCGACCACGAATCCGGCGGCTGTCTCGCAATGGGCCGCGGTCGAGGCGCTCAACGGGACGCAGGACTTCATCCCGAAGCACAACGCAATCTTCAAGGAGCGGCGCGATCTTGCAGTGTCGATGCTCAACCAGGCCAAGGGCATCAAGTGTCCGACGCCTGAGGGCGCGTTCTATGTCTATCCGTCCTGCGCCGGCGCCATCGGCAAGACGGCCTCGACCGGCAAGACGCTTGCGACTGACGAAGACTTTGTCACGGAACTGCTGGAGGCGGAAGGCGTGGCGGTGGTGCACGGCTCGGCGTTCGGGCTTGGACCGGCGTTCCGTATCTCCTACGCGGTCAAGACCGAGGACCTCGAAGAAGCCTGCCGGCGCATCCAGCGCTTCTGCGGAAATCTCACCTAGTGGTCCGATTCTAACATTCGCATCCCGTTTGGGCAGGCGACTTTGCGAACGTTAGAATCAAAGGACCACTAGCCAATATGGCTTGTTAGTGGAGTTTTGGATTTGACATTCGCATCGCGCACCCGCGGCAAGGTCGGTAGCGAAGTCAAATCCACTCCACTCGCCAGCCGGTCCGGCGTCGCGGCGTGGGCGACTTTCGTCCGACAATCGCCTAAACTGGCTGCTGGGTTCCGGCCGAGGCCTGCCGGGTCTGCGTGGCAGCGTGAACCGTGTGCGAGGAGGGGTCCATGTTTCGTAAGGCAATCGGAGCGGCAGCGCTTATGCTCGCCGTCGCATCGGCCGATCCGGCCGCGGCGCAGCGGGTCAAGGCGGGCGTCCTGAGTTGCGATGTCTCGGCCGGGTTCGGATTCGTCATCGGGTCCCAGCGAACGGTGCAATGCCTGTTCACGCCGGAGCAGGGCGGGCCGCGCGAGGTCTATGTTGGTACGATCTCGCGCTTCGGTCTGGATATCGGCGCCACCGCCCGCGGCCACATGGTCTGGGCGGTGCATGCGGAATTCTGGGGACCGCGACCGGGCGCGCTCGCCGGCAACTACGGCGGCGCGAGCGGTGAAGCGACCATTGCGGTTGGCCTCGGTGCCAATATCCTGGTCGGTGGCTCGAACCGCAGCATCGCGTTGCAGCCGGTTTCGGTTCAGGGCCAGGTGGGTCTCAATCTGGCGGCTGGCGTTGCCGAGCTTCAGTTGCGGCCGGCGCGCTGATTTCCGCGCGATTGCAATCAAATGATGGTGACGGCCGTCCTCCGGGGCGGCCGTCGCGCTTTTGGCGGTACGTCGCTCCCGACAGTGGGTTCCCGTGCGGCCATGCCGCCCCTTGCCAATCCCCCTGTCGGTTTGAAACGATGGTTGCCCAGTCCGAAAGAAACTGTGTTTCGGTCAGTCCGGGAGGCGGAAATGGCACAGAACGGCACACGAGCAACGGGTCCCCGGTGCATCGCGCTGGTGGGCCCGTTCCAGAGCGGCAAGACCACCCTTCTAGAGGCCATCCTCGCGCGCACCGGAGCGATCCAGCGTCAGGGCTCGGTCGATGCCGGCAACTCCGTCGGAGATGCCAGCAAGGAAGCTCGCGATCACCGCATGAGTGTCGAGCTCTCGGTTGCCACCACAAGCTTTATGGATGAGAGCTACACATTCATCGACTGCCCGGGATCGGTCGAGTTCATCCAGGATATGCGTGCGGCGCTGCCGATGATCGACGCCGCGGTCGTCGTCTGCGAGATGGACGAGAAGAAGATCCCGCAGCTTCAGCTTATTCTGCGCGAGCTGGAGGGCCAGAAGATTCCTCGCTTCGTGTTCCTCAACAAGATCGACAAGGCGGATTCCACCATTCACGACGCGCTCGCGCTGTTGCAGCCCGCGTCGCGTTCCAAGCTGCTGCTGCGTCAGATCCCGACCTTCTCCGGCGAATTGATCTCCGGCTTCGTCGATCTCGCGTTGGAGCGCGCCTTTGTCTACAAGGAGCATTCAGCCTCGGAAGTCATACCGCTCGAAGGCGACGCGCTCGACCGGGAGAAGACCGCTCGTTTCTCTATGCTCGAGACCCTGGCGGACCACGACGACGAGTTGATGGAGCAATTGCTCGAAGATATCCAGCCGCCGCGCGACAAGGTGTTCGACGACCTGTCGAAGGAATTGCGCGACGGCCTGGTCTGTCCGGTGCTGATGGGCTCCGCAGCACGTACCAACGGCGTGCTTCGCCTGATGAAGGCACTGCGGCACGAAGCCCCCGACGTCACGACGACCGTGAAGCGGCTCGGCCTCAACGGGGCGAGCGATCCGGTCGCCTGGGTGCTCAAGACGCTGCACACCTCGCACGGCGGCAAGATGTCGATCGCGCGCGTGCTCAACGGCCAGATCGGCGACAGCGCCAACCTGATCACGCCTGAACGCGACGCGGGCCGCGTTGCCGCAACCTTCAAGCTCATGGGCCACACCACCGAGAAGCGTGGGCCGGCGCATGCCGGCGAAACGGTCGCGCTCGCAAAGCTGGATCATGCGATGACCGGCGACACGCTCACGCTCGGCAAGCAGGCGCACCCGGCGCTGCTTCAGGTCGCGCCCACGCCGCCGGTGCTTGCCATCGCGGTCTCCGCCAAGGAGCGCAAGGACGATGTCAAGCTCGGGCAGGCGCTGCACAAGCTGCTGGAAGAGGATCCTTCGCTCTCGGTCGTGCACAATCCCGAAGCGCAGGAGGTCGTCCTGTGGGGGCAGGGCGAGATGCACCTGCGCGTCGCCACCGAACGCCTCGCCGATCGCTTTGGCGTCGCCATCACGACCGGCAAGCCCAGCGTCGGCTATCGCGAGACCATCAAGAAGCCGATCCAACAGCGCGGTCGCCACAAGAAGCAGTCCGGCGGCCACGGCCAGTACGGCGATATCGTGGTCGATATCAAGCCGCTGCCGCGCGGGTCAGGCTTCCAGTTCACCGAGGAGATCAAGGGTGGTGTGGTGCCGCGCAATTATATCCCGTCAGTGGAAGAGGGCGTGGAGGACGCGCTCAAGCACGGGCCGCTCGGCTTTCAGGTCGTCGATGTTTCGGTGAAGCTGGTCGACGGCTCCTATCACACCGTCGACTCCTCCGACATGGCGTTCCAGCTTGCCGGCCGCCTCGCGATGCACGAAGGCCTGCCGCAATGCCAGCCCGTTCTGCTCGAGCCGATCTATCAGGTTGACATCGTCTGTCCGTCGGAAGCGACCGCCAAAATGAATGCGCTGATGTCGGGTCACCGCGGCCAGATTCTGGGCTTCGATACCCGCGAAGGCTGGGACGGCTGGGACATCGTGAGGGTGCAGATGCCTGAGGCGGAGATCGGCAACCTCATCATCGAGGTGCGTTCCGCCACGGCCGGTGTCGGCAGCTTCACCTTCAAGTTCGACCACATGGCGGAACTGACCGGCCGCACGGCCGATCAGATCGTGGCGGCGCGCAAGGCTGCGGCGTAACGTCTGCTTTCGGTTCGGATGGACGTCCGATCGTGATGCAAGAATTGGGAAACGTCCGAGCCGCCGCACAACCGCAGCGATACGTTGAAACGCGCAGGCGCGCCAAATCGCGCCCCGCGCCGGTTACCATTCGCAAAGCATGATTTCGGTCCACGTCCGTGCCTTAACCGTCCTTGTGCGGGGCTCGTCCTAAGCATTTCCTGCAAGCAACGGAATCCGGTGGGAGAACCGCCGCCGGAGAAGCGCGAGCGCTCGATGCTCGAATCAGTGCGCCAATGGTTTTCGTCCGCGCCGGAAACGGTCGAGCCGGCCGACGGAAAGATCACGCTTGCCGACGTGCTCGCCCGCGGTTGGTTCGAGCAGTGGTACCAGCCCAAGATCGAGCTCAAATCGATGCGGCTCTACGGCGCGGAGGCGTTGGTGCGCGCGCGCCATCCGCAGCGCGGCCTGGTTCCGCCCGGCGTATTCCTACCGGGTGCCGGCGAAGCTGACATGCTGGCACTAACCGAGCGCGTAATCCTCACAGCGCTCCGGGACTGGGATGAGTTCGCCGCCAACGGCATGTCGGTCAAGCTCGCCGTCAACGTGCCGGTGTCGGCACTGATCAAATTGCCGATCAGCACGATGGTGCGCGAGGAACGTCCGAAGGCTGAGAATTGGCCGGGCTTGATCCTCGAAGTAACCGAGGACGAGGTCATCCGCGATCTCAAGCTCGCCAACGATGCCGCCGACAGCCTGAATGAGTCGCGCTGCTCGCTGGCGCTCGATGATTTCGGCGCCGGTTACTCATCGATCGCCCGGCTCAAGCAGTTGCCATTCAGTGAACTCAAGATCGACCGCGCCTATGTGATGGATTGCAACACCGATCGGGTGAATGCCGGCTTGTGTGAGGTCTTTGTCGAGCTCGGCAAGCGCTTTGGTCTCAAGACCGTCGCCGAAGGCATCGAGACGACCCATGAGAGTCACAAGCTCCAGGCGCTCGGCTGCGACATCGGGCAGGGCTACCTCTATGCCAAGCCGATGTCGAAGGGCCAGCTCATCGGCCTGATGCGCCGGCGCCTGGTCGGCGCCACCGCGCCGGCGCCAGCGCCGAAGCGCGGTCTCGCGGGGTTGATCCCGGGATTCGGCAAGGGATAGCCAGCGGCGCTTCCGGTTCTCACGTTCCCATCCCATATCTGTGACTTGCGGGTGATCCGGCGTCCTCGTACTTCTGCGGTAACAAGCCGGAGGGCCGCCCCATGCACGTGATTCGCCGCCGCGGTTGGGAAATTCCCGAGCGCCTCGCCACTCCCGAGCATCTGTTCCTCAACCGCCGCGCGTTTATGGGCGCGGCCGGCGCTGCAGCGCTGTCGTTGACGCCACAGGTCGCGGCCGCGCAGCGCATCGTCGATCTGCCCGATCCGACCGCCGACCTCTATCCGGCCAAGCGCAACGGAAAATACGTGCTCGATCGCCCGGTGACCGAGGAAAAGATCAACACCAATTACAACAACTTTTTCGAGTTCGGCTCGAGCAAGTCGATCGCGCGGGCGGCGCAGGCGTTAAAATTGCGGCCCTGGACGATCAAGATCGACGGCATGGTGGAGAAGGAGCAGACGGTCGGCATCGACGATCTGATCCGGAAATTTCCGTTGGAGGAGCGGCTCTATCGCCTGCGCTGCGTTGAGGCGTGGTCGATGGCGGTGCCGTGGTCGGGCTTTCCGCTCGCCAGGCTGGTCGAAATGGCGAAGCCACTATCATCCGCGACCTATCTGCGGATGGAGACGTTCATGGATCCGGCGACCGCAACGGCCCAGCGCCAACGCTGGTATCCGTGGCCTTATATCGAAGGGCTCACCATCGCGGAGGCGACCAACGAACTTGCCTTCCTGGTCACCGGCGCCTACGGCAAGCCGGTGCCGAAACCCATGGGCGCGCCAATTCGTCTGGCGGTACCATGGAAGTACGGATTCAAGTCGATCAAATCGATCGTGAAGTTTACCTTCACCGACAAGCGGCCGAAGAGCTATTGGGAGGCGTTGCAGGCGTCCGAATACGGCTTCTGGGCCAACGTCAATCCCGCGGTCGCGCATCCACGCTGGAGCCAGGCGAGCGAGGAAGTCATCGGCACGGGCAAGCGCGTGCCGACGCAGCTGTTCAACGGCTACGGCGAATTCGTTGCCGACATGTACAAGGGTTTGGAAAAGGAACGCTTGTGGGCGTGAGCCTCGCCCATGTCGTCATGCGCGGGCATAGCCCGTCGAAGACGGGCGTAAACGCCCTGGTGATCCGCGCATCCATCGTTTTGCGAAGTAAGGCTGGATTGCCGGGGCAAGTCCGTAAAAGACGTAGCAAAATCAATCACTTTCCTTCGCTCGCCTCAGCCTCGGCCAGCTTACGGCGCCAGTCCTTGCGGCGTGTGAACAATCCGATTGCTGCAAGCGTCAGCAGGCCTGCGCTCGCCGTCAGCAGGACGGCAGCGATCGGCCGCTCGACGAAAATCTCCCAGTGCCCGTCGGACATGATCAGCGACTGGCGGAGGCTCATCTCGAAGATCGGCGCAATCACGAGACCGAGCACCAACGGCGCCGGATCGAAGCCGAATTTCTTCAGCCCGTAACCGACCACGCCCATGATCAGCATGATCCACACGTCCACGATCGAGTGGTTCACCTCGTATACCCCGATCACGCAGAACATGATGATGAGCGGATAGAGGTAGGCGTAGGGAATCCGCAGCACGCTGACGAACAGGCTCACCAGCGGCAGATTGAGCGCGAGCAACATCAGATTGCCAACGTACATCGAGGCAACGAACCCCCAGAACACGTCCGGGTGCTCGTTGATGAGCCGCGGCCCGGGCGGGATGCCTTGCAGGAGGAGCGCGCCGTACAGGACGGCCATGGTCGCGTTGGCCGGGATGCCGAGCGTCAGCAGCGGGATGAACGAGGAGGTCGCCGCGGCGTTGTTGGCCGTCTCCGGACCGGCGACGCCGGCGATGGCGCCGCGGCCGAACTCCTGGGGCTTCTTCGCGGTGCGCTTCTCGGTGGCGTACGAGATCAGCGAGGCGAGCGTGGCGCCACCACCGGGCAGCACACCGATGAAGAAGCCGATGACGGTGCCGCGGGCGATCGCCGCCCGCGACTTCACCCAGTCGAGCTTGCCGATCCAGGCACGGCCGACCCCGGGCATCGTGAGGCTCTGCCGCGCGCGACGCTCCAGGTCGTACAGGATCTCGCCGAGGCCGAACAGCCCCATCGCCAGCGGCACGAAGTCGATGCCGTCGACGAGCGCCAGGCTGCCGAACGTGAACCGCTCGCCGCTGACGAAGTTGTCCTGCCCGACCGTCGCGAACAGCAGCCCGACGCACGCCGCGACCAGGCACTTCACGGTGGAGCCCGTACCCAGCGTGGACACGAGCAGGATGCCGAGCAGCGCCAGCGCCGCGTACTCCGGCGGGCCGAAGTCAAGCGCGAAGCCCGCCACCACAGGCGCCACGAAGCTCAGTCCCAGGATGGAGATCGTGCCGCCGATGAACGAGCCGATGGCCGCGATGGCCAGCGCCGGGCCCGCGCGGCCCTGCCTTGCCATCTGGTAGCCGTCGAACGTGGTGACCACGGTCGTGGACTCGCCGGGCAGGTTGAGCAGGACCGAGGTGATGGTGCCGCCGTACTGGGCACCGTAGTAGATGCCCGCGATCATGATGATCGCGGTGGCGGGCTCCATGCCGTACGTGATCGGCAGCAGGATCGAGAT
>JBOHIG010000306.1:0-7000 GCA_050725815.1 Xanthobacteraceae bacterium
GTCTGGAAGGATCTCCTGACGACGCCCGTGACGTTCGCCGGTGACGGCCCGGGCGCCGACCCGGACGTGTTCGCCAACCTCTACAACAACGTGTTCGGCAGCAGGATCAAGATCATCAGCGGCTATCGCGGCACCAACCCGATGATCCTGGCGATGGAGCGGGGCGAAGTGGAAGGACTGTGTGGCCTGTCGTGGAGCACGATCAAGGCGCGGCACATGAAGTGGTTCAAGGAGAAGACGATCAACATCCTCATCCAGGCGGCGCTGAAGAAGGAGCCCGATATTGCATCGGTCCCCCTCGCGCTCGACCACGCAAAAACCGACCCGCAACGTCAGGTCCTGAAGGTCTTCCTGTACGGCCAGGAGATGGCGCGCCCGTTCGCGGCGCCGCCCGGCATCCCGGCCGACCGCAAGACGGCGCTGGTCGCGGCGTTCGACAAGATGCTCAAGGATCCCGCATTCCTGGCCGAGATCAAGAAGCTCAATCTCGATCTCAATCCGATCAGCGGCCGTGCCATCGACGACATGCTCAAGGAGCTGTACGCGACACCGAAGGACGTGCTCACGCGGGCGGCGCAGGCTGCAACAAAGTGAATTGGGGATATTCCAGCGGTGAATGATTTGATTTGCCGTCCTGAGGTGCGAGCGAAGCGAGCCTCGAAGGATGCACGGCCCATAACACGCCGCGAGTCATCGGCCGTTCACCCTTCGAGGCCCGCCTTCGGCGGTCACCTCAGGATGAGAGGGAAGGGCCACAGCAGTTTGCCAGAGGCGGCTGCATGGCCTCTCTGATCGGAGCCCGCGTCACGCGCGTCGAGGACGGGCCGCTGCTGCGGGGCGAACGTCGCTTCGTCGACGACATTACCGTGCCGGATGCGTTGCATGCGGGTTTCGTGCGCAGCCCGCACGCGCACGCGCTGATCCGGGGCGTCGTCAAGGATGCTGCGCTCGCAGTTCCTGGCGTGCATGCGGTCCTTACGCTCGACGATCTTGCATCGGTGATGGCCAAGCGCCGCATGATGCGGCATTCGAATTCGGGAACGCCACTCGACAAGGCCTGGTCGTTCGCGCTCGCCGACGGCGAAGTGTCCTATGTCGGCGAAACCGTCGCAATCGTTATCGCGGACGACCGCTACATCGCGGAGGACGCAGCCGCGCTGGTGGAGGTGGACTACGAGCTGCTGCCGCCGGCCGCGGATTGCCGAGACGCCGTGAAACCCGGGTCGCCGACCGTGCGTCGTGAGCTCACGTCGAACGTCGTCGCCACCTATAAGGTCGATTTCGGCGACAACGATGCCGCCTTCGCCAAGGCCGCGCATGTCTTTCATGCCGACCTCTGGCAGCATCGCGGCGCCGGCCATCCGATCGAGGGCCGCGGAATCCTGGCGGAGTTCCACCGCGGCAACGACGGCATCACGGTGTGGGCCTCCACGCAGAAGGCGCACGACCTGTTCCAGTCGATCACGTCCCTTCTCGATTTCGACGAAGCAAAACTGCGCGTGACCACGCCCGAGGTCGGCGGCGGCTTCGGCCCGAAGCTCTGCGTCTATTCGGAGGACATTGCCGTCGTCGCGGCGGCGAAGCTGCTCAGGCGCTCGATCAAATGGATCGAGGATCGCCGCGAACACTTCACCAACGCGGCGCAGGAGCGCGACCAGTACTGGTCGATCGACGTCGCCGTCGGCGCAGATGCCAAAGTGCTCGGCATCCGCGGCACCCTGGTCCACGACCTCGGCGCCTACGCCTTGCAGGATGTCAACATCCCGTTCAATTCCGCATCGATGATGAGTGGACCCTACATCGTCCCGTCGTTGCAGATGGACGTTTCGGTCGTCGCCACCAACAAGACTCCGGTGTCCTCGATCCGCGGGGCCGGCTATCCGCAGGCAGCCTTCGCCATGGAGCGGATGATGGATCGCATCGCGCGCGAGTTGAAGCTCGACCGCGCCGAGGTGCGCCGACGCAACCTGATCCCCGCCGAGAAGATGCCTTACACCAAACCGCTCAAGGCACGCTCGGGCGCCGCCATGCAATACGACAGCGGCGACTATCCGGCCTCGCAAGCGGCAGTGCTCGAAGCGGCCGGCTGGGACCACTTCCCACGGCGGCAGGCGGCGGCACGGCAACAGGGCCGCTACATCGGAATCGGGCTGGCGCACGGCATCAAGGGCACCGGCCGCGGGCCGTTCGAGTCCGGCGTAGTGCGGGTGTCGAACACCGGCAAGGTGACGGTGTCCACCGGCGCCGCCCATCTCGGGCAAGGCCTGCGCACGGTATTGGCGCAGATTGCCGCCAGCGAGCTTGGACTGCGCACAGAGGACATCACGGTGATCTCTGGCGACACCTCAGGCGCAGCGCTCGGGCTTGGCGCATTTGCCAGCCGGCAGATGGTCACCGCCGGCAATTCCGTATTGCTTGCCTCGCGCGCAGTCGCCGAGAAGGCGAAGAAGCTCGCGAGCCACCTGCTTGAAGCCGCCGAGCACGATCTCGAATTGAAGGATGGCGAGGTGCGCGTGGTCGGTTCCGACCGCGCGGTGAAGCTCGCCGAACTCTCGCGCATCCTCAAAGGCGCGCCAGGCTACGGGTTCCCGCCCGGCGTCGAACCGGGCCTCGACGCGACGGTGAACTGGCGCACGGATGCGCTCGCCTACGCCAATGCCTGCCATGCAGCGGAGGTCGAGGTCGACATCGAAACCGGCGCGGTGCGCATCCTCAATTACTGCGCGTTGCAGGATTCCGGCGTCTTGATCAATCCGATGCTGGTGGATGGCCAAGTGCAGGGCGGCATCGCCCACGGTATCGGCAACGCGCTCTACGAATGGATGGGCTACGACGACGCGGCGCAGCCGGTGACCACCACGTTCGCCGACTACCTGCTGCCGACGGCCTGCGAAGTGCCGGCGATGACGACGCTGTTCAAGCAAACACCCTCCCCGCTCAATCCGCTCGGAGCCAAGGGCGCGGGCGAGGTTTCGACCATCCCGACTGCGGCCGCCGTGATCAATGCGATCGAGGACGCGCTGGCACCGTTCAATGTGCGCATCGACCAGACGCCGGTGACGCCCCAGAAGCTCGTGGCGCTGATCGCCGGCGGGAACGGCAGCGCCGGCCATTGAGTTGGACGGCAGAGCGAGAGAATTCTTCGCCCGCATTGCGAGGTCATATGACCGACCGCATCGTCACAGTCTTCGGTGGAACCGGCCTTCTCGGCCGCAATATCGTGCAGCGGCTGCGCACACATGGATTTCGGGCTCGCTCGGCAAGCCGACACCCGCACCGTACCGAAATCGTCGACGCAGGCATTGAGGCGGTTTGCGCCGACATTCACGACCGGAAGTCCATCGCCGCTGCACTGACGGGTGCCTGGGGGGTCATCAATTCGGTGGCGCTCCATGTCGAGCGCGGGCGCGAAACGTTCCATGCGGTGCATGTCGAGGGCGCACGTGCGATGGCCGAACTGGCACGGCAGGCGGGCGTCGAGCGCTTCGTCAACGTTTCCGGCATCGGCGCCGATCCTGCCTCACCCTCGCTCTATGTCCACAAGCGCGGCGAGGGCGAAGCCGCGGTGCAGGCTGCGTTCCCCAGCGCCATTATTGTCCGGCCCGGCGTGTTGTTCGGGACCGACGATGGGTTTCTCAACACCGTGCTCGGCCTGCTGCGCCGGCTGCCTGTCTATCCGATGTTCGGTCGCGGCGAGACGCGCTTGCAGCCGGCGGCGGCCGACGACGTGGCAGAAGCCATCGCCAGGATCTTCGAACGCTCGCAGCCCGAGCCGACGCTGTACGAGTTCGGCGGGCCTCGCATCTACAGCTACGAGGGATTGCTCCGCAGCGTAGCGCGCGAGGCGGGTTTGACGCCGCGGCTCGTGCCGTTTCCGTTTGCCGGCTGGCATGCCCTCGCCGCGATTGGCGAGTTGCTGCCACGCCCGCTGGTGACGCGCAACCAGGTCGAGCTGATGGAAGTGGATACTGTCGCGTCACCCCAGTTGCCCGGCTTCCGGGAGCTCGGCATCGAACCGCAGGCAATTGAGGATGCGGTGCAGCGCATGGCGCGCGGTGAGCGATAGGAGAAGTCCGCATGCCGACGCTCGACGGCGTTCTGGAAACCGCGCTTTACGTGGACGACCTCGACCGCGCCGTGCGCTTCTATGCGGACGTGCTTGGCCTTGAATCGCTCTATCGCGACGGGCGCATGGTGGCGTTCTCCGTCGGCGGCCGGAACGTGCTTCTGCTGTTCCCGCGCGGCGGATCGCTCGAAACCGTGCACATGCCGGGCGGCACGATCCCGCCGCATGACGGCAACGGCCCGCTGCATGTCGCTTTCGCCGTGGCCAAGGACGCGCTCGCCGGATGGGAAGAGCGCCTGCGCGCCAACAAGATTGGCATCGAAGGCCGCACCACCTGGAAACGCGGCGGCGAAAGCATCTATTTCCGCGATCCCGACGGCCACCTGCTGGAGCTGGCAACGCCAGGACTATGGGCGATATATTGAATTTCGGCGATCATTCTCTGCCCTCATCCTGAGGAGCCCGCCATAGCGGGTGCCTGCGTGAACTTGGCCGCGTGCGGGCATCTCGAAGGATAGCGGCGGTCCTATGGTTCGAGACGCGTTGCCACGCAACGCTCGTCACCATGAGGGCGATCGAACGAATCGTCTTGCGTCGATCCCGTCCGTCTTGCAAAACGGCGCCGATGTCCTCCCCTGCCCGCCTCTCCACAATCGTGCCGCTGATCGTCGGCTGCGCGCAATTCATGCACCAGTTCGACGGCTCGGTGATCGCGACCGCGCTGCCGGCGATGGCCGAATCCCTGCACGAAGACCCGCTCAAGCTCAATCTCGCCATCACCTGCTACCTGCTATCGCTGGCAGTGTTCGTCCCGATCAGCGGCTGGATGGCGGACCGCTATGGCGCCAAGCGCATATTCATCGCTGCGATCGTGGTGTTCACGGTGAGCTCAATGCTATGCGGCCTCTCGGACTCGCTTGCCGAGATCGTGGTGTGGCGCACCATCCAGGGCATCGGCGGCGCGATGATGACCCCGGTCGGCCGCGTGATCGTGGTCAAGAGCGTGCCCAAGTTCGAAATCGTGCGGGCGATGAACTACATCACCATTCCAGCCGTATTGGGGCCGGTGATCGGTCCTTCGGTCGGCGGATTCATCGTCACCTATGTCTCGTGGCACTGGATCTTCTTCATCAACCTTCCCATCGGGCTGCTTGGCTTGCTGTTGGTGTACGCCTACGTGCCGGATATCCGCGAGGACGAAGTCGCGTCGCTCGACCTGCGCGGCTTTGTGCTGATCGGCGTCGCGGTCGCGGGCCTGGTATTCGGCTTCGCGGCGATCGGGCGAGGGGCGCTGCCGACTTCGATTGTCATCGCCTCCATCGGGGTTGGCGCCGTCTGCGGTGCGCTCTACCTCGCCCACGCGAAACGAAAGGTCGACCCGATCATCGATCTGAGCCTGCTGCGGGTCCGCACCTTCGCGGCCTCGGTCTGGGGCGGGGCTCTCTTTTTCGTCGGAACCACCGCGCAGGTGTTCCTGCTCGCGATCCTGTTTCAGATCGGCTTCGGGCTCAGCGCGTTCCAGTCCGGTCTCATCCTGCTCGCCAGCGCAGCCGGATCGGTGGCGATGCGATTCACCTTCCGCCCGGTGCTCAAGCTGTTCGGCTTCCGCCGACTGCTGATCTACAATGCTTTGCTGATCGGGGCATATCTCATCGCCTGCGCCTTTTTTACGAAGGCGACACCATTCACGGTGATCCTCGTGGTGCTGCTGATCGGCGGATTCGCCCGCTCGATACAATTCACGGCGGTGCAATCGCTCGGCTATGCGGAAATTCCGACAACAATCATGAGCCGTGCCACGAGCTTTTCCGCGATGGCGCAGCAATTGACCCAGAGCTTCGGCGTCGGCCTTGCCGCCCTGGTGGTGCACCTGAGCATGGTTATGCACGGCCGGACGTCGCTGACGCCTGACGACGTCGCACTGGCGTTCTTCGCGCTCGGCGGTCTCGCGGCTGCGTCCGCCGTCATCTTCTACCTGTTGCCCGCGCAGGCCGGATCGGAGCTGACCAGCCGGTGAGTCCGTACTGGCCGTGCCAACCTCTAAATTTAGGTCGGCGTCTGCCGGCCGAGCGCCATGACCGTCGCCGAAACGACCAGACTGCCGCCGATGATGATGAAGATTCCGGCGACGCCGGTGACGGCGGCGACCAGGCCGACCGAGAATGGAATCACGAACTGTCCGACACGGTTTCCGAGAATTCGCAACGAATTGGCAGTGCCTCGCGTGTCCGCGGTCGCAAGGTTCAGAAGTGCAGCGATCGTAGCGGTGATGGCAATGCCAAGCGCGAAACCGGCGACGGCCACCGCCGCCATCATTGCCGGGATCGGCAGCGGCACCGCGAGCGCGGCATAGGACACCGCGCTCGCGATCACGCTCGAGAGCATCAGCCAGCGATGGCCCATCAGCAGATTGAGCCGCGCGAACAGGAAGCGCGATAGCACCGACGCGACCGCGCGCGCTGCCAGCAATGTGCCCACCACCTCGACCGCGAGGTTTCGTTCGGCGCCGAGATACGGGAGATAGACGACGATGAGGTCCTGCGCCGAAACCACCGTGACCCCAACGAACAGTATGACGGTCAGTCCCGGGAGCCGCAGGATGTCGAGCAGCGGCATCGGCTTGTCCGTCTCCTTGCGGGGCTTCTGCGGACCGCCTAGGCGCAAAGTGAAGGCGCTCACGACCATGAGGCCGGAGCCGATCAGCGCAAGCGTGAACAGAAATTGTGTCGGCGGGATGCTGGCGGCGCCGCCGACCCAGCCCACGATGTAGGGGCCGAGCCCCTGCCCGACCGCATTGGCCACCATGTAGTTGCCGATCATGCGCTCAAGCGCGCCGGGCGTCGGATCGGTGGTGCACAGTACCTGCTGGATGATCACCAGCATAACGTGGCCGAGCCCCAGGATCGCGGTGAACAGAAGGAGGCCCGTGAGCGA
>JBOHIG010000307.1:0-7626 GCA_050725815.1 Xanthobacteraceae bacterium
TCATCAACCAGGGCGATACGCCGAAGCTTGTCGAAGCGGTGCACACGCAGCACTTCACCGAACCGCCGCCGCGCTATTCGGAAGCGTCCCTGGTCAAACGCATGGAAGAACTCGGCATCGGCCGCCCCTCGACCTATGCCTCGATCCTCCAGGTGCTCAAGGACCGCGGATACGTGCGGATCGACAAGAAGCGCCTGCTGCCGGAGGACAAGGGCCGGGTGCTGACGGCGTTCCTGGAAAGCTTCTTCGCCCGCTATGTCGAATACGGCTTCACCGCCGACCTCGAAGAACAGCTCGACCGCATTTCCAACAATGAGATCGCCTGGCGCGAGCTGTTGCGCGACTTCTGGCGCGACTTCACCGCCGCTGTCGGCGATATCAAAGAACTGCGCGTCGCGCAGGTGATCGACGCGCTCGACGAGATGCTGGCGCCGCATCTGTTTCCGGCGCGCGCCGATGGCATCGACCCGCGCAAATGCCCGAATTGCGAAAGCGGGCGGCTGTCGCTGAAGCTCGGCAAGTTCGGCGGCTTCATCGGCTGCACCAACTATCCGGAATGCCGCTACACGCGCCAGCTTGCCAGCGGCAATGGCGCCAACGGCGGTCCCGATGGGGGCATGAAGAAACTCGGCGTGGACCCCGCGAGCGGCCTCGAAGTGACGCTGCGCTCGGGCCGCTTCGGTCCCTATATCCAGCTCGGCGAAGCGATCAACGGCGAGAAGCCCAAGCGCGCCGGAATCCCGAAGGGACTTGCGCCCGACGATATCGATCTCGACCGCGCGCTCGGTTTACTCGCCTTGCCACGCGAAGTCGGCAAGCATCCCGAAGACGGCGAGCCGATCATGGCCGGTGTCGGCCGCTTCGGGCCTTACGTGCAGCATGTCAAGACTTACGCCAACCTGGAGCAAGGCGATGACGTGTTGAACATCGGGCTGAACCGCGCGGTGACGCTGATTGCCGAAAAGAAGCTCAAGCCCGGCCGCGGCCGCCGCTTCGGTGCCGATCCGGGCCGTCCGCTTGGCGAGCATCCCGACAAGGGCGGACCGGTGGTGGTGAAGAACGGCCGCTACGGGCCATACGTCAGCCACGACGGCATCAACGCGACGCTGCCGTCCGATATGACGCCGGAGACGGTGACGCTGGAACAAGCGTTGCCGCTGCTCGATGCCCGCGAAGCCCTCGGCACCGGCACCCGCAAGAAGCCGCCGGCCAAGCGCCCGGCTGCGCGCCGCAAGACCACATCCAAGGACACGCCCGAGGCCGCTAAGCCCGCCACGAAAGCCAAGTCGCCCGGCAAGGCCAAGACGGCGAAGGCTAAGAAAGCTTCCAAGGCAAAGGCATCGGAGCCGGCTGACGCCTAGGGTTCCGGCCAGACTGGCGGCGGCGTGCAAGCGTGATTATCTGAGCAGCGTGAAGCGAGCGCCGCTCGCTATCCCGCGCGCCGAGCTGGCGGACATATTTTTGTGAATCGTCGTTCCCTCAAACCCTCCCTCCCCTCCAAGGACGACCTCCTCGCCTTCATTGGCAAGCAACCCGGCAAGGTCGGCACCCGTGAGATCGCCCGCGCCTTCCATCTCAAGAATGCGGACCGCGCGACCCTGAAACGGATGCTACGCGAGCTTGCCGACGAGGGTCGCGTGGAGCGCCGCCGCAAACGGTTGCATCAGGCGGGCAGTCTGCCGCAAGTCGTCGTTAGCGACATCATCGAGCGCGACCGCGACGGCGAACTGATCGCGGTCCCGACCGAATGGGACGAGGAAGCGCACGGTCCTCCGCCCAAGATCCGCATTCATGCCCAGCGCAAAGCGCGTCCCGGCGAGGTCGGCGGCGTCGGCGACCGGGCGCTGCTGCGGCTGGAGGAAACCGGCGAAGCGCACGAAGCGATCCGCCATACCGGCCGCATCATCAAGGTCATCGACCGCGCCAAGGCGCGCATGCTCGGGATCTTTCGGCGGCTGCCCGACGGCAGCGGACGGCTCACCCCGATCGACAAGAAACAGCTCGGCCGCGAGGTCATTATCCCGTCCGGCGCCAATGGCGACGCGTCCGAGGGCGACCTTGTCGCCGCCGAGATCATGTCCGGCCGCCGCGCCATCGGCCTGCCGCAGGCCCGGGTCGTCGAGCGTCTGGGATCGCTGAAGAGCGAACGGGCCGTGAGCCTGATCGCGATCCATGCTCACGGCATCCCGCATGTGTTTCCGTCCGCGGTCCTCAAGGAGGCCGAAGCGGCGCAGCCGGTGGCGATCGCCAGCCGCGAGGACTGGCGCGAGCTTCCCCTCATCACCATCGATCCGGCCGACGCCAAGGACCATGACGACGCCGTTCACGCCGAATCCGACACCGATCCGAAGAATGCAGGCGGCTACATCATCCGGGTCGCGATCGCCGATGTCGCGCATTACATCCGTCCCGGCTCGGCGCTCGATCGCGAAGCGCGGTTGCGCGGCAACTCGGTTTATTTCCCCGACCGCGTGGTGCCGATGTTGCCCGAGCGCATCTCCAACGATTTGTGCTCGTTGCGGCCAAGCGAAGACCGCGCGGCGCTAGCCGTACGCGTGGTAGTCGGCGCCGATGGCCGCAAGCGTGCCCATACGTTTCACCGTGTGCTGATCCGCTCCGCCGCCAAGCTCAGCTATCAGCAGGCGCAGGCGGCGATCGACGGCTGGCCCGACGACACGACCGGGCCCCTGCTCGGCCGCGTGCTCGAACCGCTCTACGCCGCCTACCGCGCGCTCAAGCGCGCGCGCGAGGAACGCGCCCCGCTCGATCTCGATATTCCGGAACGCAAGATCGTGTTGACCGCCCACAACACGGTCGACCGCGTGATGACGCCGGAACGCCTCGATTCCCACCGGCTGATCGAGGAATTCATGATCCTCGCCAATGTCGCGGCCGCCGAGACGCTGGAGCGCGCGCGGCTGCCGTTGATCTACCGGGTGCACGACGAGCCCGACATGGAGCGCGTCAACGCGCTGCGCGAGTTCTTGCAGACGCTCGATATCTCGCTGCCGAAGTCCGGCGCGCTGCGTGCCGAGCAATTCAACCGCATCCTCCACCGCGTGAAGGGACACGAGGCGGAGAAGCTCGTCAACGAGGTGGTGCTGCGAACCCAGGCGCAGGCCGAATACGCGGCCGAGAACTACGGACATTTCGGCCTCAATCTGCGTCGCTATGCGCACTTCACCTCGCCGATCCGCCGCTATGCCGATCTCGTGGTCCATCGCGGCCTGATCCGCGCCGGCAAGCTCGGCAATGGCGGGCTTCCCGAAACCGAGGACGCGCGCACGCTCGGCGAGCTTGCGGCCACAATCTCGGTAGCGGAACGCCGCGCGATGAAGGCGGAACGCGAGACCTTCGACCGGCTGCTCGCGCATTTCCTCGCCGACCGCATTGGGGCGACATTCGAGGGGCATGTGTCGGGGGCCACCCGCGCCGGCCTGTTCGTGAAGCTCGACGACACCGGGGCCGACGGATTCATCCCCGCGCGTACCATCGGCGACGAGTATTTCCGGTATCACGAGGATCGTCACGCACTCGTCGGCAGCCATAGCGGAGAGAGCTACCGCCTCGGCGACCGCGTTTCGGTGCGCCTGGTCGAAGCCGCCCCGGTCGCCGGGGCGCTGCGGTTTGAACTGCTGTCCGAGGGACGCTATGACAAGCGGCGCCCGGCCGCCGCTCCGAAGCATCAGCGGCGGCAAGGCGAGCCAGCCAAGCACGCTCGCCGCGATGACCGCCGCGGACGGCGAAGGAAAGGATGATGAGCGACCTCGACGATATGCTCCCGCCGCGGGACGCCAAGGCTGCACTCCTTCGCGGCGGGCGCGGCCAATGCCCGAGCTGCGGACGCGGCCGGCTGTTTCGCGCGTACCTGAAGGTCGCCGACCACTGCCCGGCCTGCGGCGAGGCGTTGCACCACCACCGCGCCGACGACGCGCCGGCCTATTTCGTGATCCTGATCGTCGGGCACGTCGTGGTTCCGATCATCCTGGCGGTGGAGATGGCCTATTCGCCGCCCTATTGGCTTCTCGCCGCGCTGTGGCTGCCGCTGATGCTGCTGCTGTCGCTGCTGCTGCTGCCGCCAATAAAAGGCGCCATCGTCGCCTGGCAGTGGGCACTGCGGATGCACGGCTTCGATCCGCACGAAGCCGACGAGGCGCCGCCGCTTGCGCCCGGCCGGATCGCGGATCGGGCGCGATGACCCATACCGGCCGGATCGAGCGGCTCAACGACTTCGTCCGCCGGATGAACGCGGTCGACCGCGATCTTTCCCACAAGGTGATCCGCCCAAGGGATGCGGCAACGTTGATCCTGATCGATCGCTCGGAACACGTGCCGAAGGTCCTGCTTGGCAAACGCCACGAACGGCACAAGTTCATGCCCGGTAAGTTCGTGTTCCCGGGCGGCGGCGTCGATGCTTCCGATAAACGCATGCCGACTGCGACGCCGCTTGATCAGCATGCGCAAGCGCGGCTGATGAACAGATTTCACAAAGCAAGCCCCGTTCGCGCGCGCGCTCTCGCGCTGGCTGCGGTGCGCGAGACCTTCGAGGAAACCGGCCTGCTGCTCGGAACGCGGGCGGAGGCGGCGACCGTCCCCGAGGGGCCATGGTCAGCCTTTGCACGGAACAAGGTGCTGCCTGATCTCGCCTCCATTCATTTCATCGGCCGCGCTATCACCCCGCCGGGACGGCCGCGGCGCTTTGATGCACGCTTCTTCACCATGGACGCAAGTGCGGTCGCGCACCGGATCGAAGGCGCCACCGGGCCGGAAGCCGAGCTTGTGGAATTGATCTGGATGCCGCTGACCGACGCAAAGGAGCTCGACATGCCGGCGGTCACGGGCGTGATGCTGGAAGAGCTTGACGCCCGCATCGCCGACGGCATGGGTCACGATCTGCCGGTTCCGTTCTACCGGATGATCCGCGGCAGCTTTCTCAGGGAGCTGTTGTAGTCCCGCGACACGGCCGGGGTTTCTTGACTTTGGCTCGTTGATCGCTAGTTTCGTGCGCAATTCCGGCGGCGCCGCCGCTCAGTACCCGAGGTTCCCATGGCCAAAACCGCCACTATCAAAGTCAAGCTCGTGTCCAGCGCCGACACCGGCTTCTATTACGTGACCAAGAAGAATTCGCGCACCATGACCGACAAGATCGTAAAGAAGAAATACGATCCGGTCGCGAAGAAGCATGTCGAGTTCCGCGAGGCCAAGATTAAATAACCGACTTCGGAGACCGAAACGCGAAAGGGCGCCTGTGGGCGCCCTTGGCACTTCTGGAAACTCACGACGCGAACCTAACGCGTTGCAAAAAAGGTGGCCGGTCGGGAGCGGCGTCATGAGGAGGCCACTCGTGCCGCCCCCGGACCGGCCGAACCCCACGGACCCAGGAGATGCGGCGGACCTGAGCATTCCGCAGGGTTATCAAGATCGGCGATGGCAGGCACAGTCGCCTATCCCGCTCCTACGGCAGGATATGAACCATCGATCCTACGAAACTACCCCAGGGACGGCCGGAATCCAATAACCCCGCATGTGGATAGCGGAGACAACTCGATCAACCTAAAAGATTAGGGTTGACCGCAACTTAGATGCCACAATTGCCGCTAAGCGGCGTCCGGGACCACGCGGTTCCGGCCGTCCCGTTTGGCCCGATAGAGCGCCTGGTCGGCCCGCTTGAGCACGGCGGCTGCATCCTCCCCCCGTCCTAGCGCTGCGATCCCGATCGAGATGGTCACCTCAATCGACCTTGCGCCCTGCTGGATCGGGAACGCGTCGCCCGCGATTCGGCGGCGTAGCCGTTCGGCCACCATGGTGGCAACCGCAAGGTCGGTTTCCGGCATGACCACGACGAACTCCTCGCCGCCATGACGGCAGGCGAGGTCGATGCCGCGGATCGACTTGCGGATGCGCAGCGCGAATTCGCGCAGCACGTCGTCTCCCGCATCGTGGCCCCACGTGTCGTTGATCGACTTGAAGTAGTCGATGTCCAGTACCAGCACGGTCATCGGCTTGCCGCGGGAGGCCGCCTGCTCGACCAGAGTTCCAACGTGGCTCTCCATGTAGCGGCGATTGTAGAGCCCGGTCAGCGCATCAGTGATCGCCATCTCGATCGAGAGTTGCACGTTATCGCGCAGCCGTTCGGTGTAGCGACGCTTGCGAATCTGCGTCCGTACGCGCGCGAGCAACTCGTTTTTGTCGATCGGACGGATCAGATAGTCGTTGACGCCGATCTCGAGCCCTCGCACCAGGCGATTATTGTTATCGGCCTCCGCAATCGCCAGGATCGGGACGCCACGGGTACGGTCAAGCGAGCGAAGTTGACTGCAAAGCCGCAGACCATCGAAATTCTCAAGCCCCAGCGAAACAATCAGAAGGTCGTAGGCGCCCTCTGCGGCATGAAACAGCGCCTCATTGGGATCCGCTTGGACGTCCGCTCCGTGTTCGACCGCCAGCACGGCACGCAGACGTTCCGCCGATGCCGCGCGGTCATCGACGATCAGGATCTTGCCGTTCTTGCCAGCGTCAGCGACCGCCTCACGCTCGGGACTCTCGATACCAATCTCGCGCGACGTGACGGCGCGCATGCGCAATTCGTCTGTCATCATCTTGAGTCGCGCCAGCGAACGTACACGTGCGATCAGCGCGACATCCGACACGGGCTTGGTGAGGAAATCGTCGGCGCCGGCCTGGAGCCCCTTCACCCGATCGGATGGCTGGTCGAGCGCGGTGACCATGACAATGGGAAGATGATGCGTCACCGGACTGCTCTTGAGGCGACGGCAGACCTCGAAGCCGTCCATATCGGGCATCATCACGTCGAGCAGCACGACGTCGCATTCCGCGCGCTCACAGATCGCCAGCGCCTCAATCCCGCTCGCGGCCGTAATGACGTCGAAATATTCCGCCGAAAGACGGGCCTCAAGCAGCTTGACGTTGGCCGGAACGTCATCGACCACGAGAACACGTGCGCTCATCAACTGTTTCCTTCAGGCTGGCCCGAGAAAATGACGGACGGTCTCGATGAACTTGCCAACCGAGATCGGCTTGGAGAGATAGGCTTCGCAGCCGCCCTCGCGGATACGCTCCTCGTCGCCCTTCATCGCGAAGGCGGTGACGGCAACGACGGGAATCGATTTCAGCTCCATGTCCTCCTTGAGCCACTTGGTGACTTCGAGGCCGGACACCTCCGGCAACTGGATATCCATCAGAATCAGGTCGGGGCGGTGTTTGCGGGCAAGTTCGAGCGCTTCGATTCCGTTGCGGGTGCCTACGGTCTGATACCCGTGCGCCTCCAAAAGATCGTGGAAGAGCTTCATATTGAGCTCATTGTCCTCCACAATCATGACGGTCTTGGCCATCCCGGCCCTCCGCAGCCCTGTCCCAGCCGCCGACCCCATGGGACCTCAGGCTGCATGCCCCGGCGGGCATGGTCGGAAAAAGCTAGTGTAGCGGTTCAGAAGTTCGCCATAACTGGCGGCTTGATCGGGAACGAACCTCTGAACCAAAGCCGCACCAGCAACGTCATGCTTTCTAGTGTCCCTTTGAATCCGAAGCACGGTATGTGCGAACTTCGGATTCGGGACACTAGTTCCCATTTGTTACGGAAACGCAAACAGCTAAGCCATGGCGCTG
>JBOHIG010000308.1:0-5468 GCA_050725815.1 Xanthobacteraceae bacterium
CGTTCGCTTCGCTCACTCGGCACCCTCTCCCGCAAGGGGAGAGGGTATGTGCCCGCGGCGATGCCTCGCATCAAACTTCGCGCTGCACCACGAGATTCGGCGACGCTTTCATCAGCCGCTTCCACTCCTTGATGTATTCGCGCATGAAGGCCTCGTCGGTCGCCGGCGCGGTGACGCTGCCGTCGGCGCCGGTCTTGACGCGGCCTTCGATGCCGAGCCCGCGGTGCATGTAGACCCACTCGTCTTCGAGGCAAGCGAGTCCGCGCTGGATTTCCTCGAAATTGGCGAGATCGTCGACTTCGCCGAAATTCGGGAACTGCTCCTGCGTGCGCATGCGCAGCGCATTGATCTCGTCGACCGCGTCGCCGAGCGTGCCGTCGGCATCGACCACCGCGGTACCGAACCAGGTCACGTTGGTCTCGTCGACCGAAACCGGGTCGAACACCTGGATATGGTTGCCGAGCAGCGACAGGTTCGGGAATACATTGATGTTCACGGGCTCGGAGCCGGCGAGGTCGAGGATCGCGTCGGCCTTCGTTCCAAAGCGGCGGCGGAATTCGGCCTCGTAGTGTTCGGTGCCGGGCGCCGGCCCTTCGACCGCCCACAGACCGCCGTCGCGTTTCTCGATGTTCGGCCGCTTGTCTTTGAAGTGGTGGCCGTTGCCGGTATAGCGCATGTACATCGCCTTCGAGTCCGGCGAGCCTTTGTAATAGGACATGCCCTTGTTGGCCTCGTCGGCGAGCCGGTTCTCCATCTCCAATAGCGAGCGGTGCGAGAACACGACGTGATAACCGTCGCCGGAATTGTCGTAGGCGAGCTTCCAGTTGCCCTTGAACTTGAGCCGGTTCGCCTCGCAGACCACGACCTTGCCGCCGGGATTGCGGTCGAGCCATTCGTCGATCGGGCCGGTGATGCCGCCAAGATAGTCGATGAGCGGCGGGGCGTCGGGATTGAGCGTGCCGAAGATGAAGCCGCGATAGCTGTCGACCCGCGGCACCTGCGCGACGTTGAACTTGTCGTCCTTGAAGTCGCAGGCGTAGCCGTCCGGCCACGGCACCGCGCGCAGCTTGCCGGTGTTGAGATAGCTCCAGCCGTGATAGGGGCAGGTGAACATGAAGGCGTTGCCGCGCTCCAGCCGGCAGAGCGTGGTTCCGCGATGTGTACATCGGTTGAACAGCGCCCGGATTTTCCCCTGCGAGTCGCGCAGCAGGATGATCGGGCGCAGGCCCAGCTTCGTGGTGATGTAGTCGTTGTTGTTCGGGATCTGGCTCTCGTGGCCGAGATAGACCCAGACCGCGCCGAAGATGTTGGTCAGCTCCGCCTGGAAGATCGCGGGATCGGTATAGATCAGCCGGTGGACGCGATCCTCCCGCACCAGCTCGTCCCAATCGTAGAGATCGGCGGCGCTGATGTTGCGGAGCGAGGGGGCGTTGAGCTTTTCCAGCATGACTCGATCATACTCCTAACCAGTAGGGTGGGCAAAAGGCGCCATAAGCGCGTTTACGCGCGTCTTCGACGCGCTATGGCGCCGTTGCTCGCCACTCAAGATGGTGGGCAACGCGTACAACGCCAGTGCCTGATCGCTGCGCCGGGGCGCTTTTGCCCACCCTACGGCGCCACGGCATGCGCATTAAAAAAAATCGAAATATTCGCGCTGCTCCCATTCGGTGGTGCCGTCGTCGGGCGGCTGCACGCCGCCCTCCTCGATCCATTTCTGGAAGCGACCGGCTTCGTTGCGCTTCAGCTTGAGGAAATAATCGATGAAGACGTCGCCCAGTTCCTTGCGGAACACGGGCTCTTTTTCGAGCGCATCGAGCGATGCTGGCAAGCTCTTCGGCAGCAGCGGCCGGTCGGCGGCATAGGGCTCCTCGTCGCGCGGGCCTGGATCGGCCTTGCTGTCGACACCGTCGAGACCGGCGACGATCTGCGACGCGATGAACAGATACGGATTGGCCGCGGGCTCCCCTGCCCGGTTCTCGATCCGGCTCGCGGCATCGCCCGGCGCGCCGAGCACGCGCAACATGGCGCCGCGGTGATCGTAGCCCCACCCGGCACGGTCGGGCGCCAGCGAGTTCGGGCGGAAGCGGCGGTAGCCATTGACGGTCGGCGTGGTGAACGGCGTCGCCGCCACCGCGTGCCTGAGGATGCCGCCGAGGAAATGAAGTCCTAGCGGCGACAGGAATTCGCCTTCGCGCGCCGGCGCGAACAGGTTCCGCTTGCTCTTGGCGTCGATCAATGACTGATGCAAATGCCAGCCGCTAGAATAGCAGCCCTTCAAGCCCGGCCGGCACATGAAGGTGGCGAAGCATCCAAGCCGCCGCACGATCTGCCGGGTCGCGGTGCGGAACAGCACGAGATTGTCGGCGGCTTCGAGCGCGCCGCGCGCAGCGAAGGTGCATTCGACCTGCCCTGGTCCCCACTCGTTCTCGACCGAGCGCAGCGGCAGGTGGATCTTCTCGAATGCCGCCGCAAGCTCGGCCAGCACCGGCTGCATCAAGTCCATGTTAGTTTCGGAATGATAGGAATAGCCGGGCTCGATCGGCGCGGTCTTGACCGGCCATCCGCGCGCCCCGGGCGCGCCGATGTTGTCGTCGTTCAACTGCTCCTGCACGACGCGCAGCAGGTACCACTCGACTTCCAGCCCGACGACCATGCCGAGGCCGCGCTCGCTGAGCCGGCGCAACTGCCCGCGCAGGAGATGCCGCGGCGAAAAGTGGAAGGGCATGCCGGTGTTGAAATATTCGTCGCACAACACCCAGCCGACGCCGGGAGCCGTCCCCTGCGTCCATGGCAGCACGCGAAAGGTCGTGGGATCGGGCACGATGGTGAGATTGGGCGAGCCGGTCATCTCCGGCAGGCCCATTCCGCCGCCACGGGTGAACGAGGAGAACGTGCGCGCGTTGGCGGAATCGAGCGTGGTGGTGGCGACGTTGATGTTGTAGCCGGCCTCCAGCGCGGCCAGGAACGCCGGCACCGTCACCGCCTTGGCGCGCGAGGCGCCATGCGGATCGGCCCAGGCGACGCGCACGAATTGCAGGCGGTCCTTCTCCAGGAACAGCTTGAGCTCAGCCGCGCGCCGCTTCTGGTCGTCGGTCCACAGACCGTGCTTTTCGATGAAAGAATTCGCCGTCATCGCCCGCCCCAACCGTCATTGTCACCGCAGCGATGGACCGCAATCAATTGAATTGTCAACCAAACTCGCTGTGCGTCCTTGACGCCTGCCCGGCCAATCCCCATTGCTATCCCGTCAGTCGGCCGGACGGCCGCTCCGGCCAATGCCGAAAGGCGGCCGGGGAGGAAAGTCCGGGCTCCACGGATATACGGTGCCGGATAACGTCCGGCGGGGAGTATCTCCGCGCAAGCGGGGAAAGGCCTCAGGGACAGCGCCACAGAAAGCAAACCGCCGCGGCGCGTAGCGTTTGGTCGCGGTAAGGGTGAAAGGGTGCGGTAAGAGCGCACCGCGCCTGCGGCAACGCAGGCGGCACGGCAAGCCCCACCGGGAGCAAGACCGAATAGGGACGGCGCGGGAGCAATCCCGGGATCGATGTCCGGATCTGGCCGTCCGGGTAGGTTGCTGAAGGCGCCGGGCAACCGGCGTCGCAGAGGAATGGTCGTCACGCGCGGCGCCACACTAATGGTGTCGCGCCCTACAGAACCCGGCTTACAGGCCGATTGATGCATAAGGGGGCTCGGCGGAATCAACCGCCGGGCCCCCGCCAATTTTTAGATATCGAATTGCTCAGTGGCTCGATGGTCAGTGACTTGGCGCCGTGCAGACGGTGTTGTTGTCCAGCACGTAGCAGACGCTCATCTCTCCGGTGCGCCGGTTGACCCGGAAGACGCCGCCTTCGTCATTGAGGTTGGTCGAGACGAGACGGTAGTCGCCCTGCGCCTGCGGACCCGCGCCTGGGCCGCTGCGAAAGCAGAGCGATGTGCCCAGCGCCCCGCCCGACTGATACTGGCAGGCGTGGACCTGGCCGGTCGCGCGATTGACGCCATAGACGCGGTTGAGGTTGCGGCCCGGCGGCGCGGCGAAGTCGTACTCGCCCGGCGCACCCGGAGGCGCGCCACCTCCGGGTGGCGGCTGTGCCGGACCTGAGCCTGGACCTGGACCTGGACCTGGACCTGGGCCGGGCCCGCCCGGCGACCCCGGCGGCGGTCCCGATGGCCCTGGTCCCCCGCCCGGTCCTGACGGGACCGGCGGCTGCGCGGCGGCCGGCCAGGCGATCGCATGCGCGGCAAGAATGAGGCTGGACAGCAAGCAGACGGCCAACGGTCGATGCATCGGGTTGCCCCCTCGTGGATTTCGGCGATGGCCGACCTTAGCGTCGGGCGAGCCGATGCAACAGGCACCGCTTTGCGGTCGCGTTCAGGGGTGGTATGGCCGGTTGTGTACGAGGGCGCCGCAAATTCGCTGCCTCATCCACTCCACAACACGGCCGCAAGAGGGTCCTGCAATGTCCGATGTGCCGCCGAACGCCGCTGCTTCGCCAGACGCGCCCAAGCCCACGTTCTGGCAACGATGGTCGCGCTGGATCACGATCGCGGCCGGCGTGATCATCCTGCTCACCGGACTGCTGCAATTGCTGGTTTCGTTCAGCCTGCCCGGTTGCGGAGACAAGCGCGCGGTCGACGCATTGCACGCGATCTTCAAGGAGCGGAAAATCGCGATCGATGCCATCAGCGATTTCAAGCCGGTGACCGATACGTCCTCGGAAAAGACGTGCCAGGCGCTGGTGAAGGCGCCCGGCGAATTGGCGACCATCCAGTACAGGATCTACTGGAGCGGGTGGACGCCCCAGGTGATGATCACGAAGGTGGATTCAAAGCCGGCGTGACGGCGGCGCTTGCAGCGGCGGCGCCAACATCGGTGGCACGATGACGGCGATGCCTGGCTGGGACTTCTGGATCGACCGCGGCGGCACATTCACCGACATCGTCGGGCGGCGGCCCGACGGCGCGCTGGTCGCGCGCAAGCTGCTCTCCGAAAATCCGGGCGCCTATCGCGATGCCGCGGTCGCGGGCATCCGCGCGCTGCTCGGCCTGACGGCCGGCGCGCCGATCCCGCCCGGCACCATCGGCGCGGTGAAGATGGGCACGACCGTCGCCACCAACGCACTGCTCGAACGCAAGGGGGAGCGCACGCTTCTGCTGATCACCAAGGGTTTCCGCGACGCATTACGCATCGGCTACCAGGCGCGCCCGAAAATCTTCGCGCGCCACATCATCAAGCCCGACATGCTCTATGAACGCGTGGTCGAGGTCGACGAGCGCGTACGCGCCGACGGCACGGTCGAGCGGACGCCTGACCGCGCTGCCGTGCGTGCCGCGCTCGAAGGCGCGCGCGCCGACGGCTTCGACTCGGTCGCGATCGTGCTCATGCACGCCTACCGCTATCCCGAGCACGAACGGCGCGTCGCCGCCCTCGCGCGCGAATTGGGCTTCGCGCAGGTGTCGGCGAGCCACGA
>JBOHIG010000309.1:0-4075 GCA_050725815.1 Xanthobacteraceae bacterium
CGGCGCAGCATCACCGGGCGCTGGAACACGATCGCGCGGCGCTTCGGCGGCGCGCCGGCGCGCCCGCCCCAGGTCACGCGTCCCGCGGTCGGCGCGATCAGCCCCATGGCGAGGCGCAGCAGCGTCGTCTTGCCGGCGCCGTTGGGGCCGACCAGAACAACAGGTGCTCCGGCGCCGAGGATCAGCGACGTCGGCTGTAGAATGGTCACGCCGCGCACGACGAACGATGCTTCTTCGAACGTGATCGGCAACTCGGAGGCGGGCGCGCGCATGGTCATCCCGCCATCCGCTCGCCGATGCGCCGCGTGCCCCAGGCCAGCGCGTTGACGATAATCACCAGCGTCATCAGCACCATGCCGAGCCCGATCGCGAGCGGCAGGTCGCCCTTGGAGGTCTCCAGCGCAATCGCCGTGGTCATGGTGCGGGTGAAGCCGTCGATATTGCCGCCGACGATGATGACGGCGCCGACTTCCGCCGCTGCGCGGCCGAATCCGGCCAGCAAGGCGGTCAACAGCGAGAAGCGCGCGTCCCAGATCAGCGTTGACACGCTGCCCAAGGCGTTCACATCCATGGCCTTGAGCTCGTCGCGGTATTCGACCCAGAGGTCCTCGATGGTCTGCCGCGCCAGGGCCGCAATGATCGGCGTGATCAGGATGGTCTGCGCGACGATCATCGCCTGCGGCGTGAACAGGATTCCCCATGCGCCCAAGGGGCCCGAGCGCGACAGCGTCAGATAGACCGCCAGCCCCACCACCACCGGCGGCAGGCCCATCAGCGCGTTGAGCACGACGATTACCGCCTCGCGGCCGCGGAAGCGCGACAGCGCGATGAAGGCGCCGAACGGCAGCCCGATCAGCGCGGAGAGGAATACCGCCGACAGGCTCACGGTGAGCGAGAGCCACACGATCGCGACCAGCGCCGGATCGGCGCTGAGGACCAGGTCGAGGGCGGAGGCGTCGTCAGGCATCTCGCAAAATGTTGCAAATTATGGCATACTTGGTCAATCTACGGAGAACTTGCTGTATTATGCAGGTATTTGCATGCCGGAACTGATGACTACCGAGGAAGCCGCGCGGTACCTGCGCCTCTCCGAGCGCAAGCTGTACGAGCTGGTCGCTCACGCGGCCGTGCCCTGCACCAAGGTCACCGGCAAGTGGCTGTTCCCCAAGGCGGCGCTCGACCGCTGGCTGGCCGACGGACTTGCCGCCGTCGCGCACACGCCGGCGCCCCCGATCGTCGGCGGCAGCCACGATCCGCTCCTGGAATGGGCGTTGCGCGAGAGCGCCTCGCAGCTTGCGAGCCTGCCGGAGGGCAGCGAGGCCGGCTTGCTGCGCCTTTCGCGGCGCGAGGTCACCGCCGCCGCCATCCACCTGCATCGGCTCGACGGCGACGACGAGGCCGCCAACGCCGACGCAATCGCCACTGCGCCCGGGCTGCACGACGCCGTGCTGATCGGCTTTGCCCGGCGCGAGCAGGGGCTGGTCGTGGCGGCCGGCAATCCGCTCAAGCTGAGCGATATCGCCAGCGTGGCCGCGCAGCGCGCCAAACTCGCATTGCGTCCACAAGGCGCGGGCGCTCAGCTCCTTCTGCTGGCGCTGGTCGCGCGCGCCGGCCTGACGCTCGATCGATTCATGACCGTGAGGCCGGTCTGCCCGACCGGGCCCGACATCGCCCAGGCGGTTCATGTCCGTAGGGCAGATTGCGGGATCGCCACGCGATCGGTGGCGCAGGCCACCGGGCTCGGCTTCGTGCCGCTGACCTGGGAGCGCTTCGACCTAGCGCTCCGCCAACGCGACTATTTCCTCCCCGGTCCGCAGGCTTTGTTCGGGTTCGTCCGCACCGGCGGATTTGGCGACCGCGCCCGAGAACTCGGCGGCTATGACGTGAGCGAGGCGGGACAGGTGCGCCAAGTCAACTAAGCCGCGTCGTTCAATCGGTTGTCACCTGCCCGACCGTGATTATAGTGCGTCCGTCTCCGGAGAGGTGGCCGAGTGGCTTAAGGCGCACCAGCGCGCGTTGCGCGCGTCTTTACGCCAAGATGCGTGCGCCTTATGGAGAGCGGACCAGGAGAGGTGGCCGAGTGGCTTAAGGCGCACGCTTGGAAAGCGTGTATACGGGAAACCGTATCGTGGGTTCGAATCCCACCCTCTCCGCCAGCACCAGCGAAGGCACTGGCATCCACCTTTTTTCGTTTGTCGTTTTCAAGATCGGCAGGGTGCAACTGGTGTTGCGCGTGCTCGAACATTTCTTCGCGCGAATGGATGAGGCCCTCAGAATGGATGAGGCCCTCACCAGCATGGACGACTCCGAGGGGGTATGGCGGAGCCGTTACGAGAAGGCCTGTGAATCCATCTCGCGGCCTGTCGCAAGGCAAAACCCGAGCCCGCGCCTTCGCGCGGGATTTGCTCGTGCGCGAGACCTATTCGGAGTGGGATTTCTTCCACGGCCACAGCTTACGGATTTGGCCAAAGCAAAGCGAACAGAGCCATCCTGGCTTGCGATCTAAGTAGCTGATATTACTATATTTGTTTTGCCTGGAGCCCGTGAGTGGATTGGCCGGTGTGCCCGTACTTTATCGCGGGCATTGTTTCGCGCCGGGACTGGAGTCTCGCGTGGTGCAGCGGGGGCGGCTTGCCCCAATATAATCATAATCGTCGCACGGCCGCCACATTGCGGCCGGCTCGCCATGGTTGCATCCCGATACCCTTCGTTCAAGACACCTTCGATTTCGATGCAGTTCAAACAGAACAATAATAATAAAGTACGGGAGAACGTCACATGGCAGTCACCCCCAGCGTTTGGCAGGCGCAGGAGCAGACCAACACCGGCGATGTGGTTGACCAAGGCGATCCCGCGATCGTCGGGCTCACCAACGGCAACTACGTGGTCATCTGGGATGAGGCCGCCGGCGGCCCGATCGGGGTCAGCGCAGGACGCGATCTGGTCGGCCAGATCTTCGACTTCCTCGGCAACCCGGTCGGGGCGGAGTTTCAAGCCAACCAGTCCTTTGTCGCGGACGACGAGCAGGACGCGCAGGTCGCGGCGCTGCCGAACGGCGGCTTCGCCATGGTCTACGAGGACACCGACGCGGGCGGCACCGCGATCCGCGTCCAGGTCTACGATGCGGCCGGCGTTCCCGTGGTGGGGTCGCCTACGACGATCCAGTCCGACACCAACGCCGACGTTCTGAGCAACCCGCAGATTGCGGCGCGGCCCGACGGCAGCTATCTGGTCACCTATCAACGCGACATCGACAACGACGGTGCAGGCGGCTCCGACGACCAGGACATTGTCGCCCGCTTTGTCGATGCCGCCGGCAATGTCGGAGCCGAGTTCCTCGTCTTCGGATCGGCGGACGATGTCATCATTGGCAAGGTCGCGGCGCTCAGCAACGGCAATTTCGTCGTGACCTCCGCCGATGCCGACGACATCACGGCGGCTGACTACGACCCGCAATTCACCGTTATCACGTCGGCCGGCGGCTTCGTTGCCGGAGATAACTTCGACACCGGCGCCAATATGCAGACCGACGTTCAGGTGGCGGCCCTCGACGGCGGCGGCTTCGTTGGCGTCTGGACCGAGAATATCGCCGGCAATGAAGAGATTCGCGCCCGCGTCTACGACAACGCCGGCAATCCGCTTGGCGCCGCCTTCACCGTCAACACCACCACGACCGGCCAACAAAACGAGCCAGCCATCACCGCGCTGTCCGACGGCGGCTTCATCGTCGCCTGGGACGATGACAACACCGACATCGAGCGCGCCCAGCGGTTCGACGCCACCGGCGCCAAGGTCGGCGACGAGTTCGTGGCCGGCAACACCCCAGGTGTCGACGAGGACCTGGTCATCACCGAACTGAGCGACGGCCGTGTCCTGGTTGCGTACGAGGGCGAGCCGGACGCCGTCCCCGCCGCCGGCGACGACGATATCCTCGGCACCATCTTCGACCCGCGCGGTGTAATCATCAACGGCAGCGGCGGCGACGACAAGATCGCGGCCCGGCTCGAAGGCGGCCGCATCAACGGGCTCGGCGGCAACGACACCATGCAGGGCTTCGACGGCGACGACATCCTGG
>JBOHIG010000310.1:0-5518 GCA_050725815.1 Xanthobacteraceae bacterium
CGGTCACAACCAGTTGCCGAAAGTGATCCTCGGTGTAAAGTTCAACGACGGAATCGAGGTCGTCAAATCGCAAGCTCAAGCCGCTGCCGCCTGACCTCGCTCGTCACCAAGATTCGGCGATAGCTCCGCCTCGAGCCCTTCCGTCCTACCAGCGTTATTGTCCGGTAAGAGAGTGCTGGCTCGTTTGAGGGCTACAACGATTTCGCCAGTATTGGTTGCGATATCAACGAAAACCTGAATGAGCTCACCGAATGCGAGGACAAGAACGCCCGTTGCTAACATTGATAGGGCGCCGATCATCCGTAGCGCGCCCATGCCAAGATCAAAATCTCGCCCTCCGCTAAGCGAGCCCAGTCCAGCAAAGAAAGTAACAATTGCTACAATGAGCAGTATCCCTCCAAGCAATCGCAAAAATAAGAGAGATGAAATTCAGCGCCGCATATTTCGGCATTTTGCAACCCCCGCCTCACACTGCCCAGTATAGCTCACACAGTTGTATTGCGCAGCCGTGCCCAGTTGAGGTTGAACGCCGGCTTGGATTGCAGGACATGTTTTACATGTTAAATCAATGACTTAATGACATAGCGGACAAGTATCTTTTGACTGTGCCTATGCAAATCAATGTTATACACTACGTACAACACTGGAGAACTGCCATGGCACGTTTAAATAATGCGGCCGAAGCCCATGACCTGTTGCAAATCAAAAAAATTGGCAATTCGCTTGGCCTCATCTTGCCGAAGGATTTGCTCGCACGTCTCAAGCTCAAGGAAGGCGACAAACTGTACGTCGTCGAGCAGACCGAGCGGGGAATCAAGCTCAGCCCCTATGATCCGAAGCACGCCGAGGCGATGGAATTCGCGCGGCGTTCGTTCCGAAAATATGCGGATACATATAAGGCCCTTGCAAAATGACCGAGCCGCGATGGCTCGATCTGAACATCGTCATCGACTTCCATGCTGAGCAACTGGCGCTGTTTGGCGGCCCGGATGGAATTCGCGACATAGGCCTACTCGAATCAGCCCTCGCGAGACCCCAGAACAAGTTCGCATATGGCGAGTCTGATCTCGCCGCACTCGCGGCTGCCTATGGTTTCGGTATCGCGCGGAATCATCCATTCGTTGATGGAAACAAGCGAACGGCGCTGGCTTCAATGCTCGTGTTTCTCAATCTCAACAAGCTCGACCTCGATGCGCCCCAGGAGGCTGCAACGGCCATCATTCTTGCGCTCGCCGCCGGCGAGATCGGCGAGGATGTGCTTGCGCGCTGGATCCGCGACAACATTCGACCGCTCGAAGCACCTAGCATTCAACCCTGAGCGGCCTATCTGATTCTAAGACCGAAGGCCCATGACCGACACCGAACGCAACCGTCTGTCCGCCCGTGCCGCCCGCTATGCGCGCGTCGGCGCCAATGTCGGTGGCATCGCCGCACGCATCGCCGGCTCGCGCCTGTTCGGGTTCGATCTCGATCGCGGCCGCAACGCCATCGAGCTGGCCGCTGCGCTCGGCGGACTGAAGGGTCCGATCATGAAGGTGGCGCAGCTCATGGCCACCGTGCCGGACGCTTTGCCGCCGGAATACGCGGCGGAACTCACCAAGCTGCAGAGCGAGGCGCCGCCGATGGGCTGGGCCTTCGTCAAGCGCCGCATGGTCGCGGAGCTTGGCCCGGATTGGCAGGACAAGTTCGCAAGCTTCGAGCACCATCCGGCGGCGGCGGCCTCGCTCGGGCAGGTGCATCGCGCGCGCGCCCATGATGGCAATGGCGACGGCACCGAACTCGCCTGCAAGCTCCAATATCCCGACATGCAGTCGGCGGTCGAAGCCGACCTGCGCCAGCTCAACCTGATCTTCGCCATCCATCGCCGGATGGACCCCGCGATCGATACCACCGAGATCGCCAAGGAGATCGGCGCCCGCATCCGCGAGGAGCTCGACTACCGGCGCGAGGCGAAGCACGTCGCGCTCTACCGCGCCATGCTGGACGGCATCGGCCTGATCCGCGTGCCGCGGCCATGGCCCGACCTGTCGACCGGGCGTCTGCTGACGCTGGACTGGCTCGAGGGCGACCGGATGCTGGCGCACAAGGACGATGCGCTCGATGCCCGCAATAGGCTGGCGACCGCGATGTTCACCGCCTGGTGGCTGCCGTTCAGCCGCCATGGCGTGATCCATGGCGACCCGCACCTCGGCAACTACACCGTCTTCGAGCAAGACGGGGCGCCCGGCGGCATCAATCTCCTCGACTACGGCTGCATCCGCATCTTCCCGCCGCATTTCGTCGGCGGCGTGGTCGATCTTTACAACGGGCTGCGCACCGGCAGCGACGACCTGATCGTCCACGCCTACGAGACCTGGGGCTTCAAGCGGCTCAGCCGCGACCTGATCGACACGTTGAATATCTGGGCGCGTTTCATCTACGGCCCGCTGATGGACGACCGTGTGCGGACCATCGCCGACGGCGTCAAGCCGTCGGAATACGGCCGCCGGCAGGCATTCCTTGTCCACAAGGCGCTCAAGGAGAAGGGCCCGGTCACAGTGCCGCGGGAGTTCGTGCTGATGGACCGCGCTGCTATCGGGCTTGGCGCGGTATTCCTGCATTTGCGGGCGGAACTCAATTTCCACCGGCTGTTTAACGAGGCGATCGCGGCCTTTTCGGTTGAACGGGTGACCGAGCGGCAGGAGAGGGCGCTTGCCGCCGCCGGCCTGGATTCCTGATTTTGCGGGTCACCGTTGCCCTTGCGGCCCAATTGCGCTAATTCCCGCGCGCCGGAGCAACGATCGGAGGACGCGATGGCGGATCACGGCCAGGTCGAGTACGCGACCGCGACAGGTAACGACCTTGCCGCGCACGAATCGACCTACAGAGGTTTTGTCCAGCTCGCCTATGTCGGCTCAATTCATATCGCCAACATCGTCATCGGATTGGCTGTGGGCGCGGTCGCGGGCCACTGGCTGATCGCTTTCGGCATTTTCGTGTTCGCCACGCTGGTCGCGCTGCACGGTCTTGCGACCGGCGCCAAGGCGCCCAGCGCGGTGATGATGGTCCTCTCGCTTCTCGCCCTCGCGCTCGGCTCAGCCGGCTGATCTTCAGGCCTGCACCGATCGCAATTCGTCGCCAGCCAAAAGGAGACGGGGTATGCGCATTGCTATCGCGCGCGAAACCAACCCCGCCGAAGACCGGGTCGCGGCCACGCCCGATACCGTCAAGAAGATGAAGGCGCTCGGCGCCGAGGTGACGGTCGAGCCCGGCGCCGGCGTCAAGTCCGGCATTCCCGACGCCGAATTCGCCGCCGCCGGCGCTGCCGTCGCGGTCGATGCCCTCAAAGAGGCCGATGTGGTGCTGAAGGTCCGCCGGCCGGAAGCCGCGGAGCTTGGCGGCTACAAGCGCGGCGCGCTGGTTTTCGCCATCATGGACCCTTACGGCAACGAGGCCGCGCTCAAGGCGATGGCTGACGCCGGCGTGACCGCCTTCGCCATGGAGCTGATGCCGCGCATCACCCGCGCACAGTCGATGGACGTGCTGTCCTCGCAGGCCAATCTCGCCGGCTACCGCGCGGTGATCGACGCATCCGCCGAATACGGCCGGGCGCTGCCGATGATGATGACGGCGGCCGGCACCGTGCCAGCGGCCAAGGTCTTCATCATGGGGGTCGGCGTTGCCGGTCTGCAGGCGATCGCGACCGCGCGGCGGCTCGGCGCGGTGGTCACCGCCACCGACGTGCGGCCGGCGACCAAGGAGCAGGTGGAGAGCCTCGGCGCCAAGTTTCTCGCGGTCGAGGACGAAGAGTTCAAGAACGCGCAGACAGCGGCCGGGTACGCCAAGGAAATGTCGAAGGAGTATCAGGCCAAGCAGGCTGCGCTGGTCGCCGAGCACATCAAGAAGCAGGACATCGTCATCACCACCGCGCTCATTCCGGGCCGCCCGGCGCCGCGGCTGATCTCCGCCGAGATGGTGAAGTCGATGCGTCCCGGTTCTGTCATCATCGATCTCGCGGTCGAGCGCGGCGGCAATGTCGAGGGCGCCAAGGCGGACGAAGTCGTGCAGGCGAACGGCGTCAAGATCGTCGGCCATACCAATGTGGCCGGCCGTATCGCCGCCTCGGCGTCGGCGCTGTACGCCCGCAACCTCTATTCCTTCCTCGAAATCCTGGTGGACAAGAACGCCAAGGCGCTCGCGGTCAACTGGGATGACGATATCGTCAAGGCGACTGCGCTCACCCGCGACGGCGCCGTGATCCACCCAAGCTTTGCGCCCAAGACTGCGGCGTAACGACTGCGGCGTAAGGGGAAACGACCATGCCAATGATTTCGCCCGCCGGCGTCGCAACCGATGCAGCCGGAGACCTTGTGCTTGCCCAGCTCGACATCATCGCGGCGGCGGGCGGCAGCGCGGCACACGTCGCGGCCGGCGTCGACCCGTTCATGTTCCGCCTCTCGATCTTCGTACTGGCGGTGTTCGTCGGCTACTACGTGGTGTGGTCGGTGACGCCCGCGCTGCACACGCCGCTGATGTCGGTGACCAACGCGATCTCCTCGGTGATCGTGGTGGGCGCACTGCTGGCGGTCGGCGTCGCTCTGGTCGCCAACGACTCCGGCCCGCTCTGGGCGCGCTCGCTCGGCTTCGTCGCGCTGATCATGGCGTCCGTGAACATCTTTGGCGGCTTTCTGGTCACCCAGCGCATGCTCGCGATGTATCAGAAGAAGAAATAGGACGCGCCATGAACGCCAATCTCACAGCGCTCCTCTATCTCGTCGCGGGCGTGCTGTTCATCCTGGCGCTGCGCGGGCTGTCGAGCCCGGAGTCCAGCCGCCGCGGCAACCTCCTCGGCATGATCGGCATGGCGATCGCCATCGGCACCACGCTGGCGTCGCATCCACCGGCGGGGTTCGGCGCCTGGGCGCTGGTGCTGCTCGGCGTCTCTATCGGCGGCGGCGTCGGAGCGGTGATCGCACGCCGCGTGCCAATGACGGCGATGCCGGAGCTGGTCGCCGCCTTCCATTCGCTGGTCGGCATGGCGGCGGTGCTGGTCGCCGCCGGAGCGCTGTATGCGCCCGCTGCTTTCGATATCGGCACCGTCGGGCGCATCCACGGCGCCAGCCTGGTCGAAATGTCGCTCGGCACCGCCATCGGTGCCATCACCTTCACCGGCTCGGTGATCGCCTTCCTCAAGCTCTCCGGCCGGATGAGCGGCGCGCCGATCATCCTGCCCGCGCGCCATGTCATCAACATCGGCCTCGCGATCGCGATCGTGCTGCTGATCGTCTGGTTCGCGCGCACCGAAAGCTATCTGGCGTTCTGGCTGCTCGCGCTGGCGTCCTTCGCCTTCGGCGTGCTGATTATCGTCCCGATCGGCGGCGCCGACATGCCGGTCGTGATCTCGATGCTCAACTCGTATTCGGGCTGGGCGGAGGCCGGTATCGGCTTCACGCTCGGCAATTCCGCGCTGATCATCACCGGCGCGCTGGTCGGCTCCTCGGGCGCGATCCTCTCCTACATCATGTGCAAGGGGATGAAC
>JBOHIG010000311.1:0-2641 GCA_050725815.1 Xanthobacteraceae bacterium
CCGCCGACGGTGTGTCCTTGAACGCGCTTATTTTTTAGCGAGGAAGCCTGCCGCGCTCATCAATTCACGATGACGCTGCTCCGCGGCAGCGACCCACTTGGTGTATTCGGCGCCGGTCATGAAGCTCTGGTTGAATGCGCCGGTCTTCATGAACGTTTCCCATTCCGGCGTCGCCCGAACCTTCTTGAACAGCTCGATGTAGTAGTTGACGACGTCCTGCTTGACGCCGGCGGGCATGAAGATGCCGCGCAGCATCAAGTAGTCCATATTGAGACCTTGAGACATGCAGGTCGGGACGTCGGCCCAGGACTTGCCCTCGGCGATCTTGTCCTTGTAGGGCATCGCCTTGTCGTCGAACACGCACAGCGGGCGCAACTTGCCGCCGCGCCAGTGCGCAACTGCCTCGATTGGATTGTTGACGGACGAGTCGACATGGTTGCCGACGAGCTGCACGGCGACCGCGCCGCCGCCGCGCTGCGGGATATAGATGAACTTGACGCCAGCGCTCTTCTCGATCGCGACGGTGATGATCTGGTCTTCCTGCTTGGAGCCGGTGCCGGCCATCTTGAAGGTGCCGTTCGCCTTCTTCGCCGCAGCGATATAGTCCTTCACCGATTTGTAGGGCTTCTCCGCATTGACCCACAGGATGAACTCATCGAGCGCGAGCATTGCGACCGGAGTCAGATCCTTCCAACTGAAAGGAATGCCGGTCGCGAGCGGAGTGGTGAACAGGTTCGACAGGGTGATGACGATCTTGTGCGGGTTGCCCTTCGAGTTCTTCACGTCGAGGAAGCCCTCGCCGCCAGCGCCGCCGGACTTATTGATCACCACCATGGGCGACTTCATCAGATTGTGCTTGCTGACGATGCCCTGGATGGTTCGCGCCATCTGATCGGCGCCGCCGCCGGTGCCGGCGGGAACGATGAATTCAACGGGTCGCTTTGGCTGCCACTGAGCCTGCGCCGGGAGGGGCGCCAGCCCTGCCGCAAGACAGAGCAGTGTCCCGGCTCCGACGGCGATGCGGTCTCTCATCAACATCTGAATTCCTCCTTCCGGCGTGGGGCGCCTTTTGCCCGTTCATGTTTCGGTAACTATTTCAGAAAGCACCGGGGTGGCAATGGAATTCCATATGCCAGCGGCGGGCTTGGTAAATTCATGCGGCATCTGCCGCCTTCGGTCACCATCCGGCGTGTCACACGGGTCGAAGTGCCGCATGTTTCATGCTGCGGCGCAGCAAGGTTTCCGTTGAAACTTTATTTTTGCAAGATCGCTACGGGCTGCCGAGCGGCCCGACGACAATCGCGTGCGCGATCGCCCGCACAAAAATAAACGCGCCGCGCGCAGCTTCTGCGCACGGCGCAAAATTCTTTCCAGCAACAGTGATCAGCGGCTGACGATGCCGGTTCCGCGCACGGCCATGATCTGCGTGCGGCCGCCGGTGATGCCGAAGTCATCGTCGTTGACGATGACCAGCGATCCGTCGCCGAGCAACGCCATGCCTTCAGTTTTACCGACGATGTCGCCGTAGACGGCGGTGTCCAGCCGCAGCCTGACGGCAGGTGGACAAGCTGCTGGGGCGTCATTAGCCTCAAAAACGCAACTTTCCCAACAGCGTGAGACAGATGACGACGCCAGTGAAAATCCAGGACGGCAAGATGTACGGCCACCGCGCGCGCATCGGCTATACCTCGCCGCCGCTGACCACCGAGATCTTCCCCTACGAGTTCTACAAGATCGTGCCCGACGGAGTGACGCTGGTCGTTACCTCGCTCGCCATCGTGGTGCGTTCGAAGGACGAGGTCGACCAGTCGTACGACATCTCGATGCGCGCGGCGCGCGAGATGGCGGCCGCCGGCTGCGACATCTGCGTGCTCGGCGGCGTGCCGATCAACCTCTCGCGCGGCACCAAGAATGCCGAGCAGATGATCACGGACCTCGAAAAGGAGATCGGCATCAAGGTTTCGTCCAGCGCACAGGCGCAGGCCAAGGCGGCGAAGGCGCTAGGCTGCAAGAAGGTCGTGGTCGCGCAGCCCTATGCCCATTCCGACACCGCGCGCATCGCTGGCTATTCGGAGCATTTCGGCTGTGAGCTTCTGGGCGCGACCGGCTGGGGCAGCGCGTTCAACAGGATCGGCGCGATCCCGCAGCACGCGGCCCTGGAAATGGGTCGCAAGCTGATGAAGGAACACCCGCAGGCCGACACTATCCTCCTGCCATCGCCGCACTGGCCGACCGCGGGCGCGATCGACGTGCTGGAGAAGGAATTCGGCGTCAACGTCATGACCGCGCATCAGGCGATCGTGTGGGACGCGCTGCGCCGCTGTGGGGTGAATGACAAAGTCGAAGGGTTCGGAAGGCTGTTCCGGGAGTTCTGATTTTCGACCTATTCGTGACCGATGACGTGCTGCGTGCACGGTAATTCGTAGCCCGGATGGAGCGAAGCGAAATCCGGGGCGGCCTATCCCGGATTTCGCCATAGCGCGTCGACGACGCGCGTCAACGCGCTTATGGCTCCATCCGGGCTTGTATGGGGACGTGGTTGTCAAGAGGCGTGATTGATCAGGACATGGTTTTGCTCTTGGTTCTTGTCATGGAGCGTGATGCGATCATGTGTTGGCGCGCGCTGTGAGCGGCGTGACGT
>JBOHIG010000312.1:0-5232 GCA_050725815.1 Xanthobacteraceae bacterium
CTTGCAGCCATCGCCTATCCTTCCTACCAGAGCTACCTCGCCCGCTCGCGGCGCTCGGACGCCCAGCAATTCATGCAGGCGATGGATGCGCGGCAGAAGCAGATCCTCATCGAGCAGCGTGCCTATGCCACGGCCCCCAACGCGCTCAATCTTTCCATGTCGGGCTGGAGCTGCACGGCAGCGCAGTGCGAGAACACTTACTACACGATCGCGTTCAATCCCCCGGTCGATAATACCGCCACCCCGCCGAGTTATACCGTCTGCGCCTCCCCCAAGGCGGGCACGAATCAAGTGAACGACGGCAGCTTGACCTTGACGCACACCGGATCCAAGCAGCGCCTGACCGGCACCACCGCGTGCACCGGCGGCACCGCCGTCGCCTGGTGAGCTCGCTCATGCACCGCGCTCCTGCCGCCGGCTTCACCGTCATCGAAGTGCTCATCGTTCTCGTCATGGTAGGCATCCTCGCGACCCTGGCCGCACCCAACATGCGCGACTTCGTGATCCGCAATCGGCTGAAGACTGCGGCCTCCGACCTGCACTTCAGCATTGCGCTTGCGCGCAGCGAGGCGGTCAAGCGCAATGCCGCCGTGACCGTCGAGCAGAACGGCGGCAGCTGGGGCGGTGGGTGGTCGGTGAAAGTAGGCGCGGACACCTTCAGCGTGCAGGATCCGTATGAGCAGATCCTCTTCACAACCAAGAACGCCGCCTACGGCACGAAGACGTTCAGCAGCATCACTTTTTCCGGCACCGGACGCGAAGGTTCCAGCGATGGCGTCGCATTCGTCATCTCGTCGGCGGCGTATCCCACGATTTCGGCGCGCTGTGTATTGCTCGATCCCAGCGGCCGGCCGGCGGTACGCCAGGACAAGGACGGCAATGCTGCCAACGGGTGCAACTCGTGAACGCCATTTCGACACGCTATCGGCCCCGCCAGCGCGGCTTCACGCTGCTCGAAGTGCTCGTGTCATTGCTCATCCTGGTGCTCGGGGTGCTCGGCCTGATCGGGCTGCAGGCGCAGGCGCAGATCGCGATGTTCGAGTCGTATCAGCGCGGCCAGGCGCTGATTCTCGTGCAGGACATGGCCGATCGCATCGCCACCAACCGCGGCACCGCGGGCTGCTATGCGATCACCACCGACACGGCGAATGGCACGCCGTTCCTGGGCACCGGATATGCCGGCACGCCGACGTGCACGGCCGCCGTCGGCACCGCGGCCACGCGCGCGGTCGCGGATGCCGATCTGCAAGCGTGGAACAGCGCGCTGCAAGGCGCCTCGGAGACCGCCAGCGTCGGTCAGGTGGGAGCGGTCCTCGGCGCCCGCGGCTGCGTGAGCTTCAACGCGGCGACCAACAGCTACCGGGTCGCGCTCGCCTGGCAAGGGTCCGCGGCCACGGTGGCCCCGACCGCAGGGGATGCCGCCGCGACCTGCGCCAAGGATCTCTATGGCCCGGATGCCCAGCGCCGCGAAATCAGCGTGACCGTTCGCATCGCCAATCTGACATGACAACCGCATTGCGCGTCCTGCCCGAAGCGAGCCGCCGGCGCCAGGCCGGCCTGTCGATCGTCGAGTTGATGGTGGCGCTCGCGATCGGCCTGTTCATTCTCATCGGCCTGGTGTCGATATTCGTGACCTCCAACCGGACCTATCTGGACCTGAACCGCGCCGGGCAGCAGATCGAGAATGGGCGCTTCGCCGTGCAGATGCTGTCCGATGACATCTCGCTGGCCGGTTTTTTCGGGCGCTTCGGCTCGCCGCTCGCGGCCCCGGGCGTGCTGCCGGATCCTTGCGTGACGACCGACATGGCGGCCTTGCGTGAGGCAGCGGCGCTGCCGCTGCAAGGTTACGACGCGCCCGGCGCATCGCCGCTCACCTGCGTTCCGGCCGCCAATCACCGCCCGGGCACCGACATCCTGGTCGTGCGACGTACAGACTCGCAGATGGCGGCGGGCGACAGCGCCACGATTCCCGGCGGCGCGCTCGCCGCCAGCCAGGTGTACTTGCAGGCAAATGCCGATCCGAACAACAGCGCAAACCCCTTGATCGCGGCGGCGACCGGCACCCCGCAATCGGTATTCACGCTCAAGAACAGGGACGGCACCAATGTTGCGCCGATCCGCAAATACCGCGTGCACATTTACTACATTGCCCCGTGCAGCGTCCCGGCGGGCGGAGGCACGGACTGCACCGGTGCGAACGACGACGGCGGCACTCCCATCCCGACGCTGAAGCGGCTCGAGCTCTCGGTCGACTCCACGGGCGCGAACCTCGCCATGTACCAGGTGCCGCTGGTGGAGGGCATCGAGAACCTGCAGGTCGACTATGGGCTCGATACCGACGGCGACGGCGTTCCGAACGGCGCCTATGTCGCTTTGCCCGCGGCGGTAATCGATTGGCCCAATGTTGTCGCGGTGCGCGTGAACCTGCTGGCGCGCAACACCGAGCCCTCGGCCGGCTACGTCGACGACAAGACGTACGACATGGGCGTCGGCGGCAGCGTGGCGCCGGGCGGAGCCTACAAGCGCCACGTCTACAACACGGTCGTTCGGGTGGTCAACCCGAGCTCGAGGAGGGAGCCATGACCTCGCAAAAGGGCGCCACCCTGTTCGTCGTGCTGGTGATGCTGGTCGTGGTGACGCTGCTCGCCATCGCCTCCATTCGCATGAGCGGCACCAGCCTGCTGATCGTGGGCAACATGCAGGCGCGGCGCTTCGTGGAGAGCAATGCGCAGCTGGCGGTCGAGGAAGTGCTGAACAGCATCGTGCCGTTCAACAACCCCACGGTGCTGGTGACGGTGACAGCGCCCGCCGGGCTTGATGTGGACGTCGGCGACCGCGTCTGCGTGCAAACGTCTGCGGCCGCCGGCTACAGCGCCGTTGCGACGATATCCCCCGAAGACAATATCTGGGAGTTCGATGTGACCGTGGCGGATTCGTTTACCGGCGCGAGGACGCGCATGGTGCAGGGCACGAAGATCCGGCAGCTTTCCGGGGCATGCAGCTGAGGCACTGAGCAAGGATCACGATCATGAAACCATCGACTCTCCTGCGCATTTTCTGGACTGCGGCCGTGCTTTGCGTGACGCCCGCGGGCTGGGCCGCGTTCGACCCGGTCAACGACGACACCGACATCTTCCTGGCGAACCCGCAGTTCGCGGCGACGCGGCCGAACGTGCTGATCTTCGTCGACAACACGGCGAACTGGAGCCAGTCCGCGAGCGGCGTCACCAAGTACGCAGGGGTGACCGAGGCCCTGAAATCCGTGATCACCAACGTGGTCAACGACAGCTACAACGTCGGCCTGGGGATGTTCGTCGAAACGGGAAGCCCCAACAACAACGTCGACGGCGGCTATATGCGCTTCGGCATCCGGCGCATGACGGGAACGGCGGCAGATGCGAACACCAACAAGGGCAAACTGGTCTCGATGATCAGCGCCCTTGACCAGAACGGCGACAAGGGCAACAGCGCGGTGTACTCGCTCGCCATGGCCGAGATGTTCAAGTACTTCGCCGGCCTCAGGTCGACCTCGGGCCACGGCAAGCAGAAGGCCGACGCGGGTGGCACAGTCTACTTCGCGGCCAACCGCGAGAACTTGCCCGGCAGCCCGTTGCCCATGAATGCTCTGCCCAACACCTCGGCGGCGTCGACCTATACCAGCCCGATCATCGACGAGTGCCAGAAGAACTTCATCATCTTCATCTCCAACGGTGAGGCGAACGACAATTCGAGCGCCATCGCCGCGGCGGAGGCGATGTTCAAGACGGACACCGGTGCCACGCCCACGCAGATCGGACTGAGCCCGTCCGGCGCGGAAGCGATCGTCGCCGACGAGTACGCGCGCTACATGTCGACCGGCGACTGCAATCCGGACCTGGACGGCGTGCAGAACGTCTATACCTACACCATCGACGTCCTGCCGAACACCACGGGCCAAGGCCCCGCGCACACCGCGCTGCTGAATAGCATGGCCGCGAACGGCAAGGGCAAGTACTTCGCGATCCACGACATCAGCAACACGACCGAGATCGAGACCGCGCTCAAGAACATCTTCCAGGAAGTGCAGGCGGTCAACAACGTGTTTGCGTCGACCACGCTGCCGGTGAGCGTCAACGTGCGCGGCACGAACCTCAACCAGGTGTACATCGGCGTGTTCCGCCCGGACGCGAACAAGAGCCCGCGCTGGTACGGCAACCTCAAGCTCTACCGGCTGGGGGTCAACCTCGCCATCGAGGACGAGCCGGAGCTGTTCCTTGCCGACGCCACCGGCGCGCCGGCCGAGAACGAGGGCACCGGCTTCATCGGCGGCAACGCGCGCAGCTTCTGGACGCAGGACGAGTCGGTCGACTTCTGGCGCTTTCGCGATCCCTCGCTGAACGGCGCCGGCGGGCCTTCCGACCTGCCGGACGGCGACCTCGTGGAAAAGGGCGGCGCGGCGCAGCAGCTGCGCATCGCCTACGCGACCGACCAGTCGGGCCGCAGCATCTACACCTGTCTCAATGCCAATGCCGACCCCGCCACCTGTGACGGAACCTCGAAACGCCTCTCGAGCACGCCGTTCAACACCACGAACGTGAGCCCGGCGGACGTCGGCGCGTACCCCACGGTAGGCGTGTCCTCGATGTCGGCGCTGCAGGACGGCCCGAGCACGTCGCTCGTCTCGGTCGTTACGGGAGCGGCGCACGGGCTCGTCGCCGGCAACAAAGTGCGCATCGAAGGCGCTTCGCCAAGCGCGTTCAACGGCGACTTCGACGTGCTGACTGCTCCAACCTCGACGACGTTCACCTACCAAATCCCCGCCGTGCTGCCGAGCAACACGGCACGCGTGGAGAGCATCGACCATGGCATGAACAGCGGCGACCTGGTGTTCATCAATACGGCGCCCGACTCGTACGACGCCCCCCTGCCCGGATCCGCCGTGACGCGCATCGGCGACGACTTCTTCGAGTACGCGACGGCAGCGCCGCCGCTGCTGGTCCATAGCGGGCCTTTCGCAAGCCAGCCGCTAAGCCGCAAACCGGTCACCTCGCTCACCGCGCCGCCGGGCTTCGGGACCACGGCGCGCGCCATCGTGCCGGGACATAACTACGGGCCCATCGGCCCGAACGTCATGTCCCCATGGCTCTCGATCGTCGGGGCGAACGAGGCGGCATTCAATTGCTCCCCGAGCTCGATCAACATCCTGACCGCGGATTCGTTCGAATACACGACCTGCGGCACGGTGAGCGGCAC
>JBOHIG010000313.1:0-21431 GCA_050725815.1 Xanthobacteraceae bacterium
TGATCCGCCCGGGCGACCAAGCCTTCTTCGACAGCCTGCAAAGCTTCATGGGCTATCGCACCTGCTACTACCGCACCTTCAATGTCGGCCGCGCCACGCCCGCGCAGCACGACGCCTACAAGAAGGCGCGCGAGTGGCTCGACAAGGCGATCGCGCTGATCAAGCCGGGTGTGAGCACGGACAAAATCTGCTCGGTGTGGCCGAAGGCGCCGGAGTTCGGCTTCCCCGACGAGATGGCGGCGTTCGGCCTGCAATTCGGCCACGGGCTCGGGCTGGCGCTGCACGAGCGACCGATCATCTCGCGGGTGGTGTCGATGGATCACCCGACCGAGATCAAGGAAGGCATGGTGTTCGCGCTGGAGACCTACTGCCCCGCCACCGACGGCTATTCCGCCGCGCGCATCGAGGAAGAGGTGGTGGTCACCGACAAGGGCTGCCGGGTCATCACGCTATTCCCGGCGGAGGAATTGCCGATCAGCGCGAAGTATTGATCGTCAGTCCCGGACCGGGTCGCCGTCGGTCGCAACGTTCTTCTGCGCGCCGCCGCGGAGGAATGCGCTGATCTCACGCTCGATCGCCTTGAGCGTCACCAGGAGCTCGTCGCTTACCAGCGGTACAGACGGGCGCGGCTGCGCCTCGTCGGGGAATTCCGCAAAATAGCGGTTGCCGTCCAACATCCGTTGCCTCCTCGGAGATGAACGCGCCTACCCGAATCAGTGCAGGGCAGTGAATCAACCCGAGTCCCGCGATGCAAGGGATTGCGAGCCCCGTCGGACGAAACGGGGCGGCCGACCGTGACTCTTATGTCACGCCGCTGGCGGGGCCGGCGAATGATGCTACGGTGCCGTCAACAAGAGCCATGTGGGAGGGAAAGCCATGTCCGTGCACCGGATTGCTGCGGCCGCGACCGCCGCACTGTTGGCGTCAGCCGTTGCGGCAGCGGCCGCCGAAATCAGGCTGATCTGCGCGGGCGGGATCGGGCCGGTCGTTACCGCGCTGGCGCCGGGATTCGAGAAGGCGAGCGGCCATAGGCTCCGCTTCAAGTTCGTGTCGGGACCTGTGGTCAAGCGCGAGATCGACAAGGGCGAAGCCTTCGACGTCGCGATCTCGCTGCCCCGCCTGATCGAGGAGTTGATCAAGTCCGGCAAGATCGCGGCCGGCTCGCGCGCCGACATCGCCCGCACCGGCGTCGGCGTCTCGGTGCGCGCGGGCGCGCCCAAGCCCGACATCGGTACGGTCGATGCCTTCAAGCGCACGTTGCTTTCGGCGAAGGCGATCGCCCACTCGAAGGAAGGCGCGAGCGGAGTCTATTTCCGGAGCCTGCTCGACCGCCTCGGCATCAAGGCGCAGATCGAGCCAAAGCTGATCGGCAGTCCGCCGGGCGCGGGCGGGCTGGTCTCGCCGGTGGTGAAGGGGCAGGCCGAGATCGTCGTCGGCACCATGTCGGCGATCATGGAGCCGGGCGTCGAGCTGGTCGGCCCAATCCCCGACGCATTGCAGAATTGGGTGACGTTCACCGCCGGCGTCAACGCGGACTCAAAAGAGGCTGCCGCGGCGCAGGCGCTCATCCGCTATCTCACCGCGCCGGCGGCCTACGCCGCAATCAAGGCAAAGGGAATGCAGCCGCTCGGAAAGTGATCCTCACTGCGGCCGGCGACCGACGGTCACCGACTGTTCCTCGACCGGCATCAAGGTGAAGAACTCGGCGGGCTGGACGGCCTGCATGCCGTTGAGCGTGACCACGCCGACAACAAAGATCTGAAAGACCTGGAAAGTCCCGGCTTGGAAAGTCCCGGCTTGGCTCCGCGCGGTCGCGCGCTCCTCGCCCTTCACATAAGCGGCGGTCGCGACGACGCAGGCGTTTGGAGTCTGCGCCTCGTCGTTGACGGTACTGATAGCAAGCTCGGCGTTGCCGTCGAACAGCGCCACGAAACGCTCCACCTGCTGCGGCGTATCGCAGATCAGATTGGTGGCGATCTCGATATTGCGCTGATTGCCAGGGTCCTGCGGCTTGGCCGTATCCTGCGCCTGCGCCGGCGCGACCAGCAGCAGGGACAGGATTGCGATGCGCGCTGCCAAATTCATACGAGCCTCCTTAAATCCTGGGCCGCGAACTTGCGCAGTGCCCCGCGTGCGGACGTTGACGGCGGTCAGGACTGAGAACGATTGTCGCCCGAAATGGTTGCCAAGCCTGTCATAAGTAATTGTCCGCATTCCGGGTTCCCGCTCCTTCTAGAGCAATGCATTGGAGCCGCCCCCGCGCCAGGGTAGGATCGCGGGGACACGAGAGTGGACGGGGGTCGGGGATGAGGATCGGCGCAGTGGCGATATTGGCGTTTGCTCTCGCGGCGGGGCCCGCGCCGGCTGTCGCGGCAGAGGTCACCCTTTTCAGCTCCAACGCCATCAATGCCGTCCTCAAAGAGCTGGTTCCGCAGTTCGAGCGGGCGTCGAAACACAAGGTGGTGATGCGCCTGGACTACGCGTCGCTCCTGCGCAAGCAGATCGAGGCAGGCGCCGCGTTCGATGTCGCGATCCTGGTGGGGACTCTCGATCGGCTGGTCAAGGCGGGCAGGATCGCCCCCGGGACGCCGGTCGCACTCGGGCGCAGCGGCTACGGCCTCGCGGTGCGCGCCGGCGCGCCGAAGCCCGATATCGGTACGACCGAAGCCTTCAAGAAAACGATGCTCAACGCGAAGTCGGTCGCATTCTCCAAGGACGGCGGCAGCGGCCGCTACTTCGTGAGCCTGCTCGATCGCCTCGGCATCGCGGAAGCGATGAAGCCGAAACTGCGGCCGGGCGCCAACACGCAGAAGCTCGTCGCCAGCGGCGAAGTCGAGATGACGGTGAACGGCATCGTCCCGATCCTGCGGTCGGAAGGCATCGACCTCGTCGGCCCGTTGCCGCCGGAGTTGCAGAGTTACAGCACGTTCTACGCCGGCGTCAGCGCTGCGAGCGCGAACAAGGACGCGGCGGCGGCGTTGCTGAAATTCCTCGCCTCGCCGTCGTCGGCCGCCGCCTTCAAGAAGCGCGGCGTCGAGCCCGCGCCATAGGCCGACACTCGGGAGGACACGCCTTGGCCAAAGCATTATCAAAGCGCGCAAGACGCAAGACGGCGAAGAAGGTCAAGTCGGCGCCGGCGCGCACGCATCGCGCGCCAGCCTCCAAGCTGCACAAGGCGGACACCAAGGGCGCCATTCTCGCTGCCGCCAAACGGCTCGCCATCGCCATTCGCGATGGTGACGCCGCGGCTGCGGAAAAATTCCTGGCGCGCGATTTTCAGTTTATCGACGCCTCCGGCCATCGCCATTCGCGCCGCAGCGTGCTCAATGCCCTCAAGGCGAGTCCACGCAGCGCCGGCACGCGCGTTACGGTTCGCGATTACGGCCGCGTCGCGCTGGTCGCCGGCAGCTACAAGTCGGCGCAGGCCGGGGAGCGCAGCGACCTCTATGCGCTCGACGTCTGGGTCCAAGGCGACAGCGGCTGGCGGGCGCTCGTCCACCACAACAATGTGCTGGCGCGGCCGAATGCTCCCGCCGCGCATGCCTCCGCCGCGGCCCGGCCGGCGGACGCGCCGCCGCCGCGCTGCGTCAATCCATGCGATGAGGTGCCATACAAGCCGAAGTCGCAGGCCGAACGTGACATCATCACCGCGTTCCAGACGCTGGAGCGGGCGGTGACCTTCAACGACACGCGCGAATGGACCAAACACGTCACCGACGAATTCGTCGTCACCCGCACCGGCCAGCACCCGACCGACAAGGCCGCGCGCATGGCGTTCATGGACGCGCAGAAAAGGATCAACGCCGAAACCTTTGTGGCGGAGGTTGAGCGGCTGGCCTTCTGGGTATTCGGCGACACCGCCATCATGCGCGCGGATCACGTCATGCCGGGCAGCCGCCGCCCGCCCTATCGCGCGACCAGACTTTGGGTGAAGCGCAACGGCCGCTGGCAGATGGCCGTGAGCCAGCAGACGACGATCCAAAGGTGAGGCGATTTGTCTTTGCGCGCGTCGTCCGCGCTCCGCCATCATGCGCTTCAATCTTGCCTTGCAACCAAATGGGAAAGCACATGCCCCGACGGATTTCGAAGCTCTTTTTTGCGCTTACCGCAGTCGCCATCGCGCCGGCCGGGGCGAACGCGCAATCGGTCGCCGACTTCTACAAGGACAAGCAGATCAGCCTCTATATCGGATTCGCGCCGGGCGGCGGCTATGACCTCTATGCGCGCACCGTCGGGCGTCACCTCGGCAAGCACATCCCGGGCAACCCGACCATCGTGCCCCGCAACATGGAGGGCGCAGGCTCCATCCGCCTCGCCAATTTCATTTATTCGCAGGCGCCGCGCGACGGCACGGCGATCGCGAGCATGGGCCGCGGCGGCGCGTTCGGCCCGCTGTTCGGGCAGAAGGGCGCCCAGTTCGACGCCCAGAAATACGTCTGGATCGGCAGCGCCAACAACGAAGTCAGCACCTGCACGGCCTGGCACACCTCCGGCGTGACGTCGTTCGACCAGGTGCTCAAGCGCGAGCTTGTCATTGCCGGCACCGGGCCGAGCGACGAAAGCGTGACGGTGCCGAAAATCCTCAACGGCGTGTTGGGCGCCAAATTCAAGATTGTCGGCGGCTATACCGGCGCGACGCAGATGAACCTCTCGATGGAGCGCAACGAGACGCAGGGGCGCTGCGCCTTCTCGTGGGACAACCTCAAAGGCGCGCACCAGCGGTGGTTGGACGAAAAGAAGATCGTCCCGCTCATCCAGGTCGCCTACGAGAAAGCGCCCGATTTGAAGCACGTGCCGCTGGCGAGCGACCTCGCCAAGACGCCGGCGCAGAAGCAGATCGTCAATCTGTTCACGGCCCGGCAGGTGATGGGCCGCCCGTTCTTCGCGCCGCCCGACCTGCCGAAGGATCGCGCCGACACCATCCGCAAGGCGTTCATGGCGACGCTGCGCGATCCCGAGTTCCTCGCCGAGGCCAGGAAGGTCAAGATCGAGATCGAACCGGTATCGGGCGAGCGCGTGCAAAAGATCGTGCACGACATCTACACCACGCCGCCCGCGGTCGTGAAACAGGCGATTGCGCTGATGAAGTAGCGCCGCGCGGCGCGCTACCTGCCGCCGATCCCCATCGCCTCCTCGAAGGCGCGGCGCACCTCCGGCGGCTGCCCGAAGCAGTGCCGGAAGCCCTTGAGCCGCGCCTTGAGCAGCGGATAGTTCTCATGTTCGGCAAGCGTGATGCCTTCCACGCTGGTCGTCTTGGTGATGTTGGGCAGCTCGACGCAACGCGCGAGGTTGGCGCTGCGGATGGTCGCCTTGGGATCCTCGCCACCGGCCACCGCCTCGAGCTCGTCGAACAGACGCTTGCGGATCATCGCGATCCCGAGGTCGGAGGCGCCGAGGTTCTCCTGGGTGCGGTCGGCGATAGTGCCCTGCCCGACCCAGGCGATGATGTCCTGATTGATGACGTGGCTTGAGATCCAGCGGCCGCTCGCGTCCTTGATCGGGCTCACCCAGGTCGGGATCTTGTCCTGCACATAGGGCTCGCGTCCCTTCGGCACACGCATGAAGAACCAGCAGACCGAGAGCGTGTTCTCGTCGTCGATCGGCACCCGCCATTCGAAATGATTGCCGAGGTAGAAGCCGTTCGGCCACAGCGTCACGCGGCCGACGGTCCAAACCGGATCGCCCTCGCGCTGGCCCTCGCGCACACGCTTGTAGATGAAGCCGTAGTCGAACTCCTCGAACACCAGCTTGAGGTGCTTGGCGGCATAAGGCGCGGCATCGCCCTTGAGCCGCACGTTCCAGTTTTCGTGCATCCATTCGAAATGCACGGGATCGCAGGAGTTTTCCTGGCACTGGAACCAGTTGCACGGGATGTCGGAGACGACGATTTCGCGGAAACCGTTCTCCCAGGTGAACGGCTCCCAGACCGGCAATTCGGGAACGGGTTGCGGCCCCATATAGGCGAACAGCAGGCCGGCGCATTCCTTCACGGGATAGGCCTTGGCGAGGCAGCGTTCGCGCGCCTTGCCGCGTGGATTGACGGTGTCGTCATAAGGCTGCTCGATGACGTTGCCGCGCTGGTCCATCAGCCAGCCGTGATAGTTGCAGCGGATACCGGTCTCTTCGACGAAGCCGTAGGACAGATCGGCGCGGCGATGCGGGCAATGGCGGTCGATGAGGCCGTATTTACCGCCGAGGTCCTTGTAGAGGACGAGGTCCTCGCCCAGCAGGCGGATGGCCTTGACCGGATTGGAGTCGAGCGCGGCCGCACCGCCGATCGGATGCCAGTATCGCCGCAGATAGTCGCCCATCGGCGTTCCTGCGCCGACCTGGGTCAGGATGCGGTTCTTTTCGGCACTGAGCACGCAACGTCTCCCTCTGCAATCTCGCGATTCCTATTGGAAATCCGTCAACCGGATTGTCAAGCGCGCGGCGGCACCGCCTCGGGTGTCCTGACATGCTCGGGGCGGATGCCGAGCCCGATCAGCCGCGCCGGTATTCGCTGCAACATCGGGCAGCGGCCAAGCAGCCGGACTGGCCACGGCGGCTTTGGCGCCGTGCGGCTCGCCAGCACGCGGCTCAATATGTTGTTCTGGATCAAGACTTGAAGCCGTTGCGTCGCCCGGGTCGGAAACATCCGCCGTGCCTGCACCGCCGCCAGATCGTCTTCGCTGACCGAACCCGCGCGCAGCGGCCCGGCCAGGCGGTTGGCCGCAGCCACCGCGTCCTGGACCGCGAGATTGACGCCGACGCCGCCGACCGGCGACATCGCATGCGCCGCATCGCCGATGCACAACAGGCCCAGGCGATGCCATGTCCGCAGACGATCGACCTTGACGGTGAGAAGCTTCACGTCGTTCCAGCTCTCGATCTCCTGCACCCGGTCGTGCATCGCCGGCGCAATCTCGACGATGGCGGCGCGGAACGCCTCGATCCCTCTCGCCCGCACCTCATCGGCTGCGCCCTTGGGGATGACGAAGGCGCACTGCCAATATTCGCCGCGATCGATCATCACGAGGATTTTTCCGGTGGCGATCCGGCCGAGCGGCTCGGCGCCGTCGCCCGGACGCCGCGTGAGCCGCATCCACAGCACGTCAATGGGCGCGCCGAGGTCCTCAACCGCGAGCCCGGCGCGCTCGCGCACGACCGAGCCGCGCCCGTCGGCGCCGATGACAAGGGCGCTCCTGACCGTCAGCTCGCCTTCGGGCGTGCCCGCACGCACACCCACGATACGGCCGTCCTCCTCGACCAGGTCGGTGACGTCGGCCTGCATGCGCAGCGCGAATGTCGGATAGCGCCGGCCCTGCTCGGCGAGGAAATTGAGGAAATCCCATTGCGGCATCAGCGCAATGAAACGGCATTGCGTCGGCAGATGGGTGAAATCCGCGAGCCGCACCTGCGTATCGCCGATGAAGCCGGAGAGATGCCGCGCCTGCTGGTGCGACAGCGTGAGGAATTGCTCGAGTAGGCCAAGCTCGTGGATCACTTCGAGCGTCGAGGGATGGATCGTGTCGCCGCGGAAGTCGCGCAGGAAGTCCTTGTGCTTCTCCAGCACGACCACATCGACGCCCGCCCGCGCCAGCAGGAACCCGAGCATCATGCCGGCGGGTCCGCCGCCGGCGATGGCGCACGATGTGCGGATTTCATCCACCGCGATTGCCCCGCTCTCCGCTTTACCCTTCCAGCCCCGTCGGCACGTTCTGGTTCTCGCTCTCGAGCTTCATGCCCGAGGCGAGCGCCATGGTCTCCATCAGCGCCGCGAAATCCTTTTGCAGATAGTCGTCCGGATTCTGCTGCAACATGGCCGCGCCGAAATGCGATTGCAGCACTTCCCGCGCCGCCGCGGTCACCGGCATCGGCACATCCCAGTCGCGCCCCAACTCCAGGCCGAGGTCCATGTCCTTGCGCAGCAGCTCCGGCGTGAACGTCGTGGTCCAGTCGAGGTTGACCAGCGACGGGGCCTTGTAGCGGGTGAACATCGAGCCCATGACGCTGTTGTTCATGAAGGCGAGGAAGGCATGCCGCGGCACACCCATCTTGTTGGCGAGCAGCGTGATCTCGATCAGGTTCTCGATCACAACGCCGAGCATGACGTTGTGCGCGATCTTGCAGATGCGCGCGAGCTCGCCGTCACCGACATAGGCGACGCCTTGCGGCGCAATCGCCTCCATCATCGGCGTGACTGTTTTGCACGCCGCCTCGGCTCCGGAGATCACCGACGACAGCCGGCCGGCCTTGATCACCTTGGCGTTGCCGCTGATCGGCGCCGCGACGAAATCGGCGCCGCGCGCCTTCAGCCGCTCGCGGATCGAAGTCGACTCCTCGACCGCGATGGTCGAGCAATCCACGAAGATCTTCGGCAACTTTCCGTTGCCGCCGGCGACGCCGCTCTTGCCGAACAGGACCTCGTCGAGGTCCTTGCCGGTCGACACAATCGAGAACACCACGTCCATGCCGGCGAGGTCGGTCAGCTTGTCGACGACCTTGCCGCCTTTGGCTGCCAATGGCTCGGCCTTGGCGCGCGTGCGGTTCCAGATGGAGACGTCGTAACCGGCTTTGAGCAGGCGTTCCGCCATGGGGAAGCCCATGCGGCCCATGCCGATCCAGCCGATTTTCTGCGTGTTGTCCGCCATTCCCGTCTCCTCGAAACCACTATGCTGGTTGTCAATAAGGCAGCCCGGAGCGCGCTTCAACTGCGATGCGATAGGTCTTTTCAATCGAAACGAGTGTGGCATACGCTTTGCGGGATGGCCCCGAGAACCGTTCCCACCGCCGGAAAGACCGAGGCCTTCATTGCCCGCTGGCAGGGCAATGAAGGCGGGCAAGAACGCGCCAACTACGCGCTGTTTCTCATTCAGCTCTGCGACGCGCTGGAATTGCCGCATCCCGATCCGGCCGGGGCCACGCACGAGTTCAACGACTATGTTTTCGAGCGCGCGGTGCGGCGGCATCGCGACGAAGGCGAGTCCATCGGCCGCATCGACCTCTACAAGAAGCATTCGTTCGTCCTCGAAGCCAAGCAAAGCCGCTGGAAGGGCGGCGGCAAAGAGATCGCCGGACAGAACGATCTGTTTGGGGCCGACACCGAGTCGCAGGATCGCGGCCGGGCGGGCGCTCGCCGCGCCTGGGACGTACTGATGCTCAATGCCAAGCGGCAGGCGGAGGAATACGCCCGCGCGCTGCCGACCTCGCACGGCTGGCCGCCATTCATCCTGATCTGCGACGTCGGCCATTGCATCGAGGTCTATGCCGACTTTTCCGGCCAGGGGAAGAACTACACGCAGTTCCCCGACCGCCAGAGCTTCCGCATCTATCTCGAAGACCTGCGCAAGCCGGAGGTGCGCGAGCGCCTCAAGCGCATCTGGGATGAGCCGCTGACGCTCGATCCCGCGCGCACTGCCGCCAAGGCCACGCGCGACATCGCCGAACGCCTCGCGGCCGTATCGAAGTCCCTGGAGGCGAAGAAATACCCGCCCGAGGAGGTCGCGCAATTCCTCATGCGCTGCCTGTTCACGATGTTCGCCGCCAGCGTGAAGCTGCTCCCGGAGAACTCGTTCCGCGATCTGCTGGACGACTGCTGCAAGGACCCCAGCAAGTTCGTGCCGCTGGTGAACGATCTCTGGAAGTCGATGAACGATGGCGAGTTCGCCGCGTCGATCCGCACCAAGGTGCTCAAGTTCAACGGCAACCTGTTCGCCGACGCCAGAGTGCTGCCGCTCGGACGCGAGGAGATCGGCGAGCTTTACGAGGCGGCGCAGAAGGACTGGCACGAGGTCGAGCCGGCCATCTTCGGCACGCTGCTGGAACAGGCGCTTGACGACAAGGAGCGGCGAAGGCTCGGCGCGCACTACACGCCGCGCGCCTATGTCGAGCGGCTGGTGGTCGCCACCATCATCGAGCCGCTACGCGAGGACTGGCGCAACGTGCAGGCGGCAGCGGAAACCAAACGTGCGGCCGGAGACAAGAATGGTGCGGCCGACGAAGTGAAGGCGTTTCACGACAAGCTATGCGAAACGCGCGTGCTCGATCCCGCCTGCGGCACCGGCAACTTTCTCTATGTGTCGATGGAATTGATGAAGCGGCTCGAAGGCGAGGTGCTGGAAGCGCTGCTCGACCTCGGCGGACAGGAGGCATTGCGCGGCCTCGGCGGCCACACCGTCGATCCGCATCAGTTTCTCGGACTTGAGATCAATCCGCGCGCCGCCGCCATCGCCGAGCTGGTGCTGTGGATCGGCTATCTGCAATGGCACTTCCGCACGCGCGGTGGCACGCCGGAGCAGCCGATCCTGCGGCGCTTCAAGAACATCGAAGTCAAGAACGCGGTGCTGACCTGGGACGGCTATCCGCTGCCGCAGAGAGAGAGAGAGAGAGAGAGAGAGAGAGAGAGAGAGAGAGAGAGCTATCCTTCTGCGCGGAGGCCGACATGGCCGGCGGCGGAGTTCATTGTGGGCAATCCGCCGTTCACGATGGGAGGAGACTTTCGTCGCGAGTTCGGCGATGCATTGGCCGAAGCGTATTGGGAAGCTCAACAACACATCAATGAGTCGGCAGACATCGTGATGTATTGGTGGGATCGGGCTGCCGAAATCCTAGCCGCAAAGAGTGCGGTCCTTCGACGTTTCGGGCTCGTCACAACAAAATCAATAACCCAGGAATATTCCCGCCGTGTCGTGAAAAAGCGATTGGAGGCTAAGACTCCAATTTCGATCCTGATGGCCATTCCAAATCATCCTTGGACGAAAGCCACGCCTGATGCTGCACAAGTTCGAATCGCAATGACCGTCGCCAGCAAGGGCGATCATTTAGGCGTCCTACATGAGGTCATTGAAGAATCTGATCTGGACACGGATGAGCCGAAAGTTGTTTTTGGCTTGTCCTATGGAAAGATCAATTCAGACCTCACCGTTGGCGTCGACGTCACCAAGGCAATCATGCTGCTGGCCAACGAAGGCATTTGCCATGATGGCGTGAAATTGCATGGTCGCGGATTCATCGTTACTCCGCAGCAAGCCGAATTTCTTGGAATTCACAAGTATCGCGATTTGGAAAAGCACATTAGGCCATACAGAAACGGGCGCGACTTGGCTCAGAACCCCAGAGGCTTATATGTCCTCGATCTTTTCGGACTCGAAGACAAAGAAATCAGAGAGCGTTTCCCCGAAGTCTATCAGCACATTTTGATGACAGTAAAACCTGAGCGAGACCAAAACAATCGTGCAAGCTATCGGACATACTGGTGGGTATTTGGCGAACCTCGCCGCGAACTGCGGCCAGCGCTCGTTGGACAGAAGCGATACGTCGCCACCGTAGACACCGCGCGCCATCGCATCTTCCAGTTCATGGATCAGAGCATCATTTGCGATGACAAATGTGTCATCGTCGCAAGTGATGATGCCTCGCTTCTTGGGATGTTACAGTCAAAGGTGCATTTGACCTGGGCGCTTCGAGCAGGCGGTTGGCTCGGCGTCGGCAACGATCCCGTTTACGTCAAGACCAAAGTCTTCGATCCCTTCCCCTTCCCCTCTCCGAGCGAATTGCTGAAATCCAAAATCCGTACCGCCGCCGAAGAGCTCGACGCCTTCCGCAAGCAGCGCCAGAAGGAGCACCCCGACCTGACGCTGACGCAGATGTACAACGTGCTGGAGAAGCTGAGGGCGGTCGAGGCGGCGGAAAAAGCCACCCCCCTCCCTAACCCTCCCCCGCAAGGGGGGAGGGAACAGGCTACGGCCAGCAGCGTTGCCGTGCCCGAACTCACCGAGGACGAAGTGGCGATCAAGGACAAGGGCCTGATCCTCATCCTCAAGGAGCACCACGAGAAGCTCGACCGCCTGGTGTTCGAAGCCTACGGCTGGCCGGACACGCTCTCCGACGAACAGATCCTCGAAAGGCTCGTCGCGCTCAATGCCGAGCGCGCGGCGGAGGAACGGCGCGGCCACGTGCGGTGGCTGCGGCCCGACTACCAGATTCCGCGCTTCGGCAAGAAGCTCGACAAGCAGGCGGCGAAGGAGGAGCAGATCGTCGCCGACCTCGGGCTGCCCGAACCGGACGCGCCCAAGCCGTCGTTCCCGGCCGATGCCGTCGGCCAGACCGCTGCGGTCTTCGCGGCACTGGCCGCGGCAGCCGCACCTGTCGATGCCGCGTCGATCGCCGCCGGATTCCGCCAGGGCCGGCGCAGCGAGAAGCGGATCGCAGACGTGCTCGCCTCGCTCGTCCGCCTCGGCCATACCGCGAGCCATGACGGCAAGACATTCGAAATCCGCCGGGGGCGCTGATCGCCCTTCCCTTGCCGCCCCACGATCCCCCGCCCTATCCTGCCCCCTGACTGCCACAATCCGGACGCGCGGCGACTGCGCGCAAGGACTGCCATGGCCGACACGGTCGCCACCGCCGACGCCCGAAGCCTCGCCGCACCCGCCGCAGGCGAAAGCCGGCTGTGGGTGATCGCGCGTACAGCGTTTCCGTTCCTGGTGGTCGGCGCGTTATGGGAGATCACGGCGCATGCCGGGGTCTTCCCGCCACGGCTGTTCCCAACGCTGGAGGAGATCGGCGCGGCGCTCTGGCGCCTCACCGCCGAGGGAATCCTGCCCCGGCATGTCGCGGAAACGCTGCTGCGGCTCCTTGCAGGCTTCGCGCTGGCCGCGGCTGTCGGCGTCCTGGCCGGCATCGCCATGGGCCGCTCGCGCCGTGCGGAGGACATGCTGCTGCCGCTGGTCAGCATCTTCGCGCCGATCCCCGGCATCGCCTACGCGCCGCTGTTCATGCTGTGGTTCGGGCTGGGCAATTTCTCGACCGTGCTGCTGGTCGGGTTTGTCTCGGCGTTCTCGATCGTCATCAACACCTGGACCGGAGTGAAGGCGGTCAAGGAAATCTGGGTCCGCTCGGCCCAGATCATGGGCGCCGATCAGCGCCGGCTGTTCTGGCACGTGATCCTGCCCGGCGCCCTGCCCTATATCTTCACCGGACTGCGGCTCGGGCTGGCGCAGGCATGGCGCATCCTGGTCGTCGTCGAGATGCTGGCCGCCGTGCCATGGGGGCTCGGCTGGCTGATCTTCGGCGCGCGCGAATTCCTCAACACCGACGTGATGCTCGCAGGCGTCGCGGTGATCGGCGTGATCGGCCTGGTCCTGGAGAAGCTCGTGTTCGAGCGCCTCGAGCGTTACACGGTCGTGCGCTGGGGGATGATGGCGACATGAACGCCGAGCGCACCCGCACCCTGTTGCGCGGCACGGCGAGCGTGCTCGCGGTCGCCGCCTGCTATGAGGCGACGGCGCGGAGCGGCCTGTTCCCCGCCGCGCTGCTGCCGACCTTGCCGACGGTCGCCGACACGCTGGTCCGCCTCACGCTCGACGGCTCCATGCTTCACCATGCATTCTTCACGCTCTACCGGATGATGTCCGGCTTCCTGCTGGCGATCGCGGTCGGGCTGCCGCTCGGCATCCTGATGGGACGCTACCGGCCGCTCGAAAATTTCGTCATGCCGCTGGCGAGCGCGCTGATGCCGATCCCGTCGCTCGCCTGGGTCCCCATTTTCATTCTCTGGTTCGGCCTCGGCAACCGGGTCTCGATCCTGATCGTGTTCTATGCCGCGCTGTTCCCGATGATCCTGAATGCCTGGTCGGGCGTGCGCGCCGTCAACCAGCTCTGGCTGCGCGCCGCCGGCGCCATGGGCGCCAACGAGCGCGCGCTGTTCTGGAAGGTCATTCTGCCCGGCGCATCGCCCTTCATCATCACCGGGATGCGGCAGGCTTTCCTGCGCGCGTGGATCGCGGTGGTGGGCGCCGAAATGCTGGCGTCGTCGGACTGGGGCCTGGGCTGGGTGATCTATGACGCCAAGGAATTTCTCAATGCCGATGTGATGCTGGCCTCGCTCGTCGTCATCGGCATGATCGGATTCCTGTTCGAGCGGGTGGTGTTCGGCTCGCTGGAGCGCGCCACGGTGCTGCGCTGGGGCATGGTGCGGGCAACAAAGGAATAAAGCATGATCCCGAAAAGTGGAAACCGCTTTTTGGAAAGATCATGCTCAAGGAGCCGGGAGGCAGCCATGAACCGCCGAACGATCGTTCTTCCGATCGTCATCGCCGTCCTGTCCGCCGCGGCAGCGCAATCCGCGCGCGGCCAAAATTATCCGGCCAGACAGGTCACGCTGGTGCTGCCGTTCTCGCCCGGCGGCTCCATCGATCTCGCCGCGCGCGTGTTGGCGCAGAAGCTGACCGAGCGGCTCGGGCAATCGTTCATCGTGGAGAACCGGCCAGGCGCCGGCACCGTGATCGCAGCCAACCATGTCGCCAAATCCGCGCCCGACGGATACACGGTGCTGATCGCGCTCTCCCCGCTGGCGACCAACGCGACGCTGCGCAAGAAGCTCCCCTATGACACCGCCAACGACCTCGTGCCCTTGGCGCGGATCGCCGATATTCCGTTCGTGCTGGTGGTGCATCCTTCGCTGCCGGTGAAGACGGTGCCGGAGCTCGTCAAATACGCCAAGGCGCGCGCCGGGACGCTGTCCTTCGCGTCGAGCGGGCCGGGCTCGACCCTTCACCTCGCCGGCGAGCTGCTCAAGAGCATGACCGGTATCCAAATGACGCACGTCCCCTACAAGGGCGGCCCGCCGGCGCTGAACGATGTCGTCGCCGGGCATGTGCAGCTCGTCTTCGCCGACCCCGCCTCGGCGGTGCCGCAGATCAGGGCCGGCAAGGTGCGCCCGCTCGGCGTGTCGTCACGCGTACGCCTGCCCGTATTGCCCGAGATTCCGCCAATTGCCGAGGCAGGGCTTCCCGGCTTCGAGGCGGTATCCTGGTCGCTGGCGGTCGTTCCCGCGCACACGCCCGCGCCCGTGCTCGACACGCTCAACGGCGCGCTCAAGGCCATCGTGGCGATGCCCGACGTCCAGCAGCAGTTCATCAAGTTCGGGATGATCCCGCGGACCACGCCAAGCCCGCAGGAACTGCAAGGCTTCCTCAAATCGGAGATCGCCCGCTGGGGCAAGCTCGTGCAGCAGGCGGGCATCGCCGGATCGCAATGAAGCCGGCGCACAATCCGTAGGCAGGAAGCGACGAATCGCCTATGAACTCCCGCGGCCGTCCGGTCCGGATCGCGTAACGTCGTCGTCCGTGAGAAGAACAGTTCCCGGCGGCCATGGAACTTCCTCATCGTTGTACCGTTGCGGCGCGTGCGCATTGCCAGCGCGTTATCCGCCGTGCAGAATTCATCCTTCGAGGTCGCTCATCACGGATATTCCCGGGGGACACGCGATGCACCAACGACGACAGCCACTGCGAGTGAGCCGGCCATCGGAAGGTCAGGTCATCCCGTTTCGTCATGCGCGCAATGTTCTGTCGCCGAGGGCTGCCGTCGCCACCGCGGAGGCCGGCGGCAGCCGCGCGAGAACCCTGCGGCCGATCGATGTGCTCCTGTTGCTGCCGATCATTGCGCCGCTCGTCGCGGCAATCCTGCTCGGCCTGCTGGGCTGGTTCGTCGCTTGGCTCGCAGTGGTGGCCGCGCTCGTGATGGTAATCGTCTTTGCGGATCTTGTACGCGCGGTGCAGTGGCGGCTCTACGGGGATACCCCTCTCGGTCCGCACGCGATCGGCGGCCGTTGACGGCAAGCGACTTGCACTTTGGCGCTTGATTTTACCGCGAACCGCGCTTCGTCGACGAGCGCTTGCGCGCCGACCTTCGTTTGCAGGCTCCGCACCGGCAACCGTGCGGCTTGATGAATGTGTCGAAATAGTCGCGGCCGTAGTTGTAGGCGATCTCGTCGCCCGGCTGGATGGTCCTGATCGCCGTAATGACGACCTTGTGCCCCTTCACGTCGGATTCGGCATTCGGCTTGCACGAGTGATTGATGTAGCGCGCGATGTTGCGTCGGGAGGAGCCGTCCAAGGTCCAGCGGTTGTTGATCTCGAACATATACTTCGTCCAGAGCTTGTCCGCTTGTGCGTTCGTGATGAGTCGGCCGGTGTAATAGGCGATGAAATCCCCCGGCTTGACCGGCTCCAGTGCGAACAGGCCAAGGCCCGCTTTGGATCGTGCAATACGAAACCGGCGACGCCATGGCGTGCGGCGCAGTTTCGACTGACGCAAATAGGAACGAGCCGATTTTGACTTGCGTGATCGGCGCGACGATGTCGAAGGTTTTGGCACAAGACTACCGAGTATTTCCGGATTGCCGCATATGATAAAACTGCCGCCTCGTCGCCCGCTTACGGCATCTGGCGATGCCGATCCTTGAACCAGCATGAGGTATTTGGTTCCTCGATGCCGAAGACGGGTCGATTCATGCGTGAATAATACAAGAGGTGGGATTCGCAAGGGGCGGCCGAATAATTTCAACATAGCTCTTTGAGCCGTGCGTGCCCCAAAGTTGAGCATAGGATGCAACAGTACGATGTCATCATTATTGGCGGCGGCCACAATGGACTGACCTGCGCGGCCTATCTCGGCATGGCAGGGCTGAAGGTCAAAGTCGTCGAGCGCCGGCCTGTGGTGGGCGGCGCCGCGGTGACCGAGGAGTTCTTCCCCGGCTTCCGCAATTCCATCGCCGCTTACACGGTGAGTCTGCTCAATCCCAAGGTGATCAGCGACCTGCGCCTGCACGAGCACGGGCTGACGATCGTCGAGCGCCGCGTGCAGAACTTCTTGCCCACGACCGGCGGTCAGTATCTCCTATCCGCCGAGGGACAGACCGAAGCGCAAATCGCCAAGTTCAGTCGGCACGATGCCGAGCGTTATGCCGCTTTCAACCGCGAGATTGACGTCGCCGCCGAGGTCCTCCGCGGGCTGGTGCTGCAGGCGCCGCCAAACCTCACGTCGGGTCTCGGCGGCCTGCGGGAGCTGTTTAAGGTCGGCGCGCTCGGCCGCCGGCTGCGCCGCCTGCCCGACGAGGATCTGCGGACCGTCTTCGACTTGTTCACCAAGTCGGCCGGCGACTATCTCGATGCGTGGTTCGAGAACGACCTCGTGAAGGCTCTGTTCGGATTCGACGCCGTGGTCGGCGCCTATGCCAGCCCCTATACGCCGGGCACCGCCTATGTGCTGGTCCACCACGCCTTCGGCGAGGTCAACGGCAAGCGGCGAACATGGGGCCATGCGATCGGCGGCATGGGCGCGATCAGCCTGGCCATGGCGCGGGCAGCGGTGGAACACGGCGCGGAGATCGAGACCAATGCCACGGTGCGCGAGCTGATCGTCGAGGGCGGTCGCGCCCGCGGCGTCGCCATGCAGGACGGCCGCATAATCAGCGCCGACGCGGTCGCGGTGAACGCCAACCTGAAGCTGTTCTACACATCGATGGTACCTGACGGCTCGCTCGACGCGGATTTCCTGCGCCGCATGCAGCGCTTCCGGTGCGGCTCCGGCACCTTCCGCATCAATCTCGCGCTGTCGGAACTGCCGAGCTTCTCCGTCCTGCCCGGCCGCGAGCTCGCCGATCATCACACCGCAGGCATCGTGATCGCGCCGAGCCTCGGCTACATGGACCGCGCCTACAACGATGCGCGCCAGCGTGGATGGAGCCGCGAGCCGATCGTAGAATTGGTCATCCCCTCTACGCTCGACGACACGCTCGCGCCGCAGGGTGCGCATGTGGCGACGCTGTTCTGCCAGCACGCTGCGCCTGAGCTACCCGACGGCTCGTCCTGGATCGCACACAAGGAGACCGTGGCTGACCTGATGATCGACACCGTCGAGCGCTACGCACCTGGCTTCAAGGCCAGCGTGGTCGGCCGCCAGGTGCTGAGCCCGCTCGACCTTGAGCAGATCTTCGGCCTCGTCGGCGGCGACATCTCACACGGGGCCATGTCACTCGATCAGTTGTTCTGGGCGCGGCCCGTGCTCGGCTATGCCGACTACCGTGGGCCTCTCAAGGGCCTCTATCATTGCGGAGCCGGCGCGCATCCCGGCGGCGGCGTGACCGGTGCGCCCGGGCACAATGCCGCACGCGCGATCCTCGCCGACCGCCGCTGGCGGTTCGGGGCACTCGGATAGACCGCAAATCAGCAAATGCGCGATTCCGCCGCTTGGCATCGCCGAGACGGGCGTGGCAGCATCCCACGGCGGATAGGCGCCTCGAAGGGCGCCGGCGATTCAAGGGGAGAGAGTCCATGCGCGCCGATGCCGCGAACAGTGCCACGATCGAGGATCGCATCCGCGCCATCGAGGACCGCCTGGAAATCTATAATCTCATCGCCAGCCATCCGCTCAGCGCCGACACCGCGGCGCAATCCTACATCCGTTCGGTGTTCACGGAGGACGCCGTGCTCGATCTCGGTGGCGCCAAGACCGCGAGCGGCAACCAGGCGATATCGGAGCTTTCGCAGCGCGATGCGCATCGGCAGGCAATCAAGGCTGGGCTTGCCCATTTCGCCGGGTTGCCTCATGTCGCAATCGACGGCGATAGCGCAGTGGTGACGTCCTATCTGCAAATCCTCGCCCCGCATTCAACCGCGGAAGAAATCGAGGTGCCCGCACACGGTGTATCGAAGGGCTATCGTATCCACCGTGTCGGCGCCAATCGCTGGGAGCTCACGCGCACGGCGCAGGGCTGGAAAATCAAGCGCCGCAGCTATCGCACCCTCGACGGCACCGAGCCTGCGCTCGACATCCTCCGGCGGGCATTGGCGCCCGCCGATTCACGCGCACAGATCGCCTAGCAAGCGAAAACAGAACGCAATGCCCCATATCGAAGTCCGCGACGTTTCGCTTGCCTACGACACGCCGGCCGGCCGGGTCGTCGGCGTCACCGACGCGAGTTTCGACATTGAGGAGTCGCAGTTCCTTTGCCTTGTCGGCCCGTCAGGGTGCGGCAAGACGACGCTGCTCAACATCATCGCCGGCTTCCTCAAACCGACCGCGGGCGAGATACGCATCGGTGGCGCGGCGGTCACCGGGCACGGCATGGATCGCGGCGTCGTATTCCAGGACTTCGCACAACTGTTTCCGTGGCGCACCGCGCTCGGCAACGTCGCCTTCGGCCTCGAGATGAAGGGTATGCCGAAAGGTGAGCGCGAAGCGATCGCGCTCCAGCAGCTCAAGCTGGTGAAGCTCGAGAAGTTTGCGCGCTCCTATCCGCACCACCTCTCCGGCGGAATGCAGCAGCGGGTCGCCATCGCACGGGCGTTGGCCTACAATCCCGCGGTGCTGCTGATGGACGAGCCGTTCGCGGCGCTCGACGCTTTGACGCGTGACGACATGCAGCGGCTTCTCGCCGACGTGTGGCGGGAGACCCGCAAGACGGTGATCTACGTGACGCACAACGTCGCCGAAGCGGTCTATCTCGCAGATCGGGTCATCGTGATGACGCCGCATCCCGGCACGGTGAAGACGCAGGTGCCGATCGCGTTGCAGCGGCCGCGCGATCCGCTCAGCGTGGAATTCCTGGACTATCAGAAAATGCTGCTGGGCCATCTCGGCCAGGAAACGGCAAAGACCTGAAGGAGGAAGTGATGAAGAACGAAGGATTGACGCGACGGCAATATCTCGTGACCACCGCAGCCGGCGTCGCGGTGGCGACATTCGGGCTTCCAAATCTGGCGTCCGCGCAGACGACCATCCGCCAGGGCTACCAGACCAACATCTGGGGCATGCCGACCTACTACCTGCTCAAGTCGGGCGCGCTTGAAAAGCGCGGTCTCAAGGTGCAGGAGTTCGCCGTACCATCCGGCAACCTCACCATGCAACAGATGGTGGCCCGCCAGGTCGATCTCGGCACCTATGCCGCCCAGTCGTTCATGATCGGCCATGACCGCGGCGGCCTGATTGCGATCGCCCTGATCGAGTATGTGGGCAAGACCGCCCAGGTCGTAACCCGCAAGGACCTTAACATCACCAGCGTGTCAGGCCTCAAGGGCAAGAAGATCGCCAACCAGACCGGCTCCTCTGTCGGCAACGTCTTCGTGAACACGATCGGTCCGGATCACGGCCTCAAGCGCGGCGACTTCCAGGAAATCAAGATGAACGTCAACGACATGGTCGCCGCCATGGCCGCCAAGACCGTCGATGCCATGGTCAATGTCGAGCCGTACAATTCGATCGCCGTCACCGATGGGATCGGCAACTCGATCCTGGATTTCTCCAAGTACGACCGGATGCCGGTGTTCATGGCGGCAACGCCCGATTTCCTCAAGCAGCACCCCGACGCCGTCATCAGCTATCTCAAGGCTTGGCAGGACGTCGCCAACGATTTCAAGAAAAATCCGAGCAAAGTGGCCGACGTTATCTATTCGTTCTTCAAGTCCCGCGGCTATACGATGTCGCGCGACACCTTCGCCAAGGCGCTCGGTCGGGTCGAGGTCAATCCCGGCTTTCCCGCCGACTTGCAGCCTTATATGGAAAAGGAGGCGAAAGTCCTTCTCAAGGCTAAGCGGATCAAGAAGGTGCCCGACTGGAAGGCGGCGCTCCGCCCGGACCTCTGGGCCAAGGCGCAGAGCTAAGCCTCACCAGTCGCGGTCATCGCATGGGGCCGGCGCAATTGCGCCGGCCTTTTCATGGGTAGTCGAAACGCGCTAAATCCTGCGCGCACAATGTGGAGGTAGCCAGCCAATGTCCGTTACCGAAAGTCCGTTGCAAAAAGGCGCCTACGATCCGATCACCTGGAATTTCAAGCTGTTGGCCCAACACACGCTCGACGGCTTCGGCGGCATGGGCGAAGGCATGTCGATCCAGATCGCCCCCGACGGCCGGCGGATCATCTGGCTGGCGCACGAAAGCGCGCCGAAGAACTTTACCGCCGTCGACGTCTCCGACCCGCGCAGGCCCAAGGTCGTGTGCCAGACCGACCTGCCGCAGGGCTACATGCGCTCCAACTCGCTCGAGATCACCGACCAGGTGATGGCGGTCGCCTATCAGTGCCAGAAGGTCGGGCAGAAGCCGGCCGGCTTCGAGCTGTTCGATATTTCGAAGCCCGAGAATCCGAAGTCGATCGCGTTCGTCGACTGCTCCGGCCCGTTCTCGCGCGGCGTGCACCAGCTCTGGTTCGCCGACGGCGAATATGTCCACATGGCGTCCGGCGCCGCGGACTTCGAGCCGACCCATCCGCTCGACGACCAGTGCTATCGCTGCTTCGACGTGCGCAATCCGTCGAAGCCCACCGAAGTGGGCCGCTGGTGGCTGCCCGGCACGCGCAAGGGCGACAACGAGCCGCCGCCGGCGCGCCATCAGAAGCCCGCCCTCGACAAGGGCAACCGCGCGCACAACACCAACGTCTATCCGCAGCGGCCCGACCGGCTGTGGCTCGCCTATCTCGACGCCGGCATGTTCGTGATGGACATTTCCGACAAGTCGAAGCCGAAGCCGATCTCGAGCTTCGACAACTCGCCGCCCTATACCGGCTTCACCCACACCGTCGTGCCGCTGTTCGACCGCAACCTCCTGCTGATGACGGACGAGTCGACGAGCGACAATGCCGTGGACTGGCCGAAGCTGATCTGGATCCT
>JBOHIG010000314.1:0-9409 GCA_050725815.1 Xanthobacteraceae bacterium
GCCGCAGGCACTGCACTTGGGTTCGGAGGCATAATGTTCAGACCTTGTAACGCGGAAACTTCTTCAACGCCTTGGCCATGTCGCTGAGCGTTGGCGCACCGTAGCGCGCCCCCTCGCTCCTGTGTGCGTGGCCGGTGATGTAGTCAGACGTTCGCTCTGATATTCCCGCACGGTCGGCAATCTGCTTGAACGTGTGCCGCCATCCATGATTGGGCGCTACATGCCGGTCCTTCACGCCTAGGGACCGTATCCAGTCAGCCAACCGCTGTCGCGCCTGAGAGTAGCGGGGCTTGCGTCGTGTTGTTTCACGTTCGCCGCCAGCCGCCTTCGGTGGATTGTAGAACAGCGGGCCATCGTGCGACGAACTTAAGGAACCCTTGGGCAATTAGGTGCTGATGAATTGGCACAACACGCGCTGCCCCGCCCTTCACTGTACCGGCCTCAGGCGTGATGTTCAGCGCGTCAATGCCGTCACGTTTGACAACATCACGACCACGCAACTGGGTCATTTCACCCGGCCGCGCGCCAGTGTAGGCACAGAGCCAAGGCACCCAGCGCTTTGCTGCCTCTGTTGGTGAAGCGCTGTCATCCGCTGAGAGAGCCGCACCTAAAATCGTTTTCTGCTCATCGTCCCTGAATGCTTTGGTTTCCCGATGCTTCCTTTTCTTCGGGACAGTGACCTTCACATCAGCAAACGGGTTGCGCGTGATATGCTTGTGTTCAACGCCCCAACCGAAAATCGTCTTGCTGGCGTTCAGCCAAGTTTTCTTGACCGTGTGCGCTGATCGTTCCTTGGTAATGCGCCCCTGTATCCACTCTGCGGCCTCATCGGGCGAGATAGAAGCAGCGCTACGCTCAGGGAAGCTCTCGCCCATCGCCTCAAACACATAGTGCCAGCTTTCAATGGTGCCGCGCGCGGGCTTCCGTGCCTCGATCCAACGTTCAAACAACTGCTTTGGTGTTTCACCACTGTCCGGGCCCTCAAAGGCCGGGAACCGCTCAGCGTACTTGTCGGGGCTGTAATCACCCCTTGCGTGCCTGATGAGCCTTTTCAGCGCCTCTGCTAAGTCATCAAACAGAAAGTCAAGAAACAGCGCCTCCGCTTCGCTTTTCAGCACTAGTCGCTTGAGCGCGAGAAACTGTGCCGTCTCGCCAATATCGGCAAGCAACGGACGGATGACCTCACGGACCTCAGGGCGCTCCCGATACATTGCACCGGGGTCGTTATCTTCCTCTTCGTTGCGAACAAAGCTTGTCAGCGCGTCGTGCAGCTTCTGGCGCAGAAAATCCCAATGCAGTTCATCCCTAGTGGGGTGTCGTCCAAGGAACCAACGATACCACTCGCCAGCCAGCGCCCGTGCTTGTTTCCGCGTAAGGGAAATACCCTCGCCTTTCTGGATGGCGATAAGCTCAGCAATGCGTCCTTCAGTTTCCGCAAGCCACTCATTGAAGGCGCGCCGCGCCTCTTGCTCACGGGTGCTGGCGTCGGCAAAAAACTTGACCTCATACCGCTGCCCGTAGAGGCGACCGTATTCATCCCTCACCGCATTCGGAATTCGCTTGCGCGCGTACCATCCACCGTTTTCGCCACGGGTGAGGGTCACCATTCTGACGGCCCTTCGTCGTCGCCTGTGTACGCGGTTGTGTACGCGGGCAGGTTCAGAAAGGCTAGGATTTACGGGAATATCTGAAGAACCAGCGTTCCCTGAGGGAGGCTGGTCGGAGCGGCAGGATTTGAACCTGCGACCCCCTCGTCCCGAACGAGGTGCTCTACCAGGCTGAGCCACGCTCCGATTGCGGCGGGTTATAACGGCGGCCCCCGGAGGCCGCAAGCGCGCGTTGCGGAAGCTGGGACACCGCCAGCATATGAGGTAGGGAGTGACCCCGAAGCGGTCAATCGAGGTCGTTGCGTGAGTGTCGAACTGGCAACGCGGGTGGAAAAGACGAGCGCCGCGGCAATCGCCGAGGCCGCCCGCTGCCTCGCGGCGGGCGGGCTCGTCGCGTTTCCGACCGAAACCGTCTACGGCCTCGGCGCCGACGCCGGCAACGGCATGGCAGTCGCGCGGATCTATGAGGCCAAGGGCCGGCCGGGCTTCAATCCGCTGATCGCCCATGTCGCGGACGCGGCCGCCGCCCACCTCCTGGCGCGCTTCGATGCGGCGGCCGAGCGGCTCGCCGCCGCGTTCTGGCCGGGCCCGTTGACGCTGGTGCTGCCGAAGGCCGCCGGCTGCCCGGTCGCCGAGCTTGCCACCGCCGGGCTCGACACGATAGCGGTGCGGGTGCCCGACCATCCGGTGGCGCGCGCGCTGCTGGCGGCGTTCGGACGGCCGATCGTAGCGCCGTCCGCGAACCGCTCGGGCCACGTCTCGCCCACGACCGCGCAGCATGTGCTCGCCGATCTGCGCGGGCGCATCGATCTCATTCTCGACGGCGGCGCGACGCCGGTCGGGATCGAGTCGACCATCGTCGCCTGCATCGGCGAGCCCACGCTGCTGCGGCCGGGCGGGACGCCGCGCGGCGAGATCGAGCGCGTGCTCGGCCGTCCGCTCACCGAGCGCATCGCTCAAGACTCCGGCGAGGAAGGCGAAGCGCCGCTCGCGCCCGGCCTCACCGCCTCGCATTACGCGCCCCGCACCCCGATGCGGCTTGCCGCGCGGGACGTGGAAGCGGGCGAGGCACTGCTCGCTTTCGGCCCCTCGCTGCTGGCGACCGCCCAATGCGCAGTGCGCGTGCTCAATCTCTCCCCGCGCGGCGACCTGATCGAGGCCGCCGCCAACCTGTTCTCCCATCTGCGCGCGCTCGATGCGGCGGGCGCCCGCGCCATTGCCGTCATGCCGGTGCCGCGGTCGGGCCTCGGCGAAGCGATCAACGACCGGCTGATGCGGGCCGCCGCGCCGCGCGAATGATCACCAGTCCGCTCATTCCCGCGCAAGCGGGAATCCAGAACGGCTTGCTCATTCTTCGCGCCCTGGGTCCCCGCTTTCGCGGGGACGAACGGATTCCACTTCTGATGCACCCGATCTATAGTGCTGACCAAGGAATTTGAGCGCGCCGCATGAACATCGTCGAACGTCCCGCCAGGATCGTCCCGCCCGAATTGCTCGCCCGCTTCGCCGGCATCGTCGGCGAGCGCCACGCGATCGCCGACCCGACCGACATGGCGCCTTACCTCACCGAAGAGCGCGGGCTCTATCACGGCCAGTCGCCGCTGGTGTTGCGGCCGGGCTCGGTCGCGGAAGTATCCGCGATCCTGAAGCTCGCGAGCGAGACCGCGACGCCGATCGTGCCGCAAGGCGGCAACACCGGCCTGGTCGGCGGCCAGACGCCACATGCCGGCGAAGTGGTGCTCTCGCTCAAGCGCATGGACCGCATCCGCGAGGTCGACGCGACCTCCAACACCATGACCTGCGAGGCCGGCGTCATCCTGGTGAATGCGCAGAATGCCGCCGCCGAAGCCGGCCGCCTGTTTCCGCTCTCGCTCGGCGCCGAGGGAAGCTGCACCATCGGCGGCAATCTCTCGACCAATGCCGGCGGCACCGGCGCGCTCGCCTACGGCGTGGCGCGCGAGCTGGTGCTCGGGCTCGAGGTCGTGCTCGCCGACGGGCGTGTGCTGAACAACCTGCGCAAGCTCAAGAAGGACAACACCGGCTACGACCTGCGCCACATCTTCGTCGGCGCCGAGGGAACGTTGGGCGTCATCACCGCGGCGGTGCTGCGGCTGTTTCCGCGCCCGCGCGCGCAGGAGTTGGCCTTCGCCGGCGTGCCCTCCCCGCACGCCGCGCTGGCGCTGCTCAATCTCGCCAATGAGCGTGCCGGCGGCGGCGTGACCAGCTTCGAGCTGATCCCGCGCATCCTGATGGAATTCGCTTTCAAGCACGCGCCGCCCTGCCGCGACCCGCTCGGCAGCCCGCATCCCTGGTACGTGCTGCTGGAGCTGTCGTCGCAGCAGCGCGAGGGCCCGCGCGCAACCATGGAGGACATCCTGGCGGCCGGCGCCGAGCAGAATCTCGTCGCCGATGCCACGATCGCGGAGAGCCTGGAACAGACGAAGGCGTTCTGGCTCTTGCGCCACCACATCGCCGATACGCAGAAATATGAAGGCGGCTCGATCAAGCACGACGTCTCGGTGCCGGTGAACGCGGTGCCGGATTTCATCGACGAGGCGAGCGCGAAGGTCGAGGCGATGATCCCCGGCAGCCGCGTCTGCGCCTTCGGCCATCTCGGCGACGGCAACGTGCATTTCAACGTCTCGCAGCCGGTCGGCGCGGACAAGGCCGAATTCCTCAAGCGCTGGGACGAAGTCAATCACGCCGTCTTCGCCATCGTCGCGAAGTTCAACGGCTCGATCTCGGCCGAGCACGGCATCGGCGTGATGAAACGCGACCTTCTGCCGGACGTGAAGGACCGCGTCGCCTACGACCTGATGCGCTCGCTCAAGCGCATGTTCGACCCGCAGGGGATCCTGAATCCAGGGAAGGTGCTTTAGCCATGCGATCGATACGAAACGCGCTCGCCGTTCTCGCTTGCTTGACTGTCCTCACGCTTACCGACACTGCGGCGCAGCCCGGCGCGCGTGCGCAGGCGTGTCCGCCCATCACCCTCGCCTACGTGTTGCGCGATGGGCAGACCATGTCGGTGTTCTATTGCGAAACGAGGTGGCCCGGAATTGGCAGTGACACAGTTCATGCCGCGGGCGGCGGCTACGTTCGGGACGTGAATGGAAAGGCCCCGGACAAGGTCATCCGGCCGCCAGCCATCCTGATATCGAACATCCGCTTTCTTTGCGTCAGCAAGTGTCCGGCAGACCTGCCGACCGCCGAAGTGACGGAAGACACCGTGCTCTGGAAAGACGGCAGCCGCACCACCGGCCGGTTTGAAATCCGCTGCGCGGACGGATGGTGCCGAGTCCACCACGACGGCAAACCGCACGGCTCCCAGTTCCGCGGCTACAGCCACCTGCCGCGTGAATTGGTGTACATCGCATTCGGCCGCGCGAAGTAAAGGGATTCCCGCTCGAATTCTTCCCCTCGACAACGGGGGATGAGGCGTGTCCGGAACGCGGTGCAGCGCCGCAGCGGCTCCGCGAGCGCGGCGCTTGTCGCTGTGCCCTCGCCCCTTGCGGGAGAGGACAGCGCAGACGTTCAGCAAATGATGATGGGTGAAGGGTTCGCGCGAAGCGCACGAACAAGAAGCACCCCTCACCCATCATGACTCGATGAAAAGCATCCCTGCCCTCTCCCGCAAGGGGCGAGGGCGCAATAGCGACTGCCGCATCCGCGGCGATTTCAAAACAACGAACGCTGCCGGTCGTCCTTCTTCGGCTTGCGCGCCGGCTTGGCCGGCGCATTCGCTGCTGACACCGCCGATCCTGGCGCGGGTTCATGAATCTCGCGCGTCTCGCTCCGTTGCACCGGCCTGATCAGCTCCGGCGAGTCGTTCGCCACCCGGTTCACCGCGGTCGAAATCTCATAGGCCTCGAACAAATCCTCCGGCGCGGGCGCGAGCAGCGCCGCCGCCGTGAGCGCATCGACGTTACGGCAGTCGAGCCACAGATCAAACGCCTCCTCCGGGATCACCACCGGCATGCGGTGATGGATCGGCGCGAGCGTCTTATTGGCGTCGGTGGTGATGACGGCGGCGGTCTCCATCTCCTCGCCGTTGGGTCCCATCCACGCCTCCCACAGGCCGGCGAAGGCGACCGGGCCGCCGTGCTTCGGCCGCACCAGATAAGGCCGCCGCGGGTTGGTGACCTCGTTCCAGTCGTAGAAGCCGTCGGCCGGGATCAGGCAGCGCCGGTACTTCATCGCGTTCTTGAACGACGGCTTGTCGACCACGCTGTCGCTGCGCGCCTGCAGGATCAGCGAGAACGCCTTCGGGTCCTTCACCCAGGCCGGGATCAGGCCCCAGCGCACCAACGCGAACTGGCGCTGTCCCTCATGCAGCCGGACGATCGGAATCGGCTGGGTCGGCGCCACGTTGTAGCGCGGCGGGAAGTTCGGCTGTTCGAGATACTTGAACAGCGCCCGCATCGCTTCCGGCACGGTGGTGATGAGATAGCGTCCGCACATAACTGCTAGGCCAGATTCTCCGTTCATTCCCGCGAAAGCGGGAATCCAGGAGCCATGTGCTCCTGATTCTCTGTGGCGCTGGGTCCCCGCTTTCGCGGGGACGAGCGGACCATTTCCACGCGCCTCCACACCTTCTAGTGTCTCGGTCATCATACCGGAGTCGCGCCGCCGTGGCAGACGCACGAACCTACCCCACCCGGCCTTTCCTCGCCGTCAGCGCGGCGATCCTGCGCGACGGCAAGGTGCTGGTAGTGCGCCGCGCCCGCGCCCCGGCCAACGGCGTGTTCAGCCTGCCCGGCGGCGTGGTCGAGGCGGGCGAGACGCTGGCCGAGGCCGTCAAGCGCGAGATCGAGGAGGAAACCGCGCTCGAGATCGAGCCGGTGGCGCTCGCCGGCTACCGCGAGGTGGTGGCGCGCGATGGCGAGGACAAGGTCGAGCGCCATTTCGTGATCCTGCCGTTCGCCGCACGCTGGATCGCGGGCGAGCCGAAGCTCAACGAGGAACTCTCGGAGTGGCGTTGGGTCGACCCGGCCGAGGTGGCATCGATGCCGACCACGCCGGGGCTGGCAGAGATCGTGGCGAGTGCGGTGGGGCTGCTGAAGGCGGCGCGGTGAGGCCGATGATGCGCCATGATTTCGGCGGCTTGACCCCTCATAGCGCGACCGGCTTGTGGGGCAACGTCCGCGGGCCTATGGCGATTGCGACATGCTCCGGCTCCTGACCATCGCGCTTCTCGGTCTCGCGCTTGCGGGCGCGCCCGTGCGTGCGCAAGCGCCCGCTCCTTTCGACGGCAACCTGCAACGGCTCGCCGAGATCATGGGCGCGCTGCACTATCTGCGCGGCCTCTGCGGCGCCAACGAGGGCCAGAAATGGCGTGACGAGGTGCAGGCGCTGATCGACGCCGAAGCGCCGACCGGCGACCGCCGCAAGCGCATGATCGCGAGCTTCAACCGCGGCTATCGCGGCTTCCAGCAAACCTACCGCACCTGCACCCCAGCCGCCGACCTGGTGATCCGCCGGTATCTCGAGGAGGGCTCCAAGATCGCCCGCGAGGTCACCGCACGGTACGCCAACTAATTATCCCAACCAATTGGGGCCATTAACCTTTCCTAAAACTCCGGCTGGCAGCACGCCGCTCGCGTGCTAACGTCCCCGGCAGACAAGGGGGCCCCGCGAACCGCGGTGGCAAAGGGCCGAACAAGACATGACAATACAGGCGATTGAGGCTCAGGACGGGCGCCCCGACCATGAGCAGAAGCGGGCTGCGCTCGGCTATCTCAACGAGGCCTGGACGGAAGCCCGTCTGGACGGGATCGACGGGGACTGCCTGGCGCAGGCGTGCCTGTTCACGGCTTTTGCCGAATTCGTCTCGACCTACGGCGAGGAGCCGGCCGCCCGGTTCGCCGAGGGGCTCGCCCTGCGCATCCGCAACGGCGAGTTTTCGCTCGCGATGCCAAAGCAATAGCCGTCGGGACGGCTGCTGCCGGCGCAATCCGGCAGCACAAGGGCGATCCACGGCTCGCATCCTGCCACATTGCTCGTTAGAATCGCGGCTCGTTGAAATCGGCCGCGAGCCATGACCACGCGCTTATGCCTTTCGCTCTGCCTGCTGGTGCTGACGGCGTCGGCTAACGCCTTGGCGCAGGACTTCGCGCAGAACCTGGCGCAGAACAAGGTGCGCACCGAGACCATCCGGCCGCCCTCTCCGGGTCAGGTCGAGCAGCGGTTCAAGCCAGCGGAGCCTGGCGCCAAGCCAGCGGAGCCTGCCGCCAAGCTCGGCGCGCAGACCGCCAAGGTTCCCGACATCGTCCGCGATGCCGCGAAGCTGCCGCCCGCGGTCGCGCGCACGCGCGAACGCATCCTCGCCGCCGCGCGCTCCGGCGATCTCCAGAAGCTCTACGAGGTCATGAAGGCAAATGAGAAGCTGCCGATCTTCTCGTTCGCGGAGGACAAGAACCCGGTCGGTTTCTGGAAAACGAACTATCCGGATTCGCAGGGAGTCGAGGTGCTCTCGATCCTGATCAACGTGCTGGAGGCGGCCTTCGTGCATGTCGACGTCGGCACCAAGGAGGAAATCTACCTCTGGCCCTATTTCGCGCGCATGCCGCTCAAATCGCTGACGCCCGAGCAGAAGGTCGAGCTGTTCCGCATCGTCACCGGCGCCGACTACAAGGACATGGTCGAGTTCGGCGCCTACTCCTTCTACCGCATCGGCATCGCTCCGGACGGCACCTGGCACTTCTTCGTGGCCGGGGATTAGCCATCAAACCGACGGGTGCAATCCCAGGATGCGATGCAGGATCGCGTCGATGTCCGCGGGATAGAACGGCTTCTTCAAGAAGGCGGACGCGCCGGCGAGCCGCGCCCGCTCCGCCAGTTCCTCGTCCGCAGTCGAGGTCATGATCACCACGCCGAGCCTGGGATACTGCCGCCTGATTTCCGAGAGCGTCTCGACCCCGTTGATGCCGGGCATGTTGTAGTCGAGGAACACCACATCGTACTTGCCGGTGGCGAGCTGCTTCAGCGCCGCGATCCCCTCCTGGGCTTCGACAATGTCCATGCGAAAGCGGCTGGCGGCGAGGATCTTGCGAACGATGCTGCGCATGGTGAGCGAATCGTCGACGATCATGATCCGTTTCGGCAGCCGGACGTGGATGCAGCGCTCCATCAGCACGCGCGCCTGCGTGGCGTCGGCGGGCCTGGCGACGACGCCATCGACGCCGGCGTTGGCGGCCATGGCGGCGGCTTCGTCCTTGCTCGCCGCGACCAGGATGACAAACGGCTGCACGCGCGCCTTGCGTGAATCGGTCACGAACGCCGCGAGGTCGCTGGCGGACACCGCGGCGTTGCAGAACGCGATGTCGATGTCGTTGGCGGCGAGCATCGGCCGCGCAGCCACAACGGTGTCCGCCTCCAGCACGTCGATCGGCACAGTGGCCTGGGCCGCAGCCCGGCGCAGCAGTTCGCGCTCCGCCATGACGCCGGACACCAGCAGGATTCTCAGGGACACCAGATCGCCGGTCATGCGCCTATTGCCAGAAATTCCGTGGGCGCCAGCGAGGCGCTCCCCCATGCCCACGTCTGTGTATCGACTGTCGGCCAGGTAGCCGCCAGGACCGAAACGACCGTGCGTGTCTGAGGCCAACCCCGCCGAGCCGCGTGGTATTCCCGTAGGTAATTACGACTGACAATTCCTGTTTGCGCTAGTGGTCCGATTCTAACATTCGCATCCCATTTGGGCAGGCGACTTTGCGAATGTTAGAATCGAAGGACCACTAGCATGTATTGGGTGCTAGTGGAGTCTTGGATTTGACATTCGCGCCGCGAACCCGCTGCTGGGT
>JBOHIG010000315.1:0-7141 GCA_050725815.1 Xanthobacteraceae bacterium
GGATTTGACATTCGCGTCGCGAGACTGCTGCGGGGTGGGTCGCGAATGTCAAATCCACTCCACTAGTGCCCCGTTTCCGAAGGTCGTGATACACCGCAGCACACTCTGACACGAACTTCGGAAACAAGGGGCACTAGCAACTCTATGATCCTAGTGCCGCTTTTCGATTTGAAGTTCCTGAATGAGATTGCGGCAAGTGGTGCAGGAACTTCAAATCGGCGGCACTAGCCGCATTTGGATAGAGTACCGGCTCACGGAGGAGGACGACGGCCATGGGATTCTTCGTCGAGGGCGTCTGGCACGAGGACACGCCCGAAAACCGCCACGAGCGCGGCCGTTTCGTGCGCACGCCCAGCCGCTACCGCAATTGGATCACCGCCGACGGCAGCGCCGGTCCCAGCGGTGAAAACGGCTTTCCGGCGGCGGCGGGCCGCTATCACCTGTATGTCTCGCATTCCTGCCCGTGGGCCTACCGCACCACTCTCTTCCGCAAGCTCAAGAAGCTGGAGGGCGCGATCTCGATCACGATTGCGGCCCCGCTCTACGGCGTGCGGAGTTGGCGCTTTGCCGACGAACCCGGGTGCATTCCCGACACCGTCAACGGCACCAAGGATCTGTCCGAGATCTACCTGCTCGCCAATCCGCGCTACTCCGGCCGCGTGACCGTGCCGACTCTCTGGGACAAGGAGCGTCGCACCATCGTCAACAACGAGTCCTCCGAAATCATCCGCATGCTCAATTCGGCGTTCGCGGCCTTCACGGACGATCGGACCGACTACTATCCGCCGGCGCTGCGCGAGGAGATCGATCGTGTCAACGACCTCGTCTATACCACCGTCAACAACGGAGTGTACCGCTGCGGCTTCGCCGTCTCGCAGGACGCCTACGAGGAAGCTTGCACGACATTGTTCGATACGCTCGACCAGCTCGAGCAGCGGCTGTCGCGCCAGCGCTATCTTGCCGGCGCGCAGATCACCGAGGCCGACTGGCGGCTGTTCTCCACGCTGGTCCGCTTCGATCCCGTGTATCACTACCACTTCAAATGCAATCTGAAGAAGATTGCCGAGTATCCCAATCTCTCGAACTACGTGCGCGATCTTTACCAGACGCCGGGCGTCGCCGAAACGCTCAACTTCGACCACATCAAGAAGCACTATTACGGCAGCCAGAAACGCGTGAACCCGACCGGGATCGTGCCACTCGGACCGCCGTTCGATTATTCCCGCCCGCATGACCGCGGGCGCTTCCCGCGCTAGTGTCCCGAATCCGAAGTTCGCAAGCACCAATCCGCGAATCCATATGCGAACTTCGGATTCAAAGGGACACTAGAATCAATAGGTTATCTAGTGTGGCTTTGGTTCAGAAGTTCGCTCCGACCCGGCGTCCAAGCATGGCGAACTTCTGAACCGCCACACTAGTGGTTAACGGGTTCTTGAGGGATCGCAGACCATTGTAATTGCCCTTGGGGAGACCGATGGCCGAGATCCGACACCACAATACCCTTGCGATCGCGCAAGCAGCGCTCGGCAAGATCGGCGCGCTCGGCGAATGCGCCGATCCGAAGAGTTATGCGCTCTGGTACGGCTATGCCGCAGGCGACAGCGGGCTGCTGACGGCGGCGGTCAACACGCGGCTCGCTAGCAAGGGCTCGCTCACCGCCAAGGACATCGAGGAACTCCATCGTACCTATATCGGACCCGACGACGTGCCGGATAAGGTCGACCGGCTCGGCGCGCGCATTGCCGGCGAGATCGAGCAGGTCGCGGTCGCGGTCGGCTCCGCCGGAAGCTCGGCTGGCGCCTATTCCGCCGATCTCGCCAGCGCCACCCAGCGCCTTGGCGGCATCAAGAACGGCGAAGGCGTGCGGACCGTGGTCGAGCATCTGCTCAAGGGCGCGCGCGAAATGGCGGCGACCAATGCTCGCCTCCAGCTTCAGCTTCACGCCATGTGGGAGGAGATCGCGCAGCTTCGTCGCGAGCTTACCGCGCTGCGCGCCGAGTGCCAGACCGACCCGCTGACCTCGCTCGGCAATCGCCGCTGCTTCATCGTCGCGCTGGAACGGACGATGGCCGAGTGCTGCACCGCCAAGGACCCGCTGACGCTGCTGATGGTCGACATCGACGGTATCCGCGCCATCAACGAGACCTACGGCCATGTCGTGGGCGATCGCGTGCTGCGCTTCGTCGCCGCGACACTCAAGGACGGCATTACCGGGCGCGACCTCGCCGCCCGCTACCGCGACGATCGCTTCGCGGTCGTGCTCCCGCGCGCGCAGCTTGCGCCGGCGGTACGGACCGCCGAGCAGTTCCGCCACGCGATCATGAAATGCGAGTTGATCAAGCGATCGACCGGCGAGAAACAGGCGCGTCTTACGGTGTCGATCGGCGTCGCGACGCAGCACGAGGCGATGAGCTCGCAGGCCCTGATCGAAGCGGCCGAGTTCTGCCTCTACGCGGCCAAGCGCTCGGGCCGCAATTGCGTCATCAGCGAAGGCGACGAGAAGCTGTTCGCCGCGATTGCCGGCACGACGCTTTCGAGCGCTGCAATCCCATTCGTGCGGCGCTAACCCTAATTCCCCTCCCAATCGCCCGTTCTGTGATCGCCGTCACAGCCGCTCCGGCGTGCTGCGCCTACCAATGAGGCAGATGGAAGGCTCGACCGGCCTTCCGATGCGACGGAGGAGACCATGCGCGGCGATAATCTCTTGACGGCGTTTGCGGACATGATGACCATGTTGCGCCGCGACCTGTTCGCGGCCTACCACCCCGAGCGCCACTATATGCGCGGCCCGGGACCGGCCTGCCGCGCGAAACAGGCCAACGCCTGAAGCACCGTCACCACCGCTCCCGCACCGGCGCACCGCCGAGCACTTCGACGATCCGCGCACGGGTCGCAGCGGTGGTGTCGTTGGGAAGCTCGCCGATCGGGAAGAACCCGTGCGCCACGATCTCCCGCGTCGGCGTCGGTGGAGCGGTCTGGCGGAATTCGCGCAGCACGTAGACCGCGACATGGTCGCGGCGCGAGACTCGCTGGTTGAAGAAGATGCCGTGCAGCATCGGCGGCGCCGTCGGCTCGATATTGCCCTCCTCGGCCAGCTCGCGGATCAGCGCATCGAGCATGGTCTCACCCGGCTCGACGCCGCCGCCCGGCAGATGCCAGCCGCCGACATAGCTGTGCTTGATCAGGAACACGCGGCCGGCGTCGTCCACGATCAGCCCGCGTACGCCAAGCGTCATCCCGCGCGAGAACCGCCAATAGGTGTGCAGCACACGGCGTATCGCCGGCTCCAGCGCCGTGCGGATGGATTCCAGCATCGTTCCGCGTTCACCCACTTCGCCGCTCCACGTGGTCCGGATGTCCGTCGTCATGCCCGGCTTTATGCCGGGCCTCCACGTCTTTCGCACCCATCGGTCAGGAAGATGGATGACCGGCACAAGCCCAGCCAATAACAAAGCCGGCTACAACATTGCACAGCACAGCTCTATTTGTTTAGAGTAGTTCTAATCTAAGGTTTCAACCGATTCTGAGGGCATTGTGAAACGTTTTGCCGATCTCACCGAGCCGGAAGTCCTCGCGCTCGCCATCTCCAATGAGGAGGAGGACAGCCGCATCTATCGTGGCTTCGCCGAGGGCCTGCGCGCGCAGTATCCCACCTCCGCAAGGGTGTTCGATGAGATGGCGGACGAGGAGGTCCAGCACCGCACGCGCCTGTTCGAGCTCTACCGCTCGAAATTCGGCGAGTACCTGCCGCTGATCCGCCGCCAGGACGTCAAGGGCTTCATTCACAAGAGGCCGCTCTGGCTGATGCAGCCGCTCAATCTCGACGAAGTACGGAAATTCGCCGAAACCATGGAATACGAGGCGGCGCGCTTCTACCGGCGCGCGGCCGGGACGACGCGCGACGCCTCGACCCGACAGCTCCTGGTCGAGCTCGCCGAGGTCGAAAGCGAGCATGAAGGCATCGCCAAGAAGCTTGAATCGGAGTTATTGACGCCGCGGGCGCGCGCCGAGGAAGACGAGACCGCGCGGCGGGTGTTCCTGCTGCAATACGTGCAGCCGGGCCTCGCTGGGCTGATGGACGGCTCGGTGTCCACGCTCGCGCCGCTGTTCGCCGCGGCGTTCGCGACCCACTCGACCTGGGAAACCTTCCTGGTCGGAATGGCGGCCTCGGTCGGCGCCGGCATCTCCATGGGCTTTGCGGAAGCCGCGTCCGACGACGGCTCGCTGACCGGGCGCGGCACGCCCTGGCTGCGCGGCACCGTCTGCGGGGTGATGACCACCATCGGTGGCGTCGGCCACACGCTGCCTTACCTCATCCCTGACTTCGTGACCGCCACCATGCTGGCGGTGATCGTGGTGGCATTGGAACTCGTGGCGATCTCCTATATTCGCTATCGGTACATGGACACGCCGTTCCTCTCGGCGGCGTTCCAGGTGGTGCTGGGCGGAACGCTGGTTTTTCTCGCCGGGATCTTGATTGGCAGCTCATAGGCGCGCGATCCCGAAAAGTCGACATCGCTTTTCGAACAAGATTTTGCGCGAGCGAAGAACGAATGTCGGCTTTCGTACTGGCGCATCTGTCGGACCCGCATCTGAGCCCGCTGCCGAAGCCGCGCGTCCATGAGCTGATCGGAAAGCGCGCGACCGGCCTTGCCAACTGGTATCGCAAGCGCGGCGTTGCCCACCGCCCGGCGGTGCTGGGCCAGATCGTCGCCGATCTCAAGCAGCAGGCGACCGATCACATCGCGGTCACCGGCGATCTGATCAACGTCGCGCTACCGGGCGAATTTCCACCGGCGCGCGCCTGGCTCGAGATGCTGGGGACACCGGACGACGTGACGCTCGTTCCGGGCAACCATGACGCCTATGTGCGCCGCGCCGAACGGCATCGCCAGGCGCACTGGGCCGAGTACATGCGCGGCGACGAGGCGAACCCGAACGCGGAAGCGTTTCCGTTCCTGCGCCGGCGCGGCGGTGTCGCGCTCATCGGCGTCTCGAGCGCGGTCCCGAGCCTGCCATTCATGGCAATCGGCCGTGTCGGCGGCCGGCAGGTCGAACGGCTCGGTCCGCTGCTCGACGCATCCCGCAAGCAGGGGCTGTTCCGGGTGGTGATGATCCACCATCCACCGACCAGCAAGCGCGCGCATTATCTCAAGCGGCTGGTCGATGGCGCGCTGCTGCGCGACACCCTCGCGCGCCACGGCGCCGAATTATTGATTCACGGCCACAACCACCGCCACCAGACCGTCCAGATCGACGGGCCGCACGGACCGATCCCGGCGATCGGTGTGCCGTCGGCATCGGAAACGCCGCCAGGGAAGCACGATCCCGCGGGTTACAACCTCTACCGCATCGAAGGCGAGCCAAGCCGTTGGCGGTGCGAAGTCATCTCGCGCGGTTTCGCCGCCGATGGCTCACGCATCGGCGAGATCGGACGCAGCGTGCTGGAACGGAACTAACTTAGGGCGTCGGTCCGGGCAGCAGCAGCGCAAGCGCGATCAAGGTCACGAAGCCTGCAAAAATTCCGAACACGAAGGCGCGGAACGCCCGACGACGACGGCGGCGACGCTCGAAATTCGCCTCGCGCCGGATGTCGCCGATCGCCGGCGTGCTGCTATCGACCAGCGCGCGCTCGCGCTCGATCAGCCGCTGCGCCACATATTTGGTCACCGCCTCGACCATCTCGGGGATGTTGACGGTCTCGGCCAGCACCTTGCGGCCATGGCGGGTGTCCTGAAGGAAGCGGTACACGCGCTTGTCGCGGCCCATGCTCACATGGGCGATGATGTCGACCCAGAGGCGCGGTGTCTCGCCGCGCGAAAGCCCGCGGTCGAACAGGTCGACCTCGTTCGGGACTTCCGCGAACAGCGGATCGAGCGCCTCGTTGAGAAGCTCCAGGCGCGCAACCTCGGCGTCGTGCAAGTCGACCACGACACCGGTACGCTCGGCGGAATCGATGCGCGCCTTGCGCAACGCATCCTTGAGCCGCTGCGGCTGTTGCTCGCCCGACTTGGCATCGTCCGCAGATGGCCGTTTGAGACCCCACATGGGGCCAAATTAGCAATGACTACGGGCATCGCAAGGCGCAGAGCCGTCCCAGCGCAGCCATGCCGCAATTCCCCGCGCGGCTGTGACATAGCGGCGACACAAGCCAAGTATCTGTTTTTGCACGATTTACCTAGGGGCGAGGCCTCCTGGCCGGGCCCAGCCGAGGCCATCCTCGGTGCGTCCACGCGGGCGGTATTCGGCTGCGACAAAGCCACTATAGCCCAGCGAATCGAGCGCGGCGAAGATGTCGCGGTAGTTCACCTCGCCTTCGTCAGGCTCGTGCCGCGAAGGCACCGCGGCGACCTGCACGTGACCGACCATCGGCATGTGCTTCTCGAAGCGGCGGATGAGGTCGCCGCCCACGATCTGCACATGATAGAAGTCGAACTGGATGCGCAGGTTCGCGTGGCCGACCTTGGCGACGATGTCGGCGGCGTGCTCGACCCGGTTGAGGTAGTAGTCGGGCCGGTCGCGCGGATTGATCGGCTCGATCAGCAGCGCGATGCCCTTCTCAGCGGCGAGGTCGGCCGCGCGCGCGAGATTTTTCGCGAACACCGTCTCGGCGGCCGGGCGCTGCTCGGGCGGCACCCTGCCCGCCATCACATGGATCTGGCGTCCGCCGATCGCGACGGCATAGTCGAGCGCGCGCTGGAACAGCACCGCGAACTCGGCCTCCCGGCCGGGCACGGCGGCAATGCCGGACTCGGTCCCCGGCATGCTGCCTTGCGGGGTATTGATGCCAAGCATGGTGAGGCGGTGGCGTTCGAGCTCGGCTTTCACGGCCGACGGCGCATTGTCGTACGGGAATTGCAGTTCGACCGCGGTGAAGCCGGCGGCAGCCGCTGCGCCGAAGCGCTCGATGAACGGGCGCTCGGTGAAGAGATAGGCGACGTTGGCGGCGAAGCGGGGCATCGGCACGACTTGCGGCTGGTCAGCGGGACGTATTGACTAGTGGTTCGATTCTAACATTCGCATTCCATTTGGGCAGGCGACTTTGCGAATGTTAGAATCAAAGGACCACTAGCAAGTATAGATTGCTAGTGGAGTTTTGGATTTGACATTCGCTTCCAGAACTCGCGGCCAGGTAGGTAGC